>CAZMBP010000076.1:0-6840 GCA_964564545.1 uncultured Saprospiraceae bacterium
AATTATTAAATTCTTCCGTATAAATACCAAGCATTTTATAGGTTTCTGGATTACCCAAAAGTAGTTTACCTAAAATTGGAATTATATTTTTCAGGTAAAACATATATCCCAATTTTAGAACTTTGTTTTTTGGAATAGAAACATCAATCAATGAAAACTTTCCATTTCGTTTTAAGATTCGATTTATTTCAAATGCTAATTTCGTTAATTGATTTTCATTGAATGTTTTTAGTCCGAAACCTGAAATTACATAATCTGCAGATTCCTTCTCTATTCCATTTTTAAAAACATTTTCTCTTCTTATTTCTATTTGCTCATTTTCAAATCTCCCTTTGTTTTCAGTTGCTTTTTTTATCATCTCTTTGGAGAAATCTAACGCGATTAGTTTTTTTACTTCATTTTCTTTCTTTAAAATGTATTTCCAACATTCACCCATTCCAGTCATTAAATCTACAATGACTGCTCCTTTTTGGATATCTAATTCCCCTACACATTGTCTTCGCCATTTTTCACTAAATCCAAAAGAAGTGATATAATTCATCCTGGAATATGAACCGCTCATTTTGTCAAATAACTCTTCTACGAATTCTGATTGATATATTCTTTCCAATTATTTTTCTCTTTCTAATTTTTGATAAACTTTAAAGTTTTCGAACTTCCATCTTTAGACTTGATTTGTAAATAGTAAAGCCCGCCAGGAAATCCTTTTACATCAATTTTGTCATTCCAAGCTTTAGCATTTGAGATATTCATTTCCTTCATATTCATTCCAGAAGCATTAAAAATTGATAAAGATAAATCAAGGTTATTTTCACCTTTTAAGGAAACTTGTAACAATTCATTTACGGGATTAGGAAATAAACTAATTTCAACTTTATTTTCTCCAAAAATTGTTTCAGTTGAGGTAGTATTTTCCCAAGTGGTAAATAAACTTTGGAGAGAATCAATTGGTTCTTCACCGAACGGCATTTCCAAAATACTTAATTCTAAATAAGGATCATTGACATCATCAGTAGGTTTATAAACTCTCAAAAAAGCAGAAGTCGAAGAAGTACCTCTAGCCAAACATCGTTGGTCCGCACCGGGAATATTTGCTCCTTGCATTGCACCCATTAATTTTTGAGCGAGCGATCCAGTTGTATTATTAAATCCATCTTCCATGCCATCCAACACCTCAGCTCCAAGCAAAATATTTCCTTGAATTGTATAATCAGCACCCACTCGATGCCCTTTATAATCATCTGCATTCATACCAGTAAAAGCAGCTGTTCGAGGGCTCCCATTTGCATCAAAATCAACCACCCCATATTGACGATATTCAGGATTGAAATTTTGGGAATTGCAAGCGTCATTTGCAATTAACCAATCGATAATTTCTTGGGGCGAAAGTCCATCTTCCATTTGTGTAATTGCATTGTCTAGATTTATATGTGGGCTAAGGCAAATCCATGCTTGAGCATTGACCCCACCTTTTCCAGGGATAATTTTATTCAATAATTGGATGCCGCCCCATTGAGCAATTCCATCAACACAAGTTGCTCCAGCTGCTCCAACTTCGCCAGTAATGCTGTCTACTGCGATAATGGAGAAAGTATCTTGGCTAAAAATATTTGAGGTGAATAAAAATAAAAAGGCAAGTAAAAGTAGATTTTTCATATTTGGCGATTTTTATTTTTGGAAATGTTATTTTATTTTTTTGACCAAAAATAGTAAACTCCAATTAGAATGTTAGAACTTTAGAAGGATGGAATAGGACAATTTGAGAAAATTAGTTTCTTTTACAAAAAAATAGAAAAATGGATTCGGCTCAATTAAAAAATAAGATTAATGAATTCTGGGATTGGTTCTCAGAGCATGAAGAGAAGTTTCGAATTATCAGAGATCCTCATGCTGCTAGAGAAATGTTGGATAATCAGATTTTGCAATTTGGGGTGTTTGCTTGGGAAATAGGAGAGGGGAGAAATAAACCTCACACATTTACGATTTCACCAAATGGAAGTCCGAAGATGTTGCGCATATCTCAAGCCATTATTGGCGAGGCACCTGAATTGAAACATTGGGAATTTTTTGCAGCCCGACCTGCAAGAGATTGGGATTTTATTTTGGAAATGTATGATTCATTTATGGTGAAGCAACGGATTGACTCCTCTGAATGGGAGTATCTTCTTAGAATGACTCCTGACTTTAAAATTCGGATCATACTGTATGCTGAGAACATCTATTTCTTAGATGATGATGACAAAAAATCAGCTGGTGATTTTGTCATCAATAGCGTGATTGGAGAGGCGGACAAAATTGATTATGTGGATTCGATTGAATTTATTTCATTCGTTAATGAAACCCAAGAAGAAGACATTAAGTCTATACTTGAATTAAAATTTGAGTTTGAAAACTTGTTGGAAAAATTGTGATTTATTCCACCATAATTTCATCAATAAAAATCCAACAAGGCGCTCCCGGTGCTGGATGCCATTTGGGATTTTTTAGATTACTTTGAATTTTTACTCTAATGAACTGTGCATTTTGTTTTGGAAAATTTAAAACGAAATTTTTCATTTCAGAAGGCAAAGGTTTAACAGTTGTAGGAATAGATTTTTGAACAATGGAGGTAAACTTCTTCCCATCTTTTGAAATCAATATTTCTACATTTTTTGGATAAAAAATATAAGAACTAGTTGCTTCTAAAGCACTAACTGAAACACTCGAAATTTCTTCTTCTGTTCCCAAATCTAGCGTTGCATAAACATGTTTTCCTTGATAACCTAACCATTCTCCAGCAGCAAAATCGGTTGTTCCTTTTTTGAAGTTGATTAATGATTTTGCCCCATCTGCTTTATACTTATCGTTTGGTTGAATATTGAGTTTAATTCCAGCAGGTTGATATTTTGCTCGGACAATGGATCTGTTAGAGATTTCACTTTTATACCAGCCTTCTTTGTAAGCAATTGCTTGAATTTCAGCGGTTTGTGAAAGATTAATAGGCGAAGAATATTTTAAGGAGGTAGAGTCAGGTTGAGTTCCATCCAAAGTATAAAATATATTTACGCCTTTAAATTTCATTTCTAATGCCACCGAAATTGTGTCTTTAAATATATCATTTTCCACCTTTATTACAGGCGGTTTTAACTGAGCACTTCCGAAAATATCATTTTCAATTCCAAAGTTTATGTTAAGTTTTGGGCGATTATTTTTTAATTGAGAAATAACATCTGGATTAATATTAGTTTGCCACAGATAAAGGTTTTTTAAACTAGCGAATTTGGCAAAATATTCGACTGACTTATCTTCTAAAGGAGTGTCGTAAAGATTGAGGTATTCCAAATATTTTAGGTCTTTAAGTTTATTTAGATTGGCTCCTTTGATAGCTGTTTTTTGTAAAAATAATTTTTGCAAATGAGGGAAGTCACCCAAATAGGAGAGGAGGTCATCATTCATATTCGTTTCACTCAGATCTAATTCGATCAGTTGCTGAGAAACTTTTTTTAATTGTTTAAATGTCGTTTTATCTAAGTCTTTTCGTCCACGTAAATTTATTGTTACAAACGGTTTTTCTTTTGAAATAATTTTTACAGAATATCCAGATTGACGTAGTTTTTGGATAGTGTTTTCATTCGCGGGAGGAATATTTAAAGCAAATACGCTTTGGTCAGATTGAGTAAATTTTGTTAAAATGGATTTGATGTTTTCAGGCTGTTCAAGATTTTCAATTATTTCTTCAAAACTAGCTCCTGTTGAAACCCACCACTCTAACAAAGCAATTTCGTCATTGGTCAATTGTTTTTTCCCTTTTGGAGGCATGTGCTTTTTCTCTTCTAATGGCAAATGAACACGTTGTAAAAACAAACTATTTTTTGGATTTCCAGCTTCGAATATTTTTCCATTTCTTCCTCCATTTTGAAGACCTCGAATGGAGGTCATTAATAAATCTCCTTTCAGTTTTGATCCATTATGACATCGAACACATTTTGATTTGAAAATTGGTTGAATTAAATCTTGGAAAATTTGTGCACTATCTAAATTAGTTAAAGCTACTTTTCCATTTTCTTTTTCTCCTGAAAATGGTTCGGTTAAAAAATCACTTCCATGAGTTAATGATCCACCCAAATGTCCAGTAACGCCAATCAAAACCATTAATAATCCAAAAATGGGGAAGTAAAATTTTCGGCCAAATTTTGACTTTTTCCTTTGATGCAAAAAATAAACAATAACTGAAATTGCAGCAGTTGCAATTCCTAAATACTGATGTCGTGTCAAAATAGTTTCGTCGTATCCACCTTCCCATGAAAGTAGATAACCAGAAATTGCTGCCAAAATTGAACTCCACATGCCAATTTGGATGGCAAAACCAACAGCTGGTGCGAATGAACTAAACTTCTCTTTTCGACTCATCCATTCCATCAAAAATGCGATAGCCAAAATACCAATTGGCAAATGCAAAATGAGCGGATGAAGCCGACCTAAAAACTGAATTATTTCCATAGAGTATTTTATTCTATAATGATTTCATCAATAAATAACCAAGGAGGTGTTCCTTTTCCTGGATGCCATTCTGGAATAGATGGTAGATTTTTTATCAATATTTTCACAAATTTTGCTTGCTGATTTTCAAAATTTATTTCTGAAAAATGTAGCGTTGAACTTGAATTTTCACGTGTCGTTTCTACCTCTTTTTTAGCAATTGAATGAAATTTTTTGCCATCTTTTGAAATTAGTACTTCTATTTCTTTTGGTAAAAAAATCCAAGCATTTTGATCTGACAAAAAGCTGGGAGTAATTTTATTAAATGAAGTGTTCTTTTCAAATTCAATAGTTGCTTCCAAGTTTCCTCCTGAGAATCCAAGCCATTCATTTGTTTTAAAATTAGTGGTTCCTTTTTTTCTATCAATCAATCCTTTTGGACCTTTTCCGAGGTAATTTTTATTAGCGGATTGGTTTAATCTAATGTTTTTAATTGGAAGTAGTTTCCCTAATTTGATAAATTCTTCTTCAACAATTTTGCTTGGCAAGCATTGATGATGCAATGCTTTAGTTTTTAGAGTTGCTGATTTTTTAAGAATTATTTTTTCATCAAAAAGAGGAGATAATTCAGTCGGTTCACTTTCGTCAAGGGTATAATGAATGCGAGTTCCTTTAAGACCTAAAACTAATTGAATTTGATTTTCTTTTTCGAATAAAATGTTATTAAACGAAATAACTGGAGGCGATAAACTAAATTGAAATTCTTGTGCTAACTTATTTTTATCAGAAATTGTTTTTTGAACAAATGGATTATCTGTATGATTTTTTCCATTGGTCAGCCAATTAAAATTAAATTGGGCAAAGTGAATTCCGCCATCATTCCCATGCTCATATAACAATCCAATTTCCTTGTTTTTTTGAACAACTAAATCTGAGTAAGCACTTTCTCCTTCTCGAATAATTCGACTGATTAGCCAAGTTTTTCCCTCATCAAAACTTGCTCTTACTGTCATGTTTTTTCGGCTGCTTTTACTGTTTGGATTGGAAAAAAGAATTGCTCTTTTTTTATTGGGTAATTGATAATAAATAATGCTTGCTTGACAAACTGGAGAGGGGAGTTGGGCATCAAAATAAGTGGTGTCCCACGAATTTCCACCATCGCTACTTAATGCAACTAATCGTTCTCGTTGTGAACCATTTTGGTGACGAATGTTCTGCATGAGTTGTCCGTCAGAGAGTTCGACTGCAATAGATTCATTGCTACTTGGCACTTTAACTGATTCACTTAGTTGCCATGTTTTGCCATGATCGTCACTATAAAATCCATGGGCTTGATATTCATTAAATCCGTTTTGTGGAGGACCTGCAGAATGATTAGCTGGGACATAAATTCTCCCCTTGTGGTTTGGATTTTTAAGTTGAATTGCATGACCTGGAGTAAGTGCATAACTTCGCCAATCTTCTTTGAAATTATATTTCGGTGGATGATTTGGTCGATGAACTGATTGGGTAATATTGGTGGGAGTGGACCAAGTATTTCCATTGTCTATGCTAGTGATATACCAAACTTCCCGTAGACCTTTTCCATTTCGAACTTTCCTTTCATGATTATTTCCAGTATTATAAAATAGAAAAATTCTGCCTTGAGGAAACTTAGGATCAAGCAGGTCGACAACAGGTGCAGGGTTGCCAGCTTGCAATTTTCCGTAATCAACTATCTTAGAAACTTGTTGCCATGAATTACCTTTTGCATCTGATTTTCGAAGGACAATATCTACGTTTCCAAAATCATTACAGCCATTGACTCTTCCTTCTGCAAATGCTAATAGTTGGCCATTTGGAGCTTTTATTATTGCAGGAATTCGGTAGCATGCGTAGCCATTTTTTCCATTTTCAAAAATTGGAGTTTCACTAAAAAATTGGTGATTTTGAGTTTGTCCAATTTGGAAAAATGAAAAGAAACTCAAGCTAAGCAAAATGCAAAACCTGTACCTTATGTTGGATAAAAAATAGATTTTAATCATTTTACTCGGATTAATTTAATTGGATACGTTTTCCCAGAATTCCATTGTGCCACATATAAATTTTCATCATCATCAACACAAACATCATGTGGATGCTGGAAAATTTTCATGGTTTGATGCATGGAATCTAATTGCCCATTTTGATAAATTGGAGTGTTTCCCCCTGGTGCGGAAATAAGTTTATTTTCTTTATTTAAAATAGAAACAAAACCTGTATTGGCACTTCCATCACCAGACCAAATGGTAGCCAAATAAACTTCATTTCCATGTATGACGGGTCGACAAATAAATGCTCCTGGCAATGGAATCACTTCCAATAATTTCCCATTTAAGGAAAAACGTTTTAATTCATTTCGTT
>CAZMBP010000077.1:0-20034 GCA_964564545.1 uncultured Saprospiraceae bacterium
ACCGATGAATATTTCTTAGCCTTCAAAAAATACATCGAAGAATACCATGTGGAAAAAATACAATTAATCGATTTTTCCGAAATATTGAACGAAGATGATTACTTTATCATCGATGGTCATATTAATGTGTCAGGACATCGAAAGGTGAGTGATGCCATTTGGGAAACTATCCAAAGTGACTCAGCAATGATTCCACAAAATTCTTTAGAATAAACTCTAATATTCATGGTTGATTTTCACCTGCGCTGTTATTAAAATTTAATGCCAAAACATGCAAAAAAAAATTACTTAATTAATTTGCCATTCTTAATTTCTACCGTAAATTAGATTTTTCTATCAACAAAAAAAGAATTGATATTTTTGGGGATAGTAGAGTTTATTCTAAAGAACATCATTTATTTTCTACCCAGAAAATAACCTATGAAAAAATCAAACGAATTTTCCAATCCAGTCACTTCACATGCGACCAAATCTATCGCTGTGCTCCCCTTCGTCAATATGAGCTCCGACCCTGATAATGAATACTTCAGCGATGGTATAACGGAAGAAATCATTAATGCCTTGACTAAAGTGCAAGGCTTGAAAGTGATTGCTCGAACTTCCTCTTTTTCTTTCAAAAATAAAAATGTTGATGTCCGTACGATTGGAGAGAAATTAGGGGTCAACTTGATCTTGGAAGGGAGTATTCGAAAAGTTAAGAATAAGGTTCGCATTACTGCACAATTAATTGAAGCAGCGGATGGTTCGCATTTATGGGCCAAAAATATTGATCGAGAACTAGAAAATATTTTTGAATTACAAGATGAAATTAGCTTACTCATTGCCGATCAAATACGGGAACATTTTGGTCATTTAAATATTCAACCCCACCTTCATTCTATTCCAACTAAAAGCCCAGAGGCTTATGATCTCTTACTAAAGGGAAGTTATTTTTTGAAAAGAAAGGATCTGGATGATGTAAAAAAAGCTTTGGGATATTTTCAAAGTGCTGTCGACTTAGATCCCAACTATGCCGAAGCCTACGCTTACATCGGTGAAACATATTTGCATCATTCAGGCTTTGGATTAATTTCATCAACAGAGGCACACGCCAAAGCAAGGAATGCTGCTAAGAAAGCTATTCAACTGAATGAACAAGAACCACTCGCTCACAAGGTGATGGCATATATTCATTTTTTTTATGATTGGGACTGGGATGCTGCGCTGAAAGAATACAATTTAGCGATCCAATATGGTCTTTCACATCAAAATGAATTTATCACTTACTATTATATTTTTATCGAAAAGGATTACGATCGTGCGATCAACATTGCGAAGAAAGTTTTAGAAACTGATCCTCTTCACATTATTACACATTGGCAGTTAGGTCTTTGTTATTACTTTGCGGAACGATTTGAAGAGGCTTTATTTGCTTTTCAAAACGCTTTAGATTTTGATCACAATTTTGCAGAAGCCCATCGTTGGAAAGGATTAGTTTTAGGGTACTTGGGAAAATACGAACCTGCGATTGAAGCAATTAATCGAGCCTTAGAAATTTCAAATGGCGAAGGAATTGCTAATATTGATAGACTAACGGTAAAAATATTGAGGGGTGAAAAAGAGGAAGTTTTGCTAAGCATTCAAAATATGGATTTTATGGATTCCTCTGATCCAGCTTCGTTATATGCTCTATTGAATATGCCTGACGAAGCTATCTTTTGGTTGGAAAAAGCCTATCAAGAAAGATCCGTGATGCTTGTTTCGTTAAAACATTTTTGGATATGGGACAATCTTAGATCAGATACTCGATTCCAAAAAATTTATGAACGCATGAATTTTACGGAGCAAAGTAATTATGTTCCAAAAGCGGTTTCAGCTATTTCAGCAAAAGAAATTCAAAAAGCGACGGCTTCGTTATCGCTGATGAGTGAAAAAGAAATTAATATTTTATTACCTCAATTAAAGAAATGTATGGAGGTAGAAAATTTATACCTCGACCCTGCTCTATCGCTTCGTTTTTTAGCTAAAAGGTTAGATGTCCATCCCAACAAATTATCTTGGTTGTTAAATGAATTTATAGGAAATAATTTCAATGGATATGTCAACACTTTTAGATTAGTGACTTTTAAACAAAAAGCTTTAGACCCTAACAATAGCCATTTGACCTTACTGGGTTTGGCCTACGAAAGTGGTTTTAATTCAAAAACCGTATTCAATGCATTTTTTAAAAAAATGGAAAACATGACGCCAAGGGCTTGGGTCAAATCACAAAAAGAATAGATTAAATTCACTATGAGCCAACAGACCAACTCCAAATTTACTTCCTATCAATTTCTATTGGTGGGCATCCTTGCAATAGTATTATTTACGATCGTTTTGGACTTCATGGTCTTATCTGCTTTATCAGCCCTCCTCCTCCCCCAACTTGAAATAACGACTAAACAGTTTGGTTTACTGGTTTCTGCTTATCCGATTAGTGCTGGAATCTCTGCCATTTTATTATCTGGCTATGCTGATAAATTTGATAGAAAAAAATTATTACTATTTTTTTATAGCGGATTTTTGTTAGGTGTTTTATTTTGTGCCAATGCACCATCCTATGATTTTTTCATCATAGCAAGAGTTTTTACAGGGATATTTGGAGGGGTGATCGGGTCTATCTGTTTTGCTATTGTTACTGATTTATTCGAAACTAGCCAAAGAGGTAGAGCGATGGGAATTGTCCAAATGGCTTTTGCAGGGAGTCAAATTTTAGGATTACCTCTTGCACTTTATTTAGCGACCACATTTGATTGGCAACTCGCTTTTTGGTTGATTGCTTCGATTGGTATTATTGCAATTACTTTGATTTTTTGGAAAATAAAACCTGTGGATGAACATTTACAACATTCAACCAAATCCAATCCGCTGAAGCACTCCTTAAAAATAATTAGCCAATCAGATTATTTAATCGTGTTTTTGAATAATGCCCTTTTAGTATCAGGAGATATTATTTTGATGACTTTTAGTTCTGCCTTTTGCACCAACAATCTTGGAATCAGCGAAGAAGATCTTCCCCTTTTATATGGAACTGCTGGAGTTGCCACTTTTATCTTTGCTCCAATTATTGGCCGTTTAACTGATAAGTATGGAAAACTGAAAATATTTACTTTGGGAACTTTGGTAGCCATGATTGTAGTCGCAAATTTTACCAATTTAGGGTTGACCTCTCTTTGGCTAGTTGTGGTTATTCATACCTTCATTTTTTTAGGTATCAATGCTCGAATGATTTCCTCTTCCGCTTTGGCCACTATTATTCCTGAACTAAAAGATAGAGGGGCATTCATGGCGGTGGATGCTTCTTTACAACAAGCAGTTGGTGGTATGGCAGCAGTAGCAGCAGGATGGATTGTTTTTCAATCTGAGGATGGGATGATCAATAATTTTCCAACTTTAGGTATGGTAGTTATTGTGATTATGATCCTTACCATTGGATTGATGACTATCATTAACTCCAAAGCGAACCAACGAAAATAAAACATTCTTAATCTTCATTTTTTCAAAAAGTATCATTTCTCACCAAAACGTCCGCAATTACAAATCCGCACGATTAACATTGATTTCTATCTCATCTTTGTATTGTCAATACGATAAAAACATTTATTAAAAAAAATGAAAACCCAGCTAACTAATATAGTTTATTCGAAATAGAATGGTACGGTGAGCCGTAAAATGTCTAACGAATAAAGTCTTTAAATATCAACAAATCAATAATTAGAAATCCATTTATGGTTAATAGAGACACTATTAGCATAAGGATTCCTTTGTCAAAAAATTAAAATCAGATCATGAAAAACCCAAGTCTATTTCCCATAGTCCCAATTATCATTGTCTTACTGCTATTGTCAACAATTGCCTCTGGACAAGAATTCACACAAACCGTTAGAGGGACGATCTTAGATGCCGATAATCAACTGCCAATCATAGGCGCAGAAGTTATCCTTCCCAGTAGCGACCCTTTGCAGGGAGACGTTACCGACGAAAACGGAAATTTTAAATTAGAAAATATCCCGGTAGGAAGGATTACCTTAAAGCTTTCCTATATAGGATATGAAACGACCTTAGTGCCCAATATTGTAGTCAATTCTGGAAAGGAAACTATTCTTCAACTCACCATAAAAGAATCATCTACCGAGTTGCAAGAAGTTGTCGTTAAAGCTTTTCAGGGAAATGGCCAACCTAATAACCCAATGGCTTTAATTAATACTCGATCCATTTCAATGGAAGAAATGAACCGTTTGGCAACGGGCTTCAATGACCCTGCTTTGATCACCTCTAATTTTGCAGGAGTAACTAATTCAGGTACTGGTGGAAACGATATTATTGTTCGAGGAAATTCGCCAAAATATATGCAATGGAGATTGGAAGGAATCCCGATCACTAATCCAAATCATTTTGCGGATCAAAATGCCGCAATGGGTACCACGAGTATTTTGAATAGTAATTTATTAGCGACTTCTGATTTTTACACCGGCGCTTTTCCAGCAGAATTTGGAAATGTACTATCAGGAATTTATGACGTTCGATTACGAAATGGAAATAACGAAAAACTAGAAGCCATCCTTGGAGTTGGATTAATTGGAACTGATCTTACTTTGGAAGGGCCATTGAAAAAAGGATACGCTGGTTCGTTCTTGGTAAATTACCGCTACTCCACTTCTGATGTTTTGAACAAAGCAGGTTTGGTAGATGTGGAAGGTAATCCAAAGTTTCAAGATGCGGCATTCAAGTTAAATTTACCTACTAAAAACCTAGGAACATTTTCACTATTTGGAATAGGTGGAACTAGTCAGTTTAATTTAGAAAATGCCACGCCTAAAGATGCGAGCACCCCGGGTGATGATATTTTTAGCGGACTGATTTATGAGGATTATGACAAATCTTCTTACTTGTTTAATGCTGGATTAAATCATACTGTAGCACTATCCGAAAATAGTTATTTGAAAAGTTCGCTTTCAGTTTCTTTAGAAAATTTGGAACAAGATGTTTTTCAGAAAACAGATTCTTTGGCGATGGGTACGCAAAGCTTCTTAAGTGATTTGAAAAAAATAACTTACCGAGCTAGTTCAACTTACCATCATAAAATCAATCAAAAAAACACACTTCAAGCTGGAGTAATTTATACCTTATTTGATCAAGATTTCAATCAAGAAATGCGCTTGGGTTCTGATGTGAATCTGACTACCCTACTGAACTTTAATGAATCGTTAGACAACCTTAGAAGCTTTGTTAGTTGGAAGCATAATTTGAATGAAAAAATCACTATCGTTGGAGGAATACACAATAACAATGTTTTTTATAACAATAAACACACGTTAGAACCAAGGCTATCTGCTAAATGGCAAATGAATCCAAAATCAACTTTAAACTTTGGATATGGATTGAATAGTAGAATGGAAAGTGTACATCATTATTTTGCAAAAGTTGAAGATAGCAATGGTAATTTTTCACAACCTAATCAAGATTTAGGTTTACTTAAAGCTCATCACTTGAGTTTGGGATATGAATATCAATTCACGCCAAATTTAGTCGGGAAAATAGAAGTTTACTATCAGCACTTATTTGATTTACCGGTTGAAAATAATGACACTAGTTATTTTGCCACCATCAACGAGGGAGATGAGATTGAATATTTTGATTTGGTCAATGAAGGAACTGGGCAAAATTATGGCGTTGAGTTTTCTCTGCAACGATACTTCCAAAACCACTACTATTTTCTTTTCAACACTTCTATTTATGAGTCAAAATACGAAACCTTGGAAGGAAGAAAACGCAATACTAGATTCAATGGAAATTACTTAATCAATGTAATTGGAGGTAAAGAATTTGTTGGATTAGGGAAAAAGAAAAATCAAACCATCGGAGTAAATGCAAAATTTTTCATGGGAGGTGGACAACGAATTATTCCCCTTCTAAGAGATGCGGAAGGCAATGTGGCAGCTAATCCAGCTACGAATACCTACTGGGATTATGACAATGCTTTTGAGAGTGACCTGGAAGATATTTATCAAATCACATTATCTATGAACTATAAAATTGAGCGACCATCGACTACTCATGAGTTTTTCCTCAACCTTGAAAACATTACAAATAACAAAGGAAAACTAACCGAATATTATGATGCCGATGCACCTAATTTAGTTGGTCATACTACTCAATTTGGATTGTTACCGAACTTCATGTATCGACTTTATTTTTAAAAAACAAACATTAATCTAATCGGATTTTTTCTAACTAAAAAGAACAAAATGATTCTTTTGAGACTGGGGAATCCATTCTTAAAATCAAATTTTAAATTAAAACAATTATGAAAAATTCAATCTTGTTATCCCTACTTGTCCTCTTCTTTTCCATCACAATTTTTTCGTGTGATGACGATGATGACAAGATTATTCAAACTACGGACATCACTACAACCGCTGAATTAACCTCAGTCTTAAATGAAATTTACAATGATTCAAAAGCGCCTGGTTTTGCAGTTTCAGTAGTAAAAAATGAGGAAGTTATTTTCCAAAAATCATTTGGAAAAGCAGACCTCAATGCCAACAAAAGTTACACCAACCAAACCACACAACCTATTGGTTCTATCAGTAAAACTTTTGTGGCGGCTGCCATTGTAAAAGCCATCGAGCAAGGACACTTTACTTTAGAAACAAATATCAATGACATTCTTCCTGTGGAGGTAATAAATCCAAAACAACCAAATGCTGTCATTCAGGTGAAGCACCTAGTTACTCATACTTCTGGATTAGTTGATAATTATGAGGCCTATTTTCAGGCTTACCATATTTTACCTGGTGAAGATTTGTCAACAGCGGGTGCTCAATTATTGCTAAATGCTTTTGGTATACAACAACGAGAAAGTCTTCCATTGGAAGAATTCTTAGCAGAATATTATTTAGAAGACGGTGATTGGTATAGTATGGAAAACTTTGCCTCAACTTCTCCTGGTTCGACTTGGAACTACTCCAATATAGCTACATCGTTAGCTGCCTATTTGGTCGAAGCGGCTACTGAAGTACCCTTCAAAGAATACGTCACCACAAATATCTTACAACCATTGGAAATGAACCATACAGCATATGATGTATCTGATCTCAACTCGGCCAATATTAGCAAATTATATTGGGATGAAGACACCCCACTTCCGCTATATGGCAATGATTCTTATCCCGATGGTAGCATTAAAACCTGCAATGAAGATTTAGCGAAATACTTAATGGATATGATGAAAGGAGCCAAGGGGCAATCAACCGCCTTGTTTTCAAAAGAAAGTTATGATTTACTTTTCAATGCCATTCTTCCACAAGGGATAGTAAATCCGCAGGCAGGAGACAATCAAGGTGTATTTTGGTTTTTAGATGATGGTGATATTAAACATGATGGAAGCGACCCAGGAACAACCTGTAATTTACAGTTCGATCAAAATGGTAATTCAGGATACCTCCTCATGACCAACATGGATGCTTCTACTGATGAAAACCAAACTGCCTATTTTCAATTGGCTGGAAAGGTTCACAATGCGATTGTTGAATTCACCCAGAACAATTAAATTTTTTCAACCAATTTTTTTCACTCTTAATGTTTACAATAATGAAAAATTTATTAATAGTTCTTTTAACTTTTGTTGCCCTTTCCACTTTTGCTCAGAGCAACCAAACACTAAGTAAACCTACTGAAGTCAATCACAAATATAGGGTAAGCATTCCCGGAATAATTCTACCTCAACTAGGAACAAAATCCTGGAATGATAGAACACATACGCAGCACATAGAACTCCATGTTAAACGTATTTTGGATGATAAAAATATCATCGGGGTTAAGTTCGCCACTTGGCGATTATTTCAACCTATGGGAATCCTTTGGTGGGATGGACTTTTGGATAAAGTAGATTCTGAAAGCGAATTTTACCCAGGGCATGTGAGAGAAACAGGACTAGGAATATCTTATCAGCGGATGCTGTGGAAGGGGCTATTTGCTACCGTTGAAGTCTTGCCACAATACAAAACCTACTTGGATGAGGAAAAGTCTAAAATAGGAAATGGCTTTAAGCTATATACCTCTTATCACCTGGGGTATCACCTCTCCTTTGGAAAGAATAAGCGGTTTTTTATAGAACCTCAAGTTCATTGTCAAAACTGGATAATCGACACCAAAACGCCAGCAGAGTTTAAAAGATTAGATGATCAATGGAAGAATTATTTCCTCTTTGAACCCAACATTTATTTAGGGGTAAATTTCTAAATCATGGACATAGTGAGGTGAATCATTCACTATTAAATAACAACATATTTACAAATCATAAATTATTTCACATTTAAAAAAAATAAAAATGAAAAACATTAAAATTTTAATCGCACTAATTGCTATTAGCATTTTCACCAATGAAATTTTAGCGCAACAAAATGCCATTGGACTTAGAGTTGGAGCTACCTATTTTACTTTAGATAATGACGAAATAGATGACGCAGAGTACACCATGGGATTGGATTTAGCAATTCCTTTTGAGTACCGTTTTACTTCTAATTTTTCCATTCAACCAGAATTACACTTTACGCAAAAAGGAGTTCAATTTGAAGAAATAGAGGAAGGTCAAGACGTGACCATTGCAGTAAAAACGAACTTCATAGAATTACCTGTTTTGCTAAAAGCCCAACATGGAACGGAGAAATTTAGCTACTATCTTTTTGTTGCTCCAAGTGTTGGATACGCTACCAACCGATTCCTTACTGAAAAGATCGGTGATGGAGATAGAGAAAAACAAGAGGTGGATTTTATTGATGAAGGAGATGCTCAAAGTCAACGATGGGAGTTTAGCGCTATCGGTGGAATTGGGGGATCTGTGAAGGCGGGTATTGGTCATGTGGTATTGGATGTTCGATACAGTTTGGGATTAACTGATAACACCAAATTTGATGGAGACCAACCAGATGATTGGGAGAAAACAACTAACCAAGGTTGTACCCTTTCAGTTGGCTACATGATTCCAATTGGTCGATAAGCTTTGATTTACGATTGCTAAACTGCTCCAGTTTAGTAATCGTATTCCTTCACTCTTTTCAAATAAATTGATAATGAACTCAGATAAAAAAACAGCAAGAATTGCAGGCGTCTTATATTTATTGGTCATCATATTTGGAATGTATGCTGAGTTGTATGTTCGGGCAAAATTGATCATCTCCAATGACGCAGCAGCTACGGTAGATAATATTCTTAATCATCTTTTAATTTTTCGGTTGGGATTTGTGAGTGATTTACTCATGCAAGTTGCCTACTTCTTTTTAGCCTTCACCTTGTATCATTTATTCAAAAAGGTAAATAGAGGTCACGCCTTATTAATGTTATTAAGTGTAGTCATTAGTGTAGCTATTATGTGTCTAAATATGCTACATCAATACGCTGCAATTTTATTGTTAGAAAAAGGAAATTTGATAGCAACTTTTAATTCAGAACAAGTAAATGAATTAGTATTGTTTTTTCTCCACCTACAAAAATATGGTTATCGAATCGCTCAAATATTTTTTGGACTTTGGCTTTTTCCTTTGGGGTACTTGGCTTACCGATCTGGTTTCATTCCCAAAATTATTGGGGTTCTGCTCATGATCTCCTGCTTTAGTTTCTTAATAGATTTTCTTTTTTTTTTTCTAGTCCAAGATTATAATCTATCGACTTCCGCTATGGTCACTTTACCAACCACAATTGGAGAGTTTTCCATGTGCTTATGGTTATTAATCAAAGGGGTAAAAGAAAAAACATAACAATATAATTACAACTATCATGCAAACATTTTTTAATCCACCCTTATCAAAAGGAGACATCGAATTATTGTACTATTCCAAGTTGGATGAGTTACCCATTAACTACGAATTGAAAACTATTGAAACGAGTTATGGAGATACTAACATTATTCTAACTGGAGAAAAAAGCAATCCTCCATTGGTGCTAATTCATGGTTCCAACGGATGCGCCCCTATTGCCATTGAAGCAATGATTGGTTTAGAAAAAGATTTTAGTATTTACGCTATTGATGTGGTGGGACAACCCAACTTGAGTGAAGAATTTCGCCCAGACATGAGAGATGATTCCTATGGAAAATGGATGTTTGAAATACTGACTCGACTGAATATTTATAAAGCTACATTAGTTGGGATTTCTTTTGGCGGATTTATCAGTTGGAAAACTTTAGCTTTTGATGCCAGAAGAATTTCCAGAGCTTTTTTGATTGTTCCAGCTGGTATTGTCAAGGGTAACCCATTGAAGGCTATATGGAAAGTTTTTCTCCCCATGAAATTTTTCAAATGGAGAAAACAAAAAAAGTATATCCGTCAAATTTTGAAGGAATTGTTTACTGAATCGGATGAATTCGCTATGGAATTTTTATCAAAAGTATTCCTTTATTTCAAGATGGATTTATCTCCAATTCCTTTAATTAAAAAAGAGGAAGCAAAAAATATTAAAACCCCCATTCATATTATTGCAGCAGATGATGATGTTCTTTTCCCTGGTAAAAGAATGCTAAAGCGAGCGAAACAAGTATTCCCATCTCTTTCTGAAAATATATTGTTGAAAAAATCAAAACACGTTCCTAGTCAGCAAGCCAATGAAAACATAGTGGCATTTATTAAAAATAATTCCAACTAAATTCAAAACAGTCTCCAAGATTCAAGATTTTTAAAAGTAATCATTAATTTGGCCGTCGAAAACTAAACGAATGGATTGCTGATCAGAGAAAATCACGAAACTACCAATGAATTATATTTCTATAAGCCTTTATCGAAAAATGATAAATCATGCCCTAGAGGAAGGTATGGATAAAGAGGATTTTCAAAACCTCCCAATTCCTATCGAATCATTAAATGATATACAGGCCGTACCTGCAGATATATTTTTTGAACTTCATGAAATACTAGATCAAAAACTTGGTCCAGGATTCTCCGTTCGAGTTGGTCAAGAAATGAAGATGGATGATTATGGTGTTTTGGGACTTTCCTGGAAAACATGTTTAAAGGCTAAAGAAATTTATGAACGTAGTGAACGCTATTTCCATCTTTTATCCAATACTTATGTCTTTAAAGTTGAGAAGGAAGGAGAATTTTCAAAAATCTTACTCTTCCGCGATGCTCATCGAAGAGGGGTTGAATTATCAAATGAAGCTACTTTCTCTGCTTCCGTAATTGTGCTGAAAGCAATTACCGAAACAGATATTTCCCCCATCAGTATTTCATTTAAACACCAATCACCCAAAGATAGCAATAGCTATCAAGATGCTTTTAAATGCCCTATCCTATTCAATCAGGATCAAAATTTTATGCTTTATAAAACCGCTGATCTTGAAACCCGAACTGCTAAAGCGGATATTAGTATTAATAAATTTTTGGTAGAAAGAGTCGAAGAGGAAACCAAAGGGATAGAAGTAAGTTCAATAAAAATTGCCGCAGATGTAGAAAATCTCATCAAGGATACGCTCCCTAGTGGAATCCCTAATATTATCCAAATTGGAAAACATATGGGCATGAGTAGTCGAACGCTAACTAGAAGATTATCCGAAAATGGAATTACTTTTAGAGAGCTGATTAAACAAACGCAAGAAAAAATTTCTAAGGATTTACTCAAAAATTCTTCTTCCTCCATTAGTGAAATTGCTTTCCAAACTGGCTTCTCAGAACAAAGTGCATTTAGTCGAGCCTTCAAACGTTGGACGGGAAAATCTCCCTTAGAATACCGTCAACCTCAGTAAAAAATTCATTTGGCTTAAAGTGTCATAACATTGGCTGATAGGGTCAAGTTTACCTTCCATTATATCCTCAATTTTGCTTCTGTAATCATCATCAAAACAGAAGTTAAATGAAAAAATTATTAATTCATCTATTCCTTGTGGGCCTCTTAGTTTCCTACTTCCCTCTTTTTTCTGCTTTCAAAAAAGCAGATGTAAACGGAGCGTCTATTGAACATGCAATGGTTAGGGCGACTGATCCTGAGCTAAAAAAAGAGGCCTTCCAAATTCTCAAATCAAAGTGCAATATCTGTCATAAAAGGAAAAATCCATTCAAAATATTTTCCCTAAAAAATATGGATAGACATGCCAAGAAGATTCACAAACAAGTCTTCGTATACCGCCGAATGCCGAAAGGTGATTCGGTAAAACTAACCGATAAAGAATATCAAACACTTAAAAATTGGCTTCAATCTAAAAACATTAATTAATCATGGAAATTTCATTCAAATCAATCACTTTATTTACAGCCATCGTATTGACTGGTTTATCTGCAGGATTATTTTATGCATGGACCGTATCCGTCATTCCTGGAACTCGAAAAATTATTGACATCACTTACCTAGAAAGTATGCAATCAATCAATCGAGCCATTCTTAATCCAGCTTTCTACTTAATTTTTATGGGAAGTCCTTTGGTCTTAGCCATGAGTACAATTCAACAGTATAAATCGGGAACGGCATTTTGGATATTGCTGGTAGCGACTTTACTCTATTTAATTGGAACATTTGGGGTAACCATTTTTGGAAATGTACCGCTCAATGATGCCTTAGATGTTTTGGATTTAGCGGAGTTGACGGATACCGAAAAATCTGAATTCCGAAACTCTTACGAAACCAAATGGAATCGGCTCCATTGGATACGAACCGCGTTTTCCGTGCTGTCCTTTATCGCTTCTCTCGGGGGAGCATTTATTCAAATCAAAAATTAAATTATTTTTTTAACCTAGAAGTGGCTAATAACTTCTATAAAATTCTAAATGTAATGAAGAATCAAAGTAACATCTTAGTCATCGGCGCTACTGGTAAAACTGGTCGAAAAGTAGTCGATGGATTAATTCAACAAAATCAAAATGTAAGGTTAGGTACCAGAAAAAATGATCCAGCATTTGATTGGGACAATCCCGCTACTTGGCCGAATGCATTAGCAGGAATGGATAAAGTATACATTGTGTATTATCCAGATTTGGCTGTACCAGGTGCATTCGAGGCTATTCAAGAACTAATGGAAGTTGCCAAAAAAGCTGGCGTTCAAAAAGCTGTTTTGCTATCAGGAAAAGGAGAAAAAGAAGCTGAACGTTGCGAACAAGTGGTGGCTAATTCTGGCCTCGATTATACGCTGGTCAGAGCGTCTTGGTTTAATCAAAATTTTAGTGAAGGCGCTTTTTTAGAACCTATTTTAGCAGGTCATGTCGCCTTGCCAATGCCTAATGCAAAAATTCCATTTGTCGATACAACTGACATTGCAGAGGTAGTTGTAAAAGTATTGTTAGACGATAGTCACAATGGAAAAACATACGAAATTACTGGCCCTAGACTTTTGACTTTTGCAGAGGTTGTCAAAGCAATAGCTGACGGATTAGATAAAAAGATTGCTTTCCAAGCTGTTTCTTTAGAAGCTTATAATTCAATGATGCAATCAGCTGGACTACCCGCAGATTATATTTGGTTATTCGATTATCTCTTTAGAGAAGTTTTGAGTAATGAAAAAAATCAGGTAGTGACCAATGATGTAGAAAAAGTATTGGGAAGAAAAGCGACTGATTTTAAGGATTACGTTCAAGCAACCATACCATCGGGGGTTTGGAATCAAACTATTCCTCAATCTATTTAAAATAATATAATGAAAAATATCAATCTAAAGAGTGCGGCCATTTCTGCAATTATTATTTGGACTATAGGCATTATTGCTTTTGTTGCTTCCTATTTTTTTCCTTTAATTCCAGATGCAGACCAACAAGCCAATTGGGTATTATCAATTGTTTTAATTCCTGCAGCTCTTATCGGAGCTCATATTTATTATCGAAAAGGATATCAGACTAATGGTTTTTTATTAGGCGCTGCTATGTTTCTTATAACGATGGTATTAGATGCAATCATTACTGTCCCATTTTTTATCATGCCTTATGGTGGTACCTATAAAAGTTTTTTCTTAGACTTAGGATTTTGGTTGATCGCACTAGAATACATTAGTGTGGTAGCTGCCTACTGGCAAATTGAAAAGGCGGTTATTAAGACTAGAAAAGTAAAGACTAAGTAACCTTTTATTCCTTTAGATTTTTAAAATTATCAAGCGCTCTAATCAGATTTCGTTCTGATTAGGGCTTTTTTTATCAGCATAACTTCAAAATAGGCTAAAAGTTCCGAATCACATCAAAAGGTACGCATTTACAATTTAGGACGATTGAGCGGTATTCCTTCCTCATCTTTGTATGGTCACGAAAACTATTAATCACTTTTTTTAAAATCAAATCATGAAAAATTTATTAGTTATCATTTTTACGTTTTGTTCGCTTGCCGTTTTAGGGCAAGCAGATAGTGCTCCGATGCAAAGAAAAGGTTTTGTTTTTGGAGTTGGCATCGGAGGAGGAGTCGTGAGTATTTCAGATAGTAATCAGGAAATTCCTTTTGAGGAGGCAAAAGGTGGAATCAGTTTACCTAACTTAAAATTGGGATGGATGGTCAATGACCGACTTGCTATTTTGGCTACTTTCCCTGGTATGATTTACGAGTACGAAGGAAAGGACAGAAGCTTTGATGCATTTATTCCTACTGTGCAATATTGGGTAAAAGATCGATGGTGGATCAATGGAGGTGTTGGTTTGGCGATGGACTTTCCTGCCTTTTATGAAGTAGATGACTTCAAGGAGGAAGCCTGGAATTTTGGTGGTGCAGTTGCTTTTAGTACTGGATATGAATTGGTGCAAAAGAAAAATTTCGCTCTTGACCTTCAAACTAAAGTTCATATGGGAAGAGTTTATTTAGATAATGAGGAACATCGAGATGGAGTGGCATTTACCATCGGGTTAGGTTTTAATTGGTATTAAAAATAATAGATTATGATAAGTTATAAATCCGCAGGGAATACCCTCCTATTCATTTTTGGGTTACTATTTATTTTTCACTTACTGATATTATTCCATGTTCTACCCTACGACATAGTATGGGCTGGAAAAATAAATGACCGAGAACAATTGGTGAAATTTGAATCGGTATCCATAATAATTCTGATGTTATCAACAGTAATCGTAGCACAAAAATTAGGTTATTTAAATTTTGCCATAAAACCCAAAGTAACTCAAATCGGAATTTGGATACTGTTCGCTTTTTTCACCTTGAATACCATTGGAAATTCTTTCGCAAAAAATCCTATTGAAAAATATGGCTTTGGCTTTTTGACCTTCGTAATGATGCTCTTGATTTTAAGAATAGCCATCGCCACTAAAAAAAATAAATCATGAAAAAAATATTAGTCGCAGGTTCAACAGGTTACTTAGGTAGCCATATCGTACAACATTTGAAAAGACGCAAAGTAGCTTTTAAAGCTATTGCACGTAGTCCTCAAAAATTAAAACAACTAGGAATCCCTAGTTCTCAAATCATAGAAGCTCAAGTGACAGATCCAGCTTCTTTAAGAGGTTGTTGTGAAGGAATGGATGTCGTCATTTCCTCTGTGGGTATCACTCGACAAAAAGATGGATTGACCTACATGGATGTAGATTATCAAGCGAATAAAAATCTATTGGATGAAGCCATTAAAAGTGGAGTAAAGAAATTTATTTATGTCTCCGTTTTGCATGGTGAAAATTTAACTCATTTAAAAATTTGTGAAGCGAAGGAACGATTTGTTCAGGAATTACAAAACTCAGGATTAGATTATTGTATCATTCGCCCAAGTGGTTTTTTTTCAGACATGAAAGAATTCTATGAAATGGCGAAAAGAGGAAGAATCTATCTTTTTGGTGATGGGGCAACGAAAGTCAATCCTATCCATGGGGCAGATCTCGCCAAAGTATGTGTTGATACTATATGGGAAAACGAAACAGTTGTCGAAGTGGGCGGAAAGGAAATTTTATCTCATCAAGCTATTGCAGAAATAGCTTTTGAGGCTGTTCATAAAAAAACCAAAATCACCTACATCCCAGATTGGGTAAGAAGATTTTTGCTCAGGCTAGCTTCCATATTTATGGGCAAGGCTGAATATGGAACTACTGAATTTTTTCTCCATGTCATGGCGATGGATATGGCGACGCATCAATATGGGAGACATACGCTTAGGGAGTTTTTCCATCAATTAAAAGAACAGGAGTCATGAAAAAATATCTAATACTATTTTTACTATTTCCTTTTCATTTATCTGCCCAAACCGAAACTGTTTCAGACCTTCTTCAAAGTCAGGTCATTCATTCGGGAAAAAATAAAGTGCACAGCATCTTATTCTATTTAGAAAAACCAGAAGAACAATTTCTATTTCAGGAAGGATTCGGATTGGATAAAAAGAAAGGGACGAAAGTTGCCAAAGATGCCCAGTTTAAAATTGCTAGTATCACTAAAACTTTTGTGGCTACGATTATCATGCAATTAATGGAAGAAGGTAAATTCCAATTAGATGAAAAAATTTATGACCACTTGGAAAGTGTTGATTTTTTAAATATAGAAAATTTTCATTTTCACCAAAAAGAAGCTTTTGCAAAAGCTATCACCATCGAACATCTACTTTCTCATCGGAGTGGATTAGCTGATATTTTTAATGATAAAGCTACGCGGTTTTTTCTAGGCGTTTACTTCAACAAAAAGAAAAAATATTCACCTGAAAAAATTGTAAAAAAGTACTTCCAATTTAAATTAAACAAGGAAGCTCATTTCAAACCTGGAGAAGATTTTTACTACTCAGATATGAACTATGTTTTGTTAGGATTACTTATTCAACAAATCGAAAAAATGCCTTTAGCTGAAGTGATAAGAAAAAGAATTTTGCAACCACTCCAGATGAAAAATACCTTTTTTGAATTTTATGAATCACCTGTTGGAAATCTTCGGCAAGTGCATCAATACCAAAAAAAGATAGACATGACTAAGTTGAATACTTCCTTCGATTGGGCTGGAGGAGGCTTAGTTTCTACAACTCATGACTTGGCTATTTTCATCAAAGCATTATTTGATGGTCAAATAATAAATGAAATATCATTGCAAAAAATGACTACTACAAAATTTACGAATGAGTATAATAATCCCTACGGGTTTGGTTTTTATGAATCCAAATATAATGGGGATACTTACTTCGGACATTATGGTACATATGGAAGTTACTTGGGGTATTGTCCCGAAAAAAAAATAACTCTTGCTTATAATATCAGTCAATCTGTCCTCAATTTTAGTGACTACAAATTGGTTAATCAGGTTTTGAAATTGGCTGATTCAGCTAGCCAATAAATTAATCTTGAGTTATGCCTCAACCTCAGACAAAAAGAAACTTACAAAGAATTATTCCCTTTGGCGTAATTTGGTTGCTATCAGGATGGGTTTTCTTATTCGTTGAATTTGCCTCCTTTCAAAGTGTTCAAGAACTTCCTGATACTGCCATAAAAATGGATTATAAAATATTCCTATTGTCTAGTTTAGCGATGTGGAGTATCGGGTTACTCAATGGATTAATTGAAATAAAATACCTCTCTCCTATTTTTATCAATAAAAAATTTGCGAGAAGATTTTTTCCAAAACTCTTTATTTACTTAGCCTTTTTCTTAATTGTCATCTTGGTCACTTATCCTATTGCAACGAGTTTGGAAATGAATACTTCAATTATGGATGGTAAGGTTTGGCAGAAATTTTTGAACTACTTTTTTAGCATTATCCATATTAGTACCATTCTCCAATTAGCGGTGGCGGTGATTCTTTCTCTTTTTTATTTAGAAGTAGGCGGATTCATTGGTCATCGAGCTTTAAGAAATTTCTTTACCGGAAAATACCATACTCCAATCGAGGAAGAAAGAATATTTATGTTTTTGGATATGAAATCTTCGACTACTCTTGCTGAGCAACTAGGGCATTTGGAATATTTTAAATTACTTCGAACTTACTATAGCTGTTTTACTGATGCCATTATTAAGCATGAAGGAGAGATTTATCAATACGTTGGGGATGAGATTATTTTATCATGGAAAGTCCAAAAAAATAAATTGAACAATCATTGCATCAATTGCTTTTTTGCCATGAAAGAAAATTTAAAAAAGAAAGAACAATGGTTTAAAAAACGATTTGGAGTTGCCCCCACTTTTAAAGCTGGAATTCATTTTGGAAAAGTAACAACAGGTGAAATTGGTGTACTCAAAAAAGATATTTTATTCTCTGGAGATGTGCTCAATGTAGCAGCACGGATTCAAGGATTGTGTAATGATTACGAAGTGGATTTAATAGTTTCGGATGATATGATTCAACTACTTGAACTTAATTCTGAGTATAAAAAAATCTCCTTAGGGATGCCTAAGTTGAGAGGTAAAGAAGAAGAAAAAGAATTGTATAGCCTACAAAAGGCGACTAATTTTTAATTCATGTAATATTGGAATTAAGTGCTAATTAGGAATTATAGGAACTAACAAATGTGAATCATACTCTCCTCCCGTATGTATCGAATGAGTTCCTCTATTCACGGAATAATGATGTCCCATAGCTGGATGATTAAATATATCTTTTCCTTGAATAACCACTTGCAAAGTCTCTCCTTTTCTGAAAATAGTACTGCTTGGAAGAATTTCTATTTCAACAGGTACTATTTCGTTGGTGTTAATTTTTTGAGGATTTTCATGAGTTAATACTGGTCGCCATGGAGTGGATTTTTCTATGTCCAACTCCCGTTCTGAAACTCGTAACCATCCCAAAGCAACCGGTCCTTTAGTGAATCCTGTTTTTAGATAAAAATTGACTTCAGCTCCCTTGGTATCCAGTTTTTTTACTGCCACAAATAAGTCCATATCTGAACCTTTGTCTGTCGATACCCATAGTTTGAGTTTCATATTACCACTCAGTTCCGTATCTTCTTCAAATTGATAAGTGAAAGTTGCATGATCAGCAAATGGTTGATATTCAACAGCTGTTATACTGTTTGGAAGTGAGGTCTGAAGAGCATTGCTACTACCATTCAAATAGAGTTCTTGGTACTTTGTTCTTGCAATGGGATACGAATCTTCATAGCGAACTTGAAAGCTATCCAAACGCTCTCTTATTTCTAATCGAACTGATTTAATCGTATCTAAACCATTGTCCATTCCTTTTAAAAAATAATCAAAAAAGTCTTTTTGAAAGTGTAAAGCCTCTTGACTATAATAGGTAGACCATTTCTCCCGCCCATGTGTAAAAAGCCATTTCTGGTTAGATGAAATTTGTTGGTATCCTTCAAATGCACCACGAGAATGCAGCCCCTGATCTGACCATGTAGCACATATTAATGCAGGTACTTTAATTTCATTTAAGTGTAATTGAGGCGTTTTTTGAATCTTCTTTAATATCCATGGATTTTTATGGCCCAATTGAAAAACTGGAAACGGCGGAAGTGGTTTGGTTTCATTGGCACATTGCCTTACTCGATTGACCCAAAAACGAGTAAAGACTGTTTCAGGAATTCCGCCGTGATAAAGCACTTCTCGAAAAGGATCTGTATTTCCCTCCCATGGTATGATGGCTTTCAAATAGGAAGGAGGATCATTAGTTGCTGCATACCATTGTGCAATCGCCAAATAAGAAACGCCATTCAGACCAACATTACCATTACTCCATGATTGCGTTCCAGCCCATTCAATGACTTCATGGAAGTCATCAATATTTTGCTGATCAAAAAGACTAGCTTTCCCTTCTGAGGAGAAGTATCCGCGAGTATCTACTTGCACCACAACATAATCATGTGATACCCAAAAGGCAGGGTCAGGAGCTTCCCACATCGTCCAAGGACTTACTTCAATCTTTCCAAATTTGTGAGTGGATAGATAACTTGCATTCAATGGTGGAGGATATTTGTCTGGCCCTTTGTCTTTATCATAAGCGGTAAAAGACAAAACTACAGGATATGTTCCTTCTTTTCGGGGTCTGAAAATATTAGCCGATAACCTAGTCCCATCTTGCATGACAATCGAAATGTCTTTTTCGATGATGACTTTTTCTTTTAATGAATCTATATTTTGAATTACAACTGGATAAGTGCCCTCCTCGGTTGGTGTTATATCAGAGAATGAGATTTGCTCAGGAGGAATG
>CAZMBP010000078.1:0-13518 GCA_964564545.1 uncultured Saprospiraceae bacterium
TGACCAAGAAATTATTCTAACCGCCACCGCTCAAAATTCAGGTACCTCAATTATCGATAATGGTAAGATGACCTTACAATTAGATATTCGAATCCTAGGTACAGAATTTATTGATATTCCTAATTGTGAATACAAGGCGTGTAAAATATTTTCTAATAGATGTTGTGACCCTGGTCTTCTGATAATTAAAAATGTTTCATCTCCCACGTTTAACATTGAAACATGTAAATTTGAAATAATATATTGTATTACGTTTGCCAACATCGGAAACTGTGATTTATCAAATATTACCATCACTGATACAAGATCATCTGACGGTAAAATAGAAAATGAAGAAATTGGTAATTACGAGGTTCAGTTTTTTAGTTCGACAGGTCAGTTGATTTTACAAACTTCCATTCAGCATGATAATCAAAAAGAAATTGACATATCTGATTTTCCCAATGGAATTTATCATTATATTGTTACCAAGTTGGAGAACCAACAAAAAGGTTTTGGAAAAATAATTTGTTTAAAATAATAAGTAAAACATGGATAAAGCACTACAAACCATGATCAACAATATGCCCGAAAAAACGGGTAAGTCATTGGAAGAATGGAAAAAGATTTTGAAAGCAAAAGGATTCGCTAAACATGGGGAAGCCATGAAATTTCTAAAAGGCGAACATGGTGTAACGCATGGTTTTGCCAATACCATTATTCAATTCTCAAAAGAAAATAATGACTCTGCAGATGACATGGTGACAAATCAATACAAGGGAAAAGAAAGCCTTTTACCTATTTACAAAAAACTGTTGAAGGTAGTAGAGAAGTTCGGAAAAGATGTAACCATCACTCCTAAAAAAACTAGCGTCAGCATCATTCGAAAAAAACAATTCGCCCTCATCAAACCTGCAACCAAAACGCGAATTGATTTGGGACTAAAAATAAAAGATAAACCAACGACTGATCGACTCGAAAATTCTGGCCCTTTTGGAAGTATGTGTACCCATCGAGTAAAATTAAGTGAAGAAAAGGAAGTGGATAAAGAATTGACAGATTGGCTAAAAGCAGCCTACGAAAAAGCGGGTTAAGAAGGGAATCCTGTGAAATAAACCCAACCTTCAGTTCCATTTCTGCGTATTTCTAAATATCCATCATTGCTGATTTTTTAATCTTTTAAAATCATTAAAATTTTAGTTTATGAAAAATTTACAAAAGGCATTTTTATTTTATTTTTCCCTCATTATTTTTTCCGTAATCATTCAAGGATGTTGTACGAAGACTTACACTATTATCGGTAATGGTACTTTGCGAGCCTATTCAATTGATGAAAGATATACTCCAGTAGATACGATTACAGGTGAGTTTATTTTGAGAAATGAATATGAAACAAGTGTTGCAGGATTGGAAGATTTTAGTTTGATTTCATCTGCTATGTCCACCACTTGTGCGGAAGAATTTACCAATACTTTAGATACTTTCTCCGTAAAAATTACTTGCGACCAAGATTTCATTTTTAATGGAAATACCATTTCCGCCAATTCAGATTTTTCCAATCTGGAAGAATTAAAAATTAATTTTCAACAGTTTTATACTAATTATTTAGAATTACATTTTCAAAAATCTTTTATGGATAAGGCGACTTTTGAAAATCAGGAATACACCTTTACGGTTACTAGCCAAACGGATGATGACTTGGATTTAGAAAACCAAGTGACGGTCTTGATGAATTTATAATTAGTTCTAAAATTAATTTTTTCTCCCGCATCATTTGCGGGAGAAAAAACAACTCTTACTTCACCACAATCTCATCAATCCCAATCACACTATTCTCCCCCACCCTATGATGTCCTTCGCCCAACGGACGATGTGAAAACGCCTTTACTTTTAACTTCTTAACTGCCGTTGGTGAAAAAGAAATATGGCTGTTCACCTTATTTCTCCCTTGCTCTAAACTTTTTTCTAGCTTTGCTATTTCTCCCAACAAATTATATTTTTTTCCATCTTCACTTCCCCACACTTCTACTTTTTTGGGAGCATAAATTCCAAGAATCGTATATCGCAAAGCATTAAAATCTACTTCTTTCACCGTAGTTGATTCCTCAAATGACAAAATAATTTCTGCATCATTTTTAAATCGATGCCAAGCTTTATCTGCTGAAGTATTTCGACCATAACTCAAGTCGGTCATCTTCGAAAGGGTGTTTCCATTCTTATCTGTAGCCTTTGCGTTTGCAGCTAAATGAATGGGGAAATCCAAGGCAGAGAGATAACCAACTGCTACGGAATCTTTAAATGCTCTCGCTCGCAATTGGATACTTTCATCAACCGTAAATGTATTGTTATAAAGTGTAGAATTTACTGTCGGTTCACTTCCATCCAAAGTGTAGTGAATGTTCAAATTATTCACTTCTGTTTTGAGTGTCACTTCGATATTTTCTCCATTACCTTTATGATCTATCCAAGGACTAAATGCACTTACCGCATAGCGCACTTCTTGAGCATCCAATCTTTTCATTTGTAGAGAAAGTCTATCCGTAAAATCATCCCAACTTTTATTTTCTTGCTTGGTCCAACCATTTTCAGCTACGGCGTACAATCGGGGAAAAGTCATGTAAGTCAATTTTCCCCAATCACTAATTGACTCAGTCCACATATTTGCTTGGATACCTTTAATGAGTTTTTTCTCTTCACCTTCAAGTGTGTCGGGAATCACTTGATAGTTATATGCATCCGATAAAAGTGATCGAGAATATCCCAAGTTTGGTTCTAGATCATCATGCCCTTGCTTGAGATCAACATAGCAATGTTTATTGGGTGTCATGATAACTTCATGTCCTGCTTTCGCTGAAATGATTCCACCTTCTTCTCCTCGCCATGACATCACGACGGCATTCGGAGCCAAACCTCCTTCCAAAATTTCATCCCACCCAATCATAATTCGATCTCTCGCATTGATCATTTTTTCAATTCGTTTGATAAAATAACTTTGCAACTCTTCTTCATTTTTTAAGCCTTCTTCTTTCATTCTGCGTTGTGCATCATGATCAATTTTCCATTGATTCTTATTGCATTCATCCCCGCCGATGTGAACATATTTAAAAGGAAATAAATCCATCACTTCATTCAACATCTTTTCTGCAAACTCGAATGTTTCTTCTTTCCCAGGGTTGTAAGTATTGTTTTGAAAAACGCCACCAGTCGCTACATATTTACTCGCATTGACACATCCGATTTCTGGGTAGGCAGCAATTGTTGCTTGTGCATGACCAGGCATATCTATTTCTGGAATGACTTCGATGTAGCGTTCCTTGGCGTAAGTGATAATATCTTTGATTTCTTCTTGTGTATAAAACCCGCCGTAAGTTGGTTTTTCTCCATCCTTCTGCACAGGTCTCCCCCACCAATCAGATTTGGTTTCATCGGTGTTTTTGTAATCCATTCGCCATGCACCAATTGCTGTTAATTTTGGATAACTTTTTATTTCTACTCGCCAACCTTGATCATCTGCCAAGTGCCAATGAAAACGATTCAATTTATTTTCTGCCATAAAATCTAACACCTCTTTTACTTTTTCTACTTCGAAAAAATGACGAGACACATCTAACATATATCCTCTCCAACCAAATGCAGGAGCATCTTCAATTCTAGTTACAGGAATTCGCCAGCCAGTTACCTCTTGTTCTTTTTTAGAGGAAAAAGAAACGGGCATCATTTGCTTCAAACTTTGCATGGCATAGAAAAAACCAGCATCGGTACTTGCTTGAACATTGATTACCTCTTTTTTAATATCCAAAATATAGCCTTCGTTGGGAATAGTTTCTTTTGTTTCAAAAATGATATTTCCATCACTATCTCCTCTTTGAATAGAAGGCTGCAATTCCTGCGTTACATTAAATGAGGATAAAAAATGATTGCCAATTTTTGATTGTGTTTCAGATTGAACCACGAAGGTTGAGTTTTTATCGAGTAGAAAAAATCCTTCGCCAACAGCTAAATTATTTGGTTTTGGAATAATGGAAACGATTCCATCTTCAAGATTTTCAACAGGCGCTGAACAAGATCCAATAATTAGAATAAATAAGACAAGATAAAAATTTCGCTTTTTCATAAAAGTTGATTTTCGTTTTTCCAAAGGTATAAAATGAACTCGTACCTAGCGAAAGTTAAGTGGATAAAGAGTGTAATTTTTTGCCACGAATTTTCACGAATTACTCGAACTTACATGATGGGATATATTATTACTCGAAAAATTTCGACAAGTCAAAATCTACGAAATAATACGAAACACTTACTATTTAATATTTTGTGAAATTTTGTATAAATCTGACTTGTCAGATTTAATTAGAGCATCCAGATTAAATTGTCAGCGATTTCGTGTTATTCGTGAAAATTCGTGGCAAAAAAAGTTTGAACAATTACTTACTTTTAGCAAAAAATTAAAACCTATATATGAAAAGCAATTGGAATAATGACGAAGCAAAAAAGCTAAATGGTGATTTATTAAAATTAAGAGTTTACACATCTCAATTATTAGGCAATGACGAAGATCTAGTCATGCACGGCGGAGGAAATACTTCCGTCAAAATAAAAGAAAAAAATATTTTTGGAGAGGAAGAAGATATTCTTTATGTGAAAGGAAGTGGTTGGGATCTGGGAACCATCAAAGAAGAAGGATTCTCTCCCGTGAAGTTAAGTGCTTTATTAAAACTAGCAGAACTGCCCACTTTAACTGATGTCGATATGGTAAAATATCAACGCATGGCAATGACCAATCCTGCTGCTCCAAATCCTTCCGTCGAAACTATTTTACATGGAATTATTCCCTACACTTTTGTCGACCATACTCATGCAGATGCCGTGGTAATTATCACCAATACACCTGGAGGCAAAAATCGCATTCAAGAAATTTATGGGAAAAATATGTTGATCGTTCCCTACGTGATGCCTGGATTTATTTTAGCCAAGACGATTTATGAAATGACTAAAAATATAGATTGGGAGAATTTGGATGGAATGATTTTGATGAGTCATGGTGTCTTTACTTTTGACAACGATCCCAAACGAGCTTATGAAAAAATGATTGACATCGTTTCCAAAGCTGAAAAGTATTTAAAGAAACAAGGAGCAACAATTATCAAAGGAGCTAAAAAAGAAAAAGTCGATGCGTTGCATATTGCTAAAATTAGAAAACAAGTTTCCGATGTTTGGGGCGCTCCTATTTTGACGCGATTGGATAATTCTGCGGCGTCCGTTGCATTTAGTCATTTACCTAATGTCAGAAAAATAACTAACCGAGGCCCCTTAACTCCCGACCATATTATTCGAACGAAACGAACTCCCATTGTTTTTTCTAAAAACCCAACCAAGGATTTAGAAAAATATAAGAGCGATTACAAAGCATATTTCCAAGCTCACAATCAAGGTGAAAAATTATTAGACCAAGCTCCTCGATGGGCAGTTTTACCAAAAGTAGGCACCCTCTCTTTTGGACCAACACCAAAACATCTTCGCATCATTGAAGACATTTCTCGCCACACCAAAAAAGCGATTTACCAAGCGGAACAATTAGGTGGATGGAAAGCTTTAGGAAAAGCTGATTTGTTTGAAGTAGAATATTGGAGCCTCGAACAAGCCAAATTAGCGAAGGCTGGTAAACCCAAATCAATGCAAGGTAAAGTAGCTCTCGTCACCGGTGCTGCAAGTGGAATCGGAAAAGCATGTGTAGAAAGTTTAATCGCTCAAGGTGCAGTCGTGGTTGCGCTCGATATTGCAAAAACCATCCATACTACTTTTTCCCAAAAAGAAGTGTTACCGATTCAATGTGATGTAACTAATTCCAAACAAATTGAAAAAGCACTCGAACAAGCGGTGCTACATTTTGGTGGAATTGATTTACTCGTTAGCAATGCAGGCACCTTTCCCCCATCATCCCAGATTGCAGCAATGGATGAAAAAGCATGGCAAAAAAGTTTGGACATCAACTTAACAAGTCATCAACGATTATTAAAAATGTGTACACCATTTTTAGAGTTAGGTCATGAGGCTGCTGTCGTTTTGATTGCTTCGAAAAATGTCCCTGCTCCTGGACCAGGTGCTGCAGCGTACTCCGTTGCGAAAGCTGGATTGACCCAATTGGGAAGAATCGCTGCCATGGAATTAGGAGGTAAAGGAATCCGAGTTAATATGATTCATCCTAATGCGGTTTTCGATACGGGGATTTGGACGGATCAAGTTTTAAGTGGACGAGCGAAAAATTATGGCTTGACGATTGACGAATACAAAACGAGAAATTTACTAAAAGTAGAAGTCACTTCGAATGATGTGGCGAACCTGACAGTTGCGATGTTGGGAGATACTTTTGGAAAAATTACTGGAGCGCAAGTTCCGATTGATGGCGGAAATGATCGGGTGATTTGATTTTTATTAAAATAAAAAACTATTAAATAATTAAATAATGGGAACGCAGATTGGGCGGATTTAAGCGGATAAACGTGGATTTACGATAATTATCTACGAGCTCTTGAGAAAAAAAATCCGTGTTCATCCGCCCAAATCCGCCTAATCCGCGTTCCCATCAAAAACAAACAAAACCAACTTATGATTACTCCTAGAACTTCACGCGAAGAAATTTTAAAAAAACTACGCAAAAAAATAGAAGATAGAATCCCTCTTTTTATCGCCAGCGCAGGAAGTGGCCTAGTCGCTCAATTGTTAGAAAAAGCAGGAGTCGATTGCATCAATACTTTTTCAGGCGCACGACTTCGAGCCAATGGAATGGGAACGATGTCCATGCTTTGGCCCATCTTGGATTCCAACAAACAAACCTTGGATTACACCCGCGAAGATATTATGCCAGCCATCAAAGGAGACTCGTTTATCTGCGCTTGCCTCAACGCCAACGACCCATTAAAAGATATGCGAATGGTCTTAAATGAATGTAAAGCAATGGGTGTTGAATCTGTTTCAAACATCGGACCATCAATCAGTTATGTCGATAAGGACAGCGAAATATTTAAGGTATTAACCAAGAGTGGAATTACCCTTGATAATGAAATTGAATTACTTAAATTAGCCAAAGAAATGGATATGGTTTCCATCGGTCTTGCTTTCAATATGGAAGATAGTATTAGAATCATGGAAGAAGCGCAACCTGATATTTTCTGCTTTCATGCAGGAACCACCAAAGGCGGATTGAAAGGATATGACTCTGGCGAAACCATAGAAGAAACTGCTGCCAGAACGGAAGCAGCCAATATCGTTTTACGAAAAATTAAACCAGATGTGATGCTGATTGCTCACGGTGCTGCTTTAGAAAATCCAGTTGATGCGCAGTATATTTTAAACCATACGAGTTGTGATGGCATTTGGACGGGATCTTCTACGGAACGAATTCCAATTGAAAAAGCAGTTTATTCAACAGCCAAGGAATTTGCGGATTTGCGATTCCCTGATGAAAAATAAGAGTTACGCAGGCTTATAGAATAAACACGATGTGATTATATTTCTTTGACGCTGACTTTTTATGAATTCTTATGACTTTTTATGTTTACCTCGTTTCAATAATAATTATTTTTTGCTCGCAAAAAAAAACATAAAAAGTCATAATGTGTCATAAAAAGTCAGCGTCAAAAAAAAACTCTTGCGTTATCTCAGATACTAATTATGGATGCAGAATTTAAGGTTCTACATTTTCGAAAATCATAAATAAAAGACATGAAAAAAACCATTGCACTTTTAGTTACCCTCGACACCAAAGATCAAGAGGCCGGATTTTTAAAAGAACAAATTGAAGCCATCGGTCATGAGGCGTTATTAATGGATATTGGTGTAATTGGTCAACCTGGAATTCAAGCAGATATTTCTCGCCAAGCAGTCATCGAAAAAGGTGGCGGTTCTCTCTTTGAAATTTTAAAAGATCCCACTAGAGAAAAATCAAATCCATTCGTAGTAAAAGGATGTATTGATATTTTAAATAAAAAAATTACCTCGAATGAAGTGCATGCCGTTTTAGGATTAGGAGGTACACAAGGAACTTCTACCTGCTGTGAAATTATGCAAGCCCTACCCTATGGCTTTCCAAAAATCATGGTTTCGACCATTGCCTCTGGAGATACTTCCAGCTTCATCGGAATCAAAGATATCACCATGATGTTTTCGGTAAGTGATATTTTAAAACTAAATTCGTTCACTCGAAAAATCCTCGCGAACGCAGCAGCAGCAGCTTGTGGAATGGCAGCAGTAGAAACTAAATTCGTCATGGAGAAAGGAGACAAACCATTGATCGGAATGTCCAACTTAGGTGTCTTGACTAGCGGCTCGATGGAAGCCATCAAATATATCGAATCCAAAGGTTATGAAGTAATCGTATTTCATGCAGTCGGTTCAGGAGGCCGAGCGATGGAACAAATGATGAAGGAAGGAATCATCGGAGCAGTCTTCGATTACGCGATGGGCGAAATTGCAGACGATGTCTGGGGAGTCTTACGAGCTGGTGGTCCAGAACGATTGACGGTGGCAGGGAAATTAGGTTTGCCTCAAGTGTTATGTCCAGGCGGTGCGGAGCATTTGGGTATTTTAGTTCCGCCGAATGAAGTGCCAGAGGAATTTAAAAATCATCAAATTGTTTTTCACAGCCCTGTCGTTTTTGTTCCTCGACTGAATGAAGAAGAAATCATAAAAGTGGCAGACGACATTTGCCAACGCTTGCAACACACTAAAGATAAAGCCTACTTTATGATTCCAAAAGGTGGTGTGGGAAGATATTCTTACGAAGGTGGCGTGCTAGAAGATAAAGCATCTGACGAAGCATTTTTTAATCGCCTCAAAGAAAAAATGCCTGAGAATATTATTGTATTGGAAAGAGAAACTAATGCAGAAGATCCTGAGTTTGTAAAGGAAGCGATTGATTTGTTGATTGAGTTAATTGAGGAGTCAAACGGGGAATGATTCTTTTAATTGAACTCATTAAAAAGCCACTTACATTGCGCAATGTAAGTGGCTTTGTTGTTCGTGCTGCGTAGACACCTTGCAGGAGAAAGGGCGCTAGCGAGTGACCATATCATCTATTAAATTGAAGATTCAACTTTTTACATCATCACATTTCTTCTTTTTTTAGCTTTCCAATCATCCATGTGTTAAACCCAAAAATTAATAAAATGAATCCGAATACTCTTGTTGTACTCATGTCTATTTGATCAAAAAAGACAAGATAAAATCCAACTATGAAGCAAATATTGCGGATTATTATTTCTATTAAATTACTTTTGTTATTCATATTTAATTTTTTTATTGCACCTAACATCTTGTGCAGTCTAGTTTCCTTTTTTCTTTATTTTAGAAAATCTACACTTCCGTCATCCATATCATAAATAGCTCCGACTATCTTGATTTCTCCCTTCTCTACCATTTCTTTTAGTATCAGGAGTCAAGGCATCTTGTTCCTCTTTTGTTAAAACATCTTCTACTACTCCAACTGTGGGATCTTAGTGTTGCTCTGATGAATTCTGTGCTGTTTGTTCCGGTTGTTGATTTCCATTAGTACACGCTGCAAAAAATACAGTTGCAAAAAGGAAAATATTTAAAATGCTTTTCATCATGTTTCATATTTTATGAACTAATAAATGATATTAAAACTATTTACTTTAATAGTGAAACTATCATTTGTCATTAATGTTCAAATTAAGGGAGTTTATTTCTTTACTCTCCTGCCATGTCCTGAAATCGCATTACACTTTTCAGTTGATTAAACTGAAAAATTAGTTTTTGGAAAAATGAAATTTAGAATATTTCTTCAAAAAAAATATTCCAAATTCATGAACTTGATTCGGTTTTAAAAACTGACAAAACCAATCAGATACTTACTGAATTTATAATCATTCAGCATTTTTTGTCTAATTTTTCTAAAGAATTTTATCATTGTTTTTTTTGGTTTTGCTTAATGAAGCACAACGTCCTCGTATATGTGGCGTGCAACCGTTTAGAGAGTATTATCCCACGTCCATTGTTGTAGTCAGTTTTTCTTTATATTGCTTTTTTAATCTCTCGATGAATTCCACCTTGTTTGTTTTCATAAGTTCAAGTTCATCGCTTTTTCTCATAATAGGATTTTGCTCACGCAGATTATGGTCGCTCCATATCGCCAATTCCACAATTGTAGGTGTTAGCGATAATCCTTTTTCAGTTAGATGATAAAGTTTAGTCTTTTTATTGGTTGGATGATTTTTTCTCTCAATAAGTCCGTTTTCCTCTAAACATTTGAGTTTCAAAGTAAGAATACTGGTAGAAATTGCTTCATCACTTTCGATAAAGTCTTTGAACGTTTCCATTTCCTGGATTAACATCTGCTTAATAATTATCAGCATCCATTTGTCTCCTAAAACGTCAACGGCTGTAGTAATCGGGCAGTCACATCTAAATTCTTGGTTCATAATAATCAAAGTTGAAATCCAATAGATAATAAAAACATAAATATTACTTTGGAATCCGAAGTAATTATCTATTTTTGCTTCGTAAACAAAAGTAATAAATATTTAACAAGATACATTATGAGCGAAATTCAAATTTCAACGTTAGGACTGGTATTGTCAATCATCCCTGTTACACTTCACGGAATTGAAGTATTGTTTCCTTTGCAAGCCCGAATGATTGCCAATTGGGTGTTGCCATTTTTTGGACTAAAAACTCCAAGTGGTGAAACGGCTTTGACAAAAAACGAACAACTCAAGATGCTTGACGCTGCATTAAATGCTTCACCAAAGGAAAAATTGACCAATGCAAAAGACTATATCTTTCTTTTGCTTTTTGAACAACGCCAAGGAGCTATAGGCTTTACAGCAATAGCTGTGAGTGCTATTTATGGAATGGGGCTTGAGCTTGCTGCACGACAACCCTTACATCTTCTTTTTGGAGTGGTTGCGGTTTTGATAATGTTGGTCAATGCCAACCAAGCTGGATTTTTGCCGTTCTTTGGTAAGCATCCAAGGGTTTCAAAGCACGGTAGAAATGTGGGTATTGTTTTCACACCATTTTGGTTAGTAGTTGCTTTGTTAAATTGGTTAGCTTTCTCTCATGTAATGTCGTAGTCTTATTTTCCTAATTGGTTAGAGACTGTTTTGAAATATGTGCTAAAGTTTTTTATGTGATTTTTTATGCCAGACGAAGTTGTATTTTACAACATTTTTGTAATCACTTAAAAGTAAATACGGTTCAGAGAAACAGCGAGAATATTTTTTAATTGAACTCATTGAAAAGCCACCTACATTGCGCGATGTAAGTGGCTTTGTTGTTCGTGCTGTGTAGACACCTTGCAGGAGCAAAGGCGCTGCGAACTTGTTGTTTTAATTCTAAGGGGTGGCGCCAGCGGATAATATAATGCACGATTATTTTAATCGAAAAGTAGCAGAAGGAAAGAACAAAATGTCAGTCATCAATGCTATTAGAAATAAATTAATTCACATACTAATGACATGCATTAGAAATAACACTACATATAAAAAAAACTTTAATCATTCTTTGGAGGTAACATAAAAAACACATTGTTGGTGGCTGCCTTTAATCTTCTCATTTATTTGATGATTAATTTTCGGTATATAAAGTTTATTTTATTCCCAAACCTAACAAGATACATTCCTGCGCCAAGGGTAGTAAAATCAATATTTAAATTATTACTTTCTTCACTCACTTGAATTTCTTTAGTTAAGACCAATTTTCCTGATATTTCAAAAATTGACATCTTCAAATCTTCGTTCGTCGTCGTATAGTAATCCAAATTTACTGTTCCCGATTCACTTGGATTCGGATAAAATTCTCCAATTTGTTCTTTTTCATATCTATTATTGAGACTAATTATATGACTATATTCAAATTGACCGTCAAAGTCTATCTGCTTTAAGCGATAGTAATTTATTCCTCTTTTTGGATTATGGTCAACAAAAGAATATTCTTGTTGTGTTAAAGTATTTCCTTTTCCTTGAATCTCTCCTATAACAATAAAGTCATTACCATTTGGGCTTTTCTGGATTTCGAATCTATCATTGTTTACTTCCGTTTCCGTTTTCCATAAAAGAGTAGCTTTTCCGTCTTTGGTTTGATGCCCAACAAATTCGGTCAGCTCAATTGGTAATACGGTACCTGTTGATGTAATTGATGTGAAAGTCAAATTATCTGAATTACTTTCACTTTCTGCACATAATCTAAACTGGAGAGTGTTACCTGGATTGGTCCCTGAGAAAAATGTATACATTTCATTGCCTCCTAGACATGCTGTTTCGCTGCCTTCCTCAGAGCCATCGACAAACCAAGTCAATGTTATACATTCGTTAGGAGGCCCCCAGTTTGATCCTGTTTGTACGGTTGCATTTATTGTTTGACTATTCCCTCCCATTGTTAGATTTGGAGATTCCCAACATAAAATGCCATCAGTATCTCGAAGAAACAGGGTTCCACTATTTGTATAAAATCCATCATCAGGTCCATTGATATCAAAGGAATTACCAGGTGAGGAGAGTGACCAATCTACTCCAGATACATTGTAGGTTCCACAAGTTGTCACGTCAACATTACTGCAACTTGAAGTAACACCTTTTTCAAAGCTACTAAAATCAGCAGAATATTGAGCGTTTAAAAAAATGAAATTAAAAATGAAAGCGAAAGTTGTAAATATTTTCATATTCTAAAATAAATTTATAATTGATTTAAAAGTTCTATTTTGATTTTAGATAACATTACTTTGGTTGCCACTAACGTCAGTTTGTGATTTAGTTATTCGAAATATACACCAAAAGTTTTATATCTCCACTCTAAGCGACTCGTTTTTTTTTAAGATGTAAATGTATTGTTATTCCTTAATAAATGAAGTGCGCTACAGAAGCTTAAAATAGTCGAAAAAGCGGTTTCTAAACAACAAAAAGCAGCCCTTAATCGCTTGATTAACTCCACAATTCCAAGAATAGACATACTTCTCCTAAGATTAAAACAACTAAAAATAATAGCGAACTCTCCATTGAACTTTTTCATCGTTTTGAGGAGTGTATAATCAAATCCCCATTGCCGTTTTATGATGCCAAATTGGTATTCTACCGTCGCTTGTCTCTTTTGATATAATTCTTTGTTGAGTTGGTATCGTTCGATATTTTCTTCGATGTAAGGTTCTGATTCTGAACGTTCGATGAATCGACCTTTTCGTTGTTTGAGTGGAGCTCGCTAGCGCTGGTTCTCTGGAATTTTAAGCATTCCGATTGTATTTTACAACATTTTTGTAATCACTTAAAAGTAAATACGGTCCAGAGAAACAGCGAGAATATTTTTTAAGTGAACTCTCTTAAAAATAGGCTGACAACATTTGTCAACGATTGTTATATACAACAGGATGGAAAATTTACCTCCTTCTTCAACATGTAGCACAGATGACGTAAGGATGTCATAGATATGACGCCAATAATATTGGTTTACCTGTGTACTTTTGTTTCGAACAATTAAAGACCTATACATTGAAGACAATGGAAAAAGAAATGACCCTTCGAGAGACAATATTTC
>CAZMBP010000079.1:0-17242 GCA_964564545.1 uncultured Saprospiraceae bacterium
CAAAATAGAAATGGGAACATTCTTGGTATAGCTCAATTAGCCAACGGAAGTGATTTGGAAGATGATAAGGATCATTTTGAATCAGTTGATTTTGGTGTGACTTTTAGCTTGGGAGTTCGAACTTTTTTGAGTGAAGGATTAGCATTGAATATTGAGTTGTTGGGAGGCTATGGTTTAGGAGATATGAATGCGGAAGACTGGCGATTGAAAAATTCTTCAGGGGTTTATGATGCTTCACATAATGCATTTGGCGGAGTGCAGATGGGATTGCATTATTATTTTGGATTGTAAAAATTGATGTTGAGAATCTTATCCGAGACAAAGATTCAATCCATGCCTTGGATAAGTTTTAATCGAAGATGACTATACTTTTTTGCTCAAAGATTTCATTGGAATTTATCTTTAAAAAATAAACACCACTCACCAAATTAGAAGGTAAACTAATTCGATTATTTCCTCCGTTCAATTTTATTTTTTTGTCAAAAATAACTTGCCCGTTGGCATCTATTAGTTGTAAATCAACTTCTAAATTTTCCCCAAATGAATTTTTTAAATAAAAATAATTCTCTGAAACTGGATTAGGTGAAATTTGAAAATAATTTTTCTCCTCTAAAATTTCATGAGTCGAAACGATTGTCATTCCTTCCAAAACGTCTAAAATTTGGTTAGCCTGTACATTTTCAAATTTATCAATAGTTCCACTTTGCCAACGAATGATTAACGAATCACAAGTTTCGAAAGTCCCTAATCCAAAATGTTCCGTCTGCGTATTTTGAGCAAGGTAGGCAGTTCCACATTGAGTGTATCGAACTTGTTTTTGTCCATCATGATAAAGTTCAATCCAACTCCCAATGCCATCTCGATTGCTATCCACACCTTCCAAATTTACTTTCAACCAATTATTATCATTGTCAGTTTGGTTCTCCCAAATCAACATTGGATCACCGTATGCGTTTGTTACCACCACATCCATTTTCCCATCTAAATTAAAATCACCTATCGCATTTCCAAAACTAGCCAATGTGTCACCTACAATTCCATCAGGAAAAGGTTGATGAAAAGTACCATCACCCATATTTTCATAAAGTGCATTTGCTTTTCCATTTTCTACCTCTTCACTCGACACATATAAGTCCAAGTCACCATCATTATCATAATCAAAAAAGTTGCCTCCCCAGCTCCATTGATTAAAGGCAACACCTGCTGAAGGAGTCATATCAGAAAATGTTTCATCTCCATTATTTTTATATAAAACATTTCCCTCAGGAGTATTAGTCACATAAATATCAAGATGACCATCATTATTATAATCGCCTGCACCAACATTCATAGCATTGATCACAGTATCCGTTCCAGACAAAAAACTAATGTCTGAATAAGTATTTCCATTATTCAAATACATGGAGTTAGCTGGCAAACGATCATTGGCTATATAAAGATCTGGTCTTAAATTTTGATTGATATCAATGAATCCTGCACAGAAAGAAACTTTCAATCCATCACTTGTACCCGTCTGTATGGCAACATTTGTAAATGTATTGTTACCATTATTTTTCCATAAATAATTGGTGAAACTATCGAATACTCCATTCGAGCGATTCGTAATGTACAAATCCAGATAGCCATCATTATCATAATCAGCAAATGCAGCACCGTAGGTAGGATCTGGAAATAAAAAGAAACTGGCAGAAAGGGTAATGTCTATCAAATTCATATTGCCATCGTTCTCATAAAGATGATTTGCAGCCATAAAATTTGTAACAAATAAATCTTTGTCACCGTCATTGTCGATGTCTGCCCAAAGCAACTGTTTGGTTGCAGCAGTTTCTAAAGCAAGGCCATCAATTTTTTCAAAAACACCTTGATTATTATGATAAAAAAGTAAACTATCACCATCTGCTGTAGGAAAACATAAATCATCCCATCCATCTCCATTGAAGTCAAAAAAGCTAACCCCTCCTCCAAATTCTTCCCACCCTAACTCACCATAGCCATCGACGATTCCAAAGTCAAGAGCTCGATTAACAAAAGTTTGTGATATCAATTGAGAAGAAAAAATGAAAGACAGAAGTAAAATGAAGCGGGTTCTATTTGACATAAAATATTGTATTCAGTCCTAAAATCAACTAGTCAAAAATAGGAAATATTATTAGTTACAAAGAATTGAAAACGACAAATGCTTTTTGGGGTTCACCTTTTTTATTTTACATATTATAAAAAGTGTAATTTATTCCTAATACATATCAACAACGAAATTCCTTCCCCCTTTTGTACTAATACATTTTTGACATCATTTTACTCAGTTCTAGTAAGTTGTATTTGATGTTATAATTTAAGTCATATAACCTTTAATAAATCTAAAACCATTATACCTATGATACTGCGAAATGCTACAATTGTGCTTGCACTTTTAATTTGCACAGCCCCCAATATATATACTCAGGATTTTTATTACAGTCTTGAAGGAAAAGAGCAATTAGAAATTTCTACTCAAAAGATTCTAATTCAATTTAACTCCGACTTGAATGAGGAAGAACAATTACAAATCTTATCTAAACAAAAAAACTACCTTAATTTAGAAAGTATTCAAAGCATACCAAGTCCTCGTGTTTCCATTGTAGAATTGGAAAATATACCAAATTCAAATTCTGTAAATGAATTGTTACAATTGCTACGAGAAGAAAAGTCGATTGATTATGCTAACTACTTTTTGATTCACCTAGATGGCACGCTCCAAGGAGTCACCAATCAAATTTCATTAAGATTAAAATCAATTAACCAAAAATCGTTGCTTGATCATATAATCTATGATTTTCAAGGAGTGAAAACATACGCTAGTAATCCTGATGACGAACTTTTATTTGAAATAGAAGTCCACAAAAATCGGAATCCTCTAACCCTCGCAAATGAAATTCATGAATATGGATTATTTGATTATTGCAAACCGGATTTTCTTCAAATTACAAAGAGCCAAAAGAATAATGAACTAATTGTAAACATTCAATAATATTGATTTGCTGCATGCCGCAAAAAGTTTGCAATTGAAAATAAATAATTGATGATTAATATATTTGGTTACCTACCGTCACTAATTAAAAAGTGGCGGTTTTTTTTGGTTTATAATTTTCGACCTCAATTAGTACAAATAGGGTTTCTTTTCTTCTCTTATGAAAGCTGCGCATATATAAAGAGTTGAAACTTATTCTTTGTATCTCCGTAATGAAAAAAGCCAGTCTAAATTTTTTTTAGAAAAAAAAAACATAAAATTTATTCATTTATTTTAAATAATAATATATTGTTGAAAATTAGATGTGGAGGATATAATTCCACATTGAATAATATAATTTATGTTTAATTGTTTAATTAAAAAATTAAACAATATATTTTTATATTAAAAATCTCCTTAATATTTATTAGAAACATTTCCTAACGAAGAGATGTGCTGTATACATGGAATCGAACAAAACCACTAATAACTAATTCCAGTTGAGCTATTCTCTAAAAACCTTTTCTTCAATTATGATTAGAAAGTTTACAACTCTATTCGCATTGCTGATGTTATTTTCATTCAATGCCCAATCACAAGATTTTTATTATTCTCCCGAAGGAAAAACCTTTCTTCAAGTTTCCAAGCAAAAAATTCTCGTTCAATTTAAATCAGGAACTGACTTTACTGAACAACAACAAATTCTTTCCAATCACAAAGAAATTAAATCATTCACTCGTGATATGATGTTGCCAGCTCCAGAAATTACATTATTGGATATAGAAAATGTAGCTTCTGAGGACGACGTGTACACATTGTTACAAGAAATTGCATCTCATCCCAAAGTGGATTATGCAAATCATTTTTTAGCACACAAGGACGGAACACTTCATGGTGTAATGGATCGTGTTTTAGTTCGATTAAAAAATGAAAGTCAATATTCTTTTTTTGAAAATGAAATGAAAAAGAATGTCTATGTCTTAAATTATGAGCGAAATGAATTTGAACCATTACTAATGGAAGTAAAAGTAGTTGGTAATAAGAATGCATTAGAAATAGCCAATGAACTTCAGGAAACTCAAAATTATGCTTATGCAGAACCTGATTTTTTAAGATTAATGAAGCGAATGAACACTAATGATCCAAGTGTTGATGACCAATGGTCATTAAATAATGATGGAGTGAATACGAGTTCTTGGGGAGGTACTGTTGGAGCAGATATGAAAGTGTTTAATGCATGGGGGACAACAACTGGTTCTTCTACAGTTTCGGTTGCTATTATTGATGAAGGAGTAGATTTGAATCATCCAGATTTAGCAGGTAATATGTTGCCTGGTTATGATGCAACAGGACAAGGTAGTGGTGGAGGACCATCAGGTGATGATGCTCACGGAACTGCATGTGCAGGTATCGTAGCTGCTGTTGGAAATAATAATACAGGTGGAGCAGGTGTTGCTTATGATAGTAAAATTGTTCCAGTAAGGATTGCTTATTCTTCTGGCACAAGTTGGGTAACAAATAACACATGGATTGGAAATGCTATTAACTGGTCTTGGAATCAAGGAAATGCAGACATTTTGAGTAACTCATGGGGCGGTGGTGGATCATCATCTACTATTAATAATGCAATAGATAATGCAATTAATAATGGGCGTGGAGGATTAGGTTCTCCTGTTTTATTTGCTGCAGGAAATGATAATGGAGCGAATAGTTATCCTGCGACTTATACACCTACTATTTCAGTAATTGCTATGAGTATGTGTAATCAAAGAAAGAACCCTTCTTCATGTGATGGAGAAACTTGGTGGGGATCTAACTATGGAACAGGAGCGGATATAGCTGCACCTGGTGTAAAGATTTTTGCAACTGATATTTCTGGATCAGCAGGATATTCAAGTGGAGATTACACGAGTTCATTTAATGGAACTTCTTCTGCATGTCCAAATGCAGCAGGTGTAATGGCTTTGGTTCTTTCTGCAAATGGGAGTTTGACAGAAGATCAAGCTAGAGTAGCTTTAGAAAGTACAACTGATAAAGTAGGTGGATATACTTATAACTCTAATGTTAGTGGTCAGCCAAACGGTACTTGGTCAACAAATCTCGGTTATGGTCGAGTCAATGCCGAAGCAGCTGTTGCTTCCGTTTCTTCAAGTACAGCTAATGATGCAGGAATCACTTCGATTATTGATCCTACTGGAAGTATTTGTTCAACAAGTGCAACCCCAGTTGTAGTTTTGAGAAATTACGGATCAAATACTTTGACTTCAGTAACCATCAATTATAGTTTGGACGGAGGATCAAACAGTACTTATAACTGGACAGGTTCATTAGCTCAAAATGGTACTACAAATGTATCATTACCAAGTGTTTCTTTTGGAGGTGGGAATCATACTTTCGATGCTTCAACAAGTAATCCAAATGGAGCAGCAGATGAAAATTCAGCTAACGATGATGCAAGTTCATCATTTAGTTCAGGATCAAATAATGTAACACTTTCTATCACCTTTGATAATTATCCTGAAGAGACAAGTTGGGATATTAAAGATGGTGGCGGAGCGACAGTTGCTTCAGGAGGAACTTATGGCAGTCAAGCTGATGGTTCTACTTTAGTCATTCCGTTATGTTTAGCTGATGCATGTTTTGATTTTACTATTTATGATGCTTATGGAGATGGAATTTGCTGTGGTTATGGTAATGGATCATATACGTTAACTGAAGATGCATCAGGGACTGTCCTTGCTAATGGTGGATCTTTTACTTCATCTGAAACTACCAATTTCTGTGTACCAACTAGTCCTACTTCTAATGTACAAGTATCGATTTCAGGCAGTACAAATGTTTCTTGTAACGGTGGATCTGACGGTTCTGCTACTGCTGATGCAACAGGAGGAACAAGTTCAATCACTTATTCATGGAGTAATGGTGCTTCAGGAGCAACTGCTTCAGGGTTATCAGCAGGAACTTATACGGTAACTGCAACAGATGGAACAACTTCATCTTCTGCATCAATAACTATTACTGAACCTCTTGCTGTATCGGTAAATGTTTCAGGAACAAATGCAACTGGAGGTAATGATAACGGTTCTGTAACTGCAACTGGAAGTGGAGGAACTCCCAGTTATTCTTATAGTTGGAGTAATAACGGATCAACTGCTACCATTAATAACTTAGCGGCTGGAACTTATACGGTTACTGTTAGTGATTCGAATGGATGTACTGGAGTTGGAAGTGTAACTATTACTCAAACTGGGGGAGATCCTGTTGATGTATCCATTTCAAGTAGTACTAATGTTTCTTGTAATGGTGGAAGTGATGGATCTGCATCTGCTGCAGGCACAGGTGGAGTTGCAACTATAACTTATACATGGAGTAATGGTGCTTCAGGAGCAACTGCTTCAGGATTATCAGCAGGAACTTATACGGTAACTGCAACAGATGGAACAACTTCATCTTCTGTATCAGTAACTATTACTGAACCTACTGTTTTAGGAGGAACTATCAATGGAACTAACCCAACCGCTGCAAATAATGATGGTTCTGCAACTGTAAGTCCAACAGGAGGAACACCTGGGTATACCTATTTATGGAGTAATGGTGGAACATCAGCAACAATTAATGGTCTTGCAGCAGGAACTTATGGAATTACAGTAACTGATGCAAATAACTGTGTAGCAAGCGGAAGTATTACCCTTGAACTACCAGCTGGATGTACTTATGAAACAATTGATGCAAATGGATTCGAATCAGGATGGGGAATATGGAATGATGGTGGATCAGATTGTAGAAGAAGTGCTAATGATAATCAATATGCTACAGCAGGAACTTATTGTGTAAGATTAAGAGATAATACTTCTACTTCTACTATGACAACTGACAATTTGAATTTGACTAATTATGATGAAGTGACAATCGATTTCGGATATTATCCAAGAAGTATGGATAATTCAAATGAGGATTTTTGGTTGCAAGTTTCTACAAATGGCGGTTCAAGTTATACAACTGTAGAAGAGTGGAATAGAGGAGATGAATTTGAAAACAATAACTTCTATACTGATGCAGTAGTTATCCCTGGACCATTTACTTCTAATACAAGATTTAGATTCAGATGTGATGCTTCTGGAAATTCAGATTGGATTTATATTGATGAAGTGGTGATTACAGGATGTACAACCACTCCAAGTAGTAATAGTCCAGGAAGTAATTATGAACCAGAAGTTCTTGTAGAAGACGACCTTGAAGAAGTGGAAGAATTAGAAAAAACAATTCAAGAACTTAATCTTTACCCTAATCCAACGAACAACCTTCTAAATGTTGCCTTCGAAATGACTAACAGCTCTGATGTAAAAATGGTTGTTATGAGTTTGACAGGACAAATGATAGAGATGCGTGATCTTAAATTGGAAGAAGGAACTCAACAACTTAAAGTTGATGCAAGCCGGTTAGGAAATGGAATTTACTTCATTCACTTAATCACTAAAGAAGAAAGAATTTCTAAGAAATTTACAGTCGTAAATTAAACTTTAGATAAGTTGTAAAAAAAAATGCCCATTGCGATTCATTTCGCAATGGGTATTTTTTATGGAAAAAATAAAAATTAACCTTCCCCAATTATTTTTTTTATCTCCTTAGCCAAATCTTCCGTTGGTTGGAAAATAAGAAACTCAATTCTTCGATTCATTGATTTTCCATCTCGAGTAGAATTAGAAGCTCTAGGCTCATATTCTCCTTTCCCAATTATAGATAATTGAGATGCATTCATATCATGATTACTTACCAAAGAACGAACTACCGTTGCAGCTTGAAGTGAACTATAATTCCAATTGTCTTTAAATTTTCTAGCATCAGGAGAAGTATTATCTGTATGGCCAACTATTTGAAAGACCATTTGAGGGTACTGATTTAAGATGGCACTAATTTTTTCTAACAATGTATTTCCGGAGTCAATTAATCTACTTGTTCTGTTTTTACGAAATAAAAGATCAGTTGGCAAGATCAAAATAACCTTATCTAATCGAGTAGTGACTTCAACAGAATTTAGATCCATCGATTGAAACTCAGCAGCTAAATCTCCCGAAATTTTATCGAGCATTATTTTATTTTTTTCAAAGAGTCCGTCAACGTCTTTTAGTTTTTGTTTCAATTTAGCAATTTCACTTTCTTTTGTACTAATATCTTTTCTCAAATTATTTTCAACAGTTTGAGAAGACGATCCCAAATTACTCATTTGAGATTCCATATTTTCAATTTGTAATTGCAATTCATTTCTCAACTCAACTAAAATATTATTCTCTCCTTTTCTTTCTGCTAAATCCAATTCGAACTGTCTATTTTTTTCCATAGAAGCATTTAATTCGGATCGTTTTTCATTATACCGTTGTTGCCAATCATCAACAACTTTTTCATTAGTTGTTTTAATAGATTGAATGGTGGCAAGGTGTTTTTTCTTACTTACACATCCTATAAATAAAACACTAAAAGCAAAAAGGGTAGGAGTAATTTTAGAAAAGGAGTATATCATAATATGATTAAATTTTTTTTCAAAGTATTAAAAATGCAGAAATGAAATAGGTAAAAAAAAAGGTGAGGATTGAATAATTCAACCCTCACCTTTTTTTGCTTTAAATTATTCCTATCTTAATCGAATTGTACTTGCGCCCAAAACTCCAATGTCAGTATAAACAATTACACGGTAATATCCTTTTTTCAATCGTTTACCTAATTTGTGATTAAATGATAAACGTTGATTTTCTTTGATATTGATTTCTTTTTTCTCAGCTGCAATAATTTGACTATCAGAATTATTTACTCTAACTGTTGCTTTAATTGGATTTTCCAAATAAATGGGATTAGAGCTTTCATCAGAAATAACCATGTAAATTGGTCGAACTCCTTGATATTTTGCTGGAACATTTGTCAAGTCAAAAGAAGCTTTAATAGTTCTTGCTCTTCTACTTTTTGAAGTAACTTTTTCATTTCTTCGTTTTTCTACTTCTACTTGGAAAGCAGTTGCTTTGAAATTAGCCAAAGTCAAATTAGCAATTTCAGATTGCATGGTTTTATTCAAGGCGTCCAACGCAGCATTGTCATCATTCGCTTTTGTCAGACTCGCTTCAGCAATTCCGAGTTTTTCTTTAAGCGCAGTATTCTCAGTTCTCAAATCATTAATATTCGCTTCCAATTGAGATTTGGCTGCGAGTAGAGCAGAAATTTGAGATTGCAAATTAGCATTGTCAGTATCGTTTTCTGAAGCTGCAGCTTTTAATTTTTTAATCGTTGCATTTCTTCTTCTTACCCTTGCTTGTTCTTCTTCAACTGTAGTTGCTAGCGCTGCATTTTCTTCATTCAAGGTATTGTATTGAGATTCTAAACTATCAACTTGTGTTTGGAGATCGCTCTTTAAAGTTTCTAAATTTCCAACTTTTTCATTTAAAGATTTATTTTCCGCTTCTAACTTAGTCACCTGACCACTTAAATTATAACTCTTATAACCTGTCCAACATAATAACAATGCTAGGATGGCAGCCACAATGGCTAGGACGTTTCTTGAACTCATAATTTTGTTTTTAATTTTTCTCAAAAAAGTAAAACGAAGGAATTACTTACTTCGTATGTAGGTTTCTCAAAACGAATTTAATAAAAAAAAAATTAACGACTCCGTTTAGACGAAAGTAAATGTTTTTTCTTTTTGTGAATGTAATGTTACGAAAATTCAGTTGAGTTACTTTTTCAAAAAAGCCTTCACTCTAGTTATTGCATTTTCTCGAACATTGATGTAGTAAAAATTTAAATCTACAATATGATAATTTTTAAAAGTGACAAAAATACTTCCTCTAAATTTAGGTTTATGTGCCCACAGAATTCCATCTTGTACTTTTGCATCAACTAACTTTCTTGTAAAGTTTTTCTCAAATTTTTGTAAAACTGTTCCCTTATTTAATTCAGCTGGAGCGAGTGATGCATCTGTTTTCCAAGTCAATGGATTGGTGACTGCAATATTATTATTAGGCGAATACACCTTCGGTGTATGACCATACTTCCATGTTCTCCAACTACAAAAGCAATTAGTCTCCTGAGGTGTCTCACATACTTTTATGTTTTGAAAAGTATCTTTTTGAATGGGCATACCAATAAGATATGCTGCAACTAAATATTCCTGCAGCTCTTTTCCATCAAAATAATCCTTCAATAATTGGGTCGCATGATTTGTCCCTTGACTATGCGAAGCGATGACAATTGGTCGCCGTTTTCCAGTCGAAGCATTTACTGGATTATATTTTTTTAAGTAAAATTCAAAAGCAGTTTTTACATCTAAGTAAGCAAGTGCAAAAGCTTTTTTTGAAGCCATTTTATTCTTGGTATAATAAGATTGAATATGTGCTTGTCTATAACGAGGTGCATATACTCTTCCTGCTCCATTGAAAATACTGGCTTGATTCAAAATGGAACCTTTGTCAGTTTTTTCGTTAAGATCAGGGTCGTTAGTGGGAGCGTTCCATAAGGTATTACCTCTTTTCTTAGTGTAGGTGGTAGGGTGTAACCAAAATACATCAGCCTCTGCAGTTGATTGAAGGTCCATAAAAGAAGGATCTGGAGTTCGATCTGCTTGATCTATTTCAGAAGGTAATGCAGCCCAATTTGACTTTTTAGAATAGTCTGGTGCAGTTGGAATTTGTGTTTCTTCATATGCACTTTTAGGAATTTTTGGAGAGCATGAAATGATGGAAAAAATAATAGTGAGTAAGAGTAAATTTCGAAGCATGATTTTTTTATATAAAATTAACGAATTAGTACTTTAGTTATTTTTGAACCATATAAGACATATAATAACCATATCTGTTCGTATGCTAAAACTTATATGTCCCTTATATGTCTTATATGGTTTAGAAAAAACGCATTTGGGTAATCACAAAATTACCATTAAAAGTTCCAAACCAAAACTTAAAAAGAAAACGATAACAATCACCCTAGGAACATATTGTTATTTAAATATGTTTTCAACTTTTGTATTCTGGGTAAAATTTGTTTGCTTTGAAAAATTAAATCAGTCTCTTAGAAAATAATTTTAGGACACATGACTATTCAGCACGAAGATATTTCTAAAAAAATGGTTTGGGATAAAACTGTAAAAGTTGAAAAAAATTCAGCTTACTGGAATAGTCAGCCTCAGATTAAAAAAGGGAAAAAACTACCTGAAACAAAACCCATTGTCGTTGAATTATTTTGCGGTTGTGGAGGTACTTCATTAGGTTTTGAAATGGCTGGATTTCACATTGCTGTTGGATGTGATATTCATGCACCTTCGATTGATACTTTTCAGTTTAATCATCCTAAGTCTTCTACCATTTTAGGAGATATAAAAAAAGTAAAACCTCATCAGATTCAAGAATTACTAGGCGAGCGAGAAGTTGATATTTTGATCGCAGGTGTTCCATGTCAAGGTTTTTCCCTCAATAATCGAAAGCGACACGAGCAAGATGATCGTAATTTTTTGTACAAAGAGTTTATTCGTTTTGTAAAAAAACTACAACCCAAATGTATTGTCGTAGAAAATGTTTCTGGTATGAAAAGTTCCGGTGATTTTGTGAAAATTATTGAAAAGGAACTCAGCCAAGCAGGAAAGATGAAAGTAAAAAGTCAGTTGCTTTTTGCGCCTGATTATGGAGTGCCTCAAAAGAGACAACGACTTTTTTTTATAGGGGTGAAAAACCAAGAATTCGATTTTTCTAAAATTAAAAAAACGCATGGCGAAGGCACTAAAAATAAATATGTTACGATCAAAGAAGCCATTGGCGATTTACCTTCTCTAAAGAAAAATGAAACTAAATCGGTTTATAATAAACCGCCTTTTTCAGCTTATCAAAAATGGGCAAGAAAGAATTCTAACAATATAATTACAAATCATCTTGCACCTAATCATCCTAAGGCTACCATTCTAAAAATAAAAAATACAATTCCAGGAACTCCAATGTATCCAAGGTTTAAACAACGGATACGTTTGTCGTGGGATGGGTTAAGTCCAACTCAAGTTTCGGGAGGAATTCGACCACAATTTCAGTTGGGGCATCCGGAAGATAATCGAGGTTTGACAATTCGGGAGCGTTGTCGAATTCAAAGTTTTCCAGATGATTTTGAAGTGAGGGGAGGGATAGTGCAGGCACGTGTGCAGACAGGAAATGCGGTACCACCGTTGTTGGCGAAGGCAATCGCTAAAGCGATTAAGAAGGTTTTGTAATTTTTTGCCGCAGATAGCGCTGATTTTTATGATTTATATGATTTTTCCCAAAATGGAATAGTGCTACAGGAGAAATCATAAAAATCATAAAAATCAGCACCATCAGCGGCTAAAAAATCTCTATAATTAAAAAACATACTATGCAAGAAATTCTCATTACCTCCGAGATGCGATCTATCGCACACCAAAAAACAAGACATTTACATTTCAACGAAAACCGAGGTTTAAGTAAATTTGGTTCTGAAAAAAATAGGACTATCGTAGGCTACATTGGCGAACAAATGGTCATGGATTTTTTACAAATCAAAACACTCGATGACCAATTTAATTTTGATTTAACCTATCAAGGAAAACGACTTGAAGTCAAAACCATCTCCTGTAAATTCAAACCTTTCCCTCATTATTTGTGTACTGTTAACTCTCATAATTTAAATGGCATTCACAAACAGTCTGCAGATTATTATGTCTTCCTCCGCATCTTAAATGACCAATCGAAAGGATGGATTTTAGGGTGTATTCCTTGCCCTGAATTTTTTGAAAAAGGAAAATTTATTGAGAAGGGTTCACAGGTAGTCAAAGGTGTTCAGTTTGTAAAAGCGAATGCGACGGTTCTACCAATAAATCAACTATACCCGATGGATTTTATAAAATCAAATGGTACATTTATGAAATAAAAAAATTGCAAAAATGAAAATCATCGACCTTTCTAAAACCATTCAATACAATCCTGGTGACCCCTTTTTTATGAAAGTAAAAATCAAACACAAAGCACATCGAAAAGCGAAGTGGTTGATTCGATATTTAGGTTTACCATTTCGGCTTTTTCCAAAAAACTTTATCGGCTGGGCGGATGATACTATAAAAAATATGGGCGTGCACTCTACGACGCACATTGATGCACCATGGCATTACAGTCCAACATGCGAAGGAAAACCTTCCAAAACTATTGATGAAGTGCCACTTGATTGGTGCTTTGGAGACGGCATTGTGATTGATATGAAACATAAAGAGGATTTCGATGCCATCACAAAAAATGACATTCAGGATTTTTTAGAAAAAGAAAAACTGGAATTAAAACCCAACATGATTGTTTTAATAAAAACAGGTCGAGACAAACATATGGGAACGAAAACTTTTTTTGAAAAAGGAACAGGTATGAGTGCTGAAGCAACTGAGTGGCTAATCGATCAAGGCATCAAGGTGATGGGAATCGATGCGTGGGGATGGGATTTGCCTTTACCTTATTTGATAAAAAAAGCGAAGGAGACGAATAATTCTGAGTTGTTTTGGGAAGCTCATCTGGTAGGAAGAGATAAGGAATATTGTCATATGGAACAATTGACGAATTTGGATGCATTGCCTTATTCTGGGTTTAAGGTGGCGGTTTTTCCATTAAAAATAAAAGGTGCTTCGGCTGCACCTGCGAGGGTTGTGGCTATGATTGGGAATATTGTTTGAAAGAAAAATGTTGATAAAATAGGAAAAGTAAAGGGGAAACTAGGCTCTAAATTTTATTCTTTCAGGATACCTAACGTTAGGTATTATAAGTCATGGTTAGGTAATTTTTTAGAAACATTATTTAACCTTTTGAAAGTGTGTAAATTGTGGTGTATATTAGCCTGTTGTTTATTTTGACTAAATCCAAATAAGCATTAACTTTACAAAATAAACCTTGATTTCATTGAGGTTTTACCAAATAAAATTGGAATAATGAATTTAAGTGAATTAAAAATAGGACAAAAGAGCATTGTTCAAGATTTCGAAGATTCTCAAATGGGTGGAAAATTAATGTCGATGGGAATGCTCCCTGGTAGCTTAGTAGAACTCGTTAGAAAAGCAAGTGCAGGCAAAACCTTTTTTATCAAAGTAAATGGTTTTGGAATGGCTGTTAGAAAGAACGAAGCTGCAAATATATTATTAGAAGACCTCGCAAATTAACAAGAACCTTTCATGCAAAATTTTAAAGTTGCGCTGATTGGAAACCCAAATTGTGGCAAATCTTCCCTTTTCAATCAACTTACCGGCCTACGACAAAAAGTAGGAAATTTTCACGGCGTTACCGTCGATAAAAAATCAGGTGTCGTAAATCTTACTGACGATATCAAAGTTAATTTTATAGATTTTCCTGGTACTTATAGTTTTTATCCTACTTCAATCGATGAACGAATTGTGGTGGGCACTTTGGCTTGTCCTTTGGCATTGATGGATGCTTGGGAGGAAGGGGAGAAGTACGATGGTATTATATATATAGCAGATATCACTCAGTTGGAAAAACACTTATTGTTGTTTAGTCAAATTCGGGAACTAGGATTACCAATGGTGTTGGCCTTAAATATGGCAGACATAGCGAAGGAGTCTGGACTAGAAGTTGATTTGAATTTGCTTTCCAAAAAATTAAATGTTCCTATCGTACAAGTAAGTGGGAGAACTGGAGAAGGAGTTGAAGACTTGAAAAAAGAATTGGCAAATGCATTATCGCAAGCGTCAGGAGATTTAGAATTTTCCAAAAATCAATTGAATTATACTTTTTCAAAAGAAGAAAAAAAGATAGCTGAAGAAATTCAAGTAGAATTTGGTTTAGCTTCAGAATACCAAGCTTGGCTTTGGGCACAACATTATGAATGGTTACCTTTTTTGACTGCAGCTCAAAGAATTACCATCAAAAGTATCGTCTCCGCAGATTTTGATGGTTTGAAATATCAAGTTCGAGAGACGATGCAACGGTTCGAAAAATTTGGGCCAATCGTTAAACAAACTTTAACTAAAGCAAAGACAGAAGAAGATACTTTTAGTGATAGAGTAGATCGTGTGGTGACACATCGATTTATTGGGCCGGCGATTTTTTTCGCATTGATGTTGTTAGTTTTTCAAGCGATTTTTAGTTGGGCGGGTTATCCGATGGATTTAATCGAGGCAGGTTTTGGGAAGTTAGATGAAGGCGTAAAAGCATTGTTAGGAGAGAGTATGTTTCGAGATTTATTGACTGATGGTATTTTGGCAGGACTTGGCGGAGTGTTAATTTTCATTCCACAGATTGCCATTCTTTTCTTTTTGATATCCATTTTAGAAGAGTCAGGTTACATGGCTCGGGCAGTTTATTTGTTTGATAATTCAATGCGCAGATTTGGTTTGAATGGTCGGAGTATTGTGGCCTTGGTTTCGGGAGGAGCATGTGCGATTCCAGCGATTATGAGTACTCGAACTATTTCGAATTGGAAAGAAAGATTGATTACCATCTTGGTGACACCTTTGATAAGTTGTTCGGCAAGGTTGCCAGTTTATGCTGTGTTGGTTGGTTTCGTGGTGGCTGCAGATCAATATTGGGGGATTTTTAATATGCAAGGATTGGTGTTTATGGGCTTGTATTTATTAGGAATTGTGGCGGCGCTAGGAGCAGGTTGGGTTTTTAATAAAATATTGAAAACAGAAGAGAGAAGTTACTTGATGTTGGAAATGCCGGTGTACCGAATGCCATTGATGAGGAATGTTTTATTGAACGTTTATGAAAAAACGAAAACGTTTGTGATCGAAGCAGGGAAAGTGATTTTTGTGATTTCTATAGTGCTTTGGTTGATGGCAAGTTTTGCTCCAGGAGATGGAATGCAACTCGCAGAGCAGGAAGCTATATCTGTTTCGTTAGAAAAGAAATTAGATGAAGCTGCCACCGAAAATCTTATTGCAGCTAAAAAAATAGAGGCTTCATACGCAGGTCATGTTGGAAAATTTATAGAGCCAGTCATTCGGCCGCTAGGTTTTGATTGGAAAATAGGAATCGCCTTGATTACCTCTTTTGCAGCTCGAGAAGTTTTCGTTGGAACGATGGCTACCATTTATAGTATTGGAAGTGATGCGGAAGAAACTTCGGTGATTGACCGCATGGCAACAGAGGTGAGTCCTGATACAGGTGAGTTGGTTTATAATCGAGCCACTAGTTTGTCTTTATTGATTTTTTATGTTTTTGCGATGCAATGTATGAGTACGTTAGCTGTAGTAAAACGAGAAACGAAGAGTTGGAAATGGGCGATGATTCAATTTGTATTTATGACTGCGATGGCATATTTAGGGAGTTTGTTTACTTATCAAATGATGTCGTAAGATTTTTTTCAACCAATTTTGAATAGTATAGGTTTTTTGTAAGTATATTGTTACATGAAAACTAAATATGAACTTCTTGACGATCCATTAGAAGACGGCGGAAGAGACCTTGAGGTAATAATAAAAATTAATTCTTACATTTCTATTTCCTTCATTTTGATAGGTATCTATTTAATGTATGATAGTGTAAGTCTATACTACTATTATAATTATACTGATATTCTTTTCTTCATGATTAAATCCAATTTAGAGTTGGGAGGAGAATTTGTAGCAGGATTTTTCTCTATTTTTTGTGGGATTTATTGTTGGATGAGATATCCATTTGGATTACAATCTTTATATTTTTTGGGAATACTTTTGATTGTTTTTTCTGTAACCCTTACTTTAAGTGATCTTGAATTCATTGAGGATTGCATATTTACAGCTGGACCCTTTTTTCTTTCTGGTCTATTTTTAATTAGATATTCTCAATGGAGAAAATTAAAATGGATCTATAAAAAATAACCTTCTGAATTAAAAATATCTATTCAATTTGCCCAACCTTATCCAATAAAACTGCGTGATATAAGTATCATCTAACCTTATTAAATGCGAAACATGAGAAAAATTTCAAAGGCAGTTTTCTTTTATTTAAGTCTTATCCTTATTTCTTTAGTGATTCAAAGTTGTTGTAATTCTGAATATATAATCAACGGAGATGGTGAATTACGAGCATATCAATTGGACTATACTCAAATAGATACTATTGATTCTGAGTTTTTACTGATCTCATATTTTGCTTCGGAAGTAATAGGAATGAATAATGATTTTAGTATTATTCCTACTTCATATGCGACTTCTTGTGACTATGCATTTTCTAATTCTCTGGATAAAAGCACAGCTGAGTTGACTTTAGATAAAGACATAGTTTTTGATAATGAAACCATCAC
>CAZMBP010000080.1:0-7334 GCA_964564545.1 uncultured Saprospiraceae bacterium
ATTAATTTAAAATCTGCTCAAAATATAACCATGAAAAAGAAATACACTCAGGAAGAACAAGACGCAGCCTGGAGAAGATACAGAATGCAAAGAACGCTTATTCCCATTGTAGTTTTAGCCATTGCAGGGCTCTACTTTTTAGGAAAATCAGGATTAAAAAAATATAGAAATAACCAAGCTAAAGAAAAATTCGAACTAAGGGTAACCGAACTCATCAAAGCTCCCACCAAAGACACTTATTTCATCATAAATAATCGATATAAAAATATGAGTCTCAAGCCTTATGCTTCGAATAAGGACTCTATCTCATTTGATATTGGAAAAGATACCAATGAGAATTTTTCAATGGAAATGGTTGATATTTTTAATAGTTGTAAAAACAGCACTCAAAAAGTCACCATTGCCAAATCTGATTTATTAAAAAGTAGATGCAAGGGTATGCAAGCAAGTACTGAAGAATGCCCAGCAATTCCTATTCCTGGCCAAGACACACCTTTTAGAGTGAAATCTGCATTTGATTTTAATGGTGTAAATCTAAAAATTAGCATGGGCTGGAATATTAATGAAACTAAAGAAAAAGAAATTACTCTCATTAATAAAGGATTGCCCATTCAGATCAAGGAGATTCGTTCAACGTATGGAGACATCAAGCAATTAAGCAAAAAATTACCAGCACAAATAAACCCCAACTCAAGAATTAGCATGGTAGTTCCTATCAAAAAAAGATTCCTTCCTAATAGAAATTATTACAGGCATAATCCTCATGATTTTGAAATCTTGGTCGAGACAGAAAAGAACGGAGAAGAGTTGTACAGAGTTACTTGGGAGAATGGGAATCTTGTAGTGAATAGTCGGCATTTAATCACAAACTAAAACTCCAAAAAATGAAAATTGGAATTTTTCAAGACATCCATTCCAACTTACCTGCTTTCAAGAAAGCAATAGAAATTTTTAGAAAAAATGAATGTTCAAAAATTTATCATGTAGGAGACTTAATTGGAATTGGTCCTTACCCAAAGGAGGTTTTTGATTTGGCAATCTCAATTGAAGAACTAGAATTCATTATGGGAAATCATGACTACTGGTTTGCATTTGGATTGCCTGCCCCCAAACCAGCATGGATGAGTGACGAAGAAGTAAAGCATCAAAAATGGACTCATCAACAGATTGGAGAAGAAAAAAGAGACATCGCAAAAACCTGGAAATTTGTTGATCAACTGAAATTAAACAATCGTAGTATTTCCTTTTTACACTATGGATATGATGAAGAAAAGAATTGGTTTAAAAATTTCCTCAAAACTCCTGACAGTAAAAGTCTTGATAATTTATTCGAAGGTATTGAAGCAGATATGATTTTTTATGGCCATCAACACCTAGCAAGTGATTTTGTGGGGAATTCTAGATATGTAAATCTTGGTTCTGCAGGTTGTTATCACAAATCAGAAGTTCGATTAGGTATCCTCGAAATAAATGGCGATCAAATTGAACTAAAAAAACTATCTATTCATTATGAGGACGATAACTTAATGGAGGAATTTGAAATTAGAAAAGTTCCTGCAAGAAATTTTATCACACAGAATTTTATCACTAGAGATTAGTGACTATTTTTTTAACTCCCTGTAAATTTTTGAGACAAAAAATATAAATCATTTTTTTGCACACCAAACACATCTAAATCCTCATCTAATTTACGTTGACTTTCAATAAATAAAATTAAAAACCAAGACACACTTCAATGAGTTATTTAGAAATTATTTTACTCCTAGTCAGTAGTATTTTACCTTTTTATATTTCCATAAAACAAGATGATAAACTAAATAAATATTTGGGATTTTTTTCCTCAATAATTTTATTTGCCCATTTAATAATTGATGGTTTTAGATGGCAAATGGTTCCTGTTTATCTTTTGAGTTTTATTATAATGTTATGTCTTTTTAATAATTGGAAATTCTTTAAAGGCCATTGGTTTCGAAAAATCATAAGTGGTGCTTTCTTATTTTTATTCGTAGGATTGGGATATTTACTTTCCTCGATTTTTCCAGTTTTTGAATTACCAACTCCGACAGGTCAATATCAAATCGGCTCAAATTCTTTTCATCTTATCTCTGATGAAGATGAAATCATCACAGAAGATAAAACCGATAAAAGAGAATTAATGGTCAAGGTTTGGTATCCTGCCAACATCCAAGATGAACCCAAAGAGGCTTTTCTCAATGATGCTGACAGAATAGGTTTTGCCAATAAATATGGACTTCCACCTAGCACTTTTAATTATTTAGATAAAATAGAAACGCATACTTTTCAAAGTCCATCAATTGCTGATGGTAAATTTCCTATTCTTGTTTTTTCTCATGGTTATTATTCTCAAGCGAATGGATATTATGCGCTAATTGAAGAAATCGTTAGCCAGGGTTTTGTGGTGTTTGGAATTAACCATACTTATGAAAGTGTTGGTTCTTTATTTCCTTCGAATGAAATAAAATTTTACTCAACAGAATATGATCGTCAACATAACAATGAAGAAATGGCTAGTATGATTTGGGAGGCCATGGAGGTTTATAAAAACGAAACTGACGAAAGTAAAAAAGAGCAATCTATCAATAAAGTTTTAAAAAATTACTTCGCCGCAGAAATTACAAATCGTTGGACAAAAGATTTTGAGCTCGTGATTAATCAAATTTCAACTTGGGAAAAATCTACTTTTTTATCCACCCATATAGATCTTTCTAAAGTCGGAGTTTTTGGCCATTCTCAAGGTGGAGCTGCTGCTGCGCAAACGCTATTAGATAATTCAAAAGTAACCGCAGGAATAAATATTGATGGTGCTCAATGGGGGAATATGGTGGATACTTTTTTATCAAAACCATTTCTACTCATCTCATCAGATTGGCCAAAAGATCATCCTAACTTCAATGAGTATGCTTTCCAAAATGGAAGCGTTTCTGATTTTTATCAAGCGAAAATTAAAGATACTGGCCATTCAAACTTTATGGATATTCCTTTTATGATTAATTTAAAGACGATAAATGAAGCTGGTGAAATTGATCCTGAAAAAGCAATTGAGATTACTTCAAAAATGGTGGTTGATTTTTTTGATAAATATCTAGATAATAAGAAGACTTCTATATTAAAATTGTCAAATCAATATCCAGAATTGGAAATTAAGAAGGAGGATTCTAAGTAAGTTTATTAAGTTTTAAAATAATCAACTAAAATCTCCATCCCTAAAATAGCTTACGCCCCTTCAGGGCTTTTTGGAGGTTATCTATTAATCAATAAAGCGCAACAGTCCTTCCTACTAAAAACCATAATCAAACACCTCCAATTTTAAGTTCTCATTTTTCCTTCCAATAAAGCCAGCAATTGAACTCAGCATTTCTATTCTCAATGACTAAAATCATTTTTTCAAATGATAAAAATCAATAATCCAATCTTATAAATCATCCACTTTGTATTAAAACAAAAAACTTGTTTTAATAAGATCAATTTGATCGAACACTAAACTAAACCAAACATGATCCTACTAAATCCAAAGAAGCACAGCAGAAAGTATAGTGATGATATTTCACAACAGATAATGTTAAAAACGATTGAGTTTTTTGAGAAAAAAGGAAAAGCTAGAATCAAAGAAGATGATAGATCTAAAATATGGTACTCCGATTTTATAGACTTTTTAAAGGCTGAAAATGTATTCGCAGAATTATTAACTCCCACCAACTATGGTAGTGAAACTTCCAGATGGGACACTTGGCGTAATCAAGAATTTAATGAAATCTTAGGGTTCTATGGATTGTCATATTGGTATACTTGGCAGGTTACCACTTTGGGATTAAGTCCAATTTGGATGAGTAAAAATGAAGCAGCAAAACAAAAAGCGGCAAAGCTTCTTCAAGAGGGAGCTATTTTCGGATTTGGTTTATCTGAGAAGGAACATGGTGCAGATGTGTACTCAACCGAAATGAGTCTTACTCCTCAAACTGATGGAACTTACAAAGCCAATGGCAGCAAATATTATATTGGAAATGCCAATAAAGCCTTAATGATTTCAACTTTAGGTAAGATGTCAGATACAGACGATTATACCATTTTTGTGACCAATAGTCAGCACCCTTCCAATTTCAACTTAATAAAAAATACGGTCGACAGTCAGAGTTATGTTGCTGAATTCAAATTAGAAGATTACCCAATTCAAGAGGAAGATATATTATCGAAAGGACAAGATGCTTGGGACTGCGCTCTGAATACTGTGAATATTGGAAAATACAATTTGGGTTGGGGATCGATTGGATTGTGTACACACGCTTTTTATGAAGCCATTAATCATGCAAGCAATCGGAATCTCTACAACATGTTTGTAACCGATTTCCCACATGTTCAACGCATGTTTACTGATGCTTATGTTAGACTTATTGGAATGAAATTATTTACTCAGCGGGCTTCTGATTATATGAGAGTAGCTTCTTTGGAAGACAGACGTTATTTGCTTTTTAACCCTATCGTAAAAATGAAAGTAACCACTCAAGGTGAAGAAGTGATAGATCTTCTTTGGGATGTAATTGCAGCCAAGGGATTTGAAAAAGACACTTTTTTTGAAATGGCAACTAGAGATATTAGAGCATTACCAAAGCTAGAAGGAACCGTTCATGTCAACATTGCTCTTATCGTTAAGTTCTTAAAAAACTATATGTTTATGCCTAGCGAATATTCTGAAATAGGAGAGCAAGATCAACCTGTAAATGACGATTTCCTTTTTAATCAAGGACCAGCAAGAGGGCTTAGCAAAATCACTTTTCATGATTACAATATTGCTTACAACAAATTCGACTTACCTAACATCGGAATATTTAAAGAGCAAATAATGGCATTTAAGACCATGCTATTTACAGCACCTCCTTTGCCTGAACAACAAAAAGATATTGACTTCCTTCTTTCTTTAGGTGAGATATTTACTCTAATTGCTTATGGACAATTAATCCTAGAAAATGCAGAAATCAAGAAAATTGAACATGATTTAGTAGATCAATTATTTGATTGTATGATACGTGATTTTTCTAAATATGCACTAGACCTTTATAGCAAGCCAAGTAGTACTCCTGAGCAAATGGATTTTTGTAAACAAATGATTCGTAAACCTGTAGAGGACACAGAACGTTATCAACGAGTTTGGAAAAACCATGTCTATGCACTCAAAGATGAGTATGAAATGAATGAGAGATCATTAATATTAGATTATTAAATAATTACAAAAGACATGAAAAATGCATCAAAATTAATATTCTATATTTTACTGTTAATTACTTTTTCAATAGGTAATATAGTTCAATTAAATGGACAGGAGAAAGTAAGTATTACAACAGGAATTGGAATACCAGAGTTATTAAATCTGGGTGTATATTACCAACTTGATCAAGTTCAAATGGGGTTGAGTGTTGGAACAATACCAAGTGGTTCAGATGGAAATTTAACCTCTATTTCAGGCGATGTTTTTTATCACTTTGGAGGATTTTCTGACTTATCATACAGGCGTCCATGGTACGCAAGATTAGGATTAAATTATCTTCGAGATGAAGATGAATACTCAATTAAAAAATATACATACCTAAATTTAAGAATTGGAAGAGATTTAAATATTACAAGTAAACTTGGAATTAAGATAGGCGCTGGTGCTATAATCGAATTAAGTGAAACAGAAACAATGAAGAAACAGAAACCATCAAATGGTTGGAATTTTGATTTAGATTTAGATACTTCAATTATCCCAAGTATTGGAGTAGGGTTGTTTTATAAAATTTAATCCTAAATAAACTTTATAGTTGGGTTTTAAAATGAGTAAAAAAACTAATCTCTCACATTCAAAATGAATCCAACTTTAAATACATTTTCAATACTTATCTTCGGATCATTTTTCAATAACTTTCGAATTCTAGAAATAAACACATCGAAACTCCTGCCCAAAAAATAATCTTGTTTTCCATAAATCTGTTCGACGGCTTCGTCTCTTTTCAAAATTCTATTTTGGTTGAGGCATAATAATCGGAGCACTTCATTTTCTTTTTCAGTAATTCTTCTGGGTTCATCTTTGTAGGAAAGTTCTTGGCGCTGGTAATCAAAAAAGTAATCGCCAATTTCAAATTGAGTTGGTAACTCTTCCACCTCTTCTTCTTTTTGATGCCTACGCAAAATCACTTTTAGTCGGCATAATAATTCTTCTTCATCAAATGGCTTAGTTACAAAATCTTCTGCTCCCACGGCATAACCTTTCAACTTATCTTCCTTCATCGAGCGAGCAGTTAAAAACAAAAATGGAATTTCTTTTTTTTCTTCTTGAATTTTTTTAGCCAAATTAAACCCATCCATCTCTGGCATCATCACATCCAAAATACAAATATCAAAATTATGTTTTTTAAAACTCGTCAATCCTGATGCACCATTTCTACAAAGCTTCACATTAAAATTTTGGGACTCCAAAAATTCAGATAATAGCATACCCAAATTAACATCATCTTCTACAATTAAAATATTTTGATTTGACATGGATTATTTTTTTTGATTTTCAAACTGAATATACTTAATGGACCTTTTTGATTATCAGGTATCCGATACCTAAGAACCTTTTCCCCTACTCTTTTACGAAGGATTTTTTGCAGGTAGAAACAAATCGAATCTAGTTCCTTTATTTAAGTCGCTAATCACTTTTATAAAACCTTGGTGACGCTCCACAATCATTTTCACATAAGCCAATCCTAAACCAAATCCTTGATGATCATGTACATCGCCATTTTGTACGCGTCGATATTTTTTAAAAACACCTTGCTGTTCTTTAGGACCAATTCCAATTCCATTATCTTCAAACTGAAAAAGAATTCCTTCATTTTCTTTCTTCATTCTGATTTTAATTTCTGGAGTTGAAGTCGAATATTTCAATGCGTTATCCAATAAGTTTCGGAAAGCATTTCCTAAATGGAATTTATCACCCTCTAATTTCATATCTTCTTCATTTGAAAAAAACAATACATTTGCATTTTTTTCTTTAATTTGAATGTCCATTCCATTGATCACATTCTGCATTAATTTTTCAGCACACAGACTTTCTTTTTCCAACTGATATTCTCCATTCTCTAATTTTGCCAAATGTAAAACTCGTTCGATTTGGTGTTTTAATTTCCCGCTTTCTTCCTTGACGATATTGAGATATTTTTGATGAGAAGGTTCTTCTATTTTTTTTGACAAAAGATTTCCAGCCAAAGAAATATTCGTCAACGGAGTTCTAAATTCATGCGCCATATTATTAAAAAACTCTTTATTGATTTGAGCCATTTTTTTCTGACGGAGTA
>CAZMBP010000081.1:0-50113 GCA_964564545.1 uncultured Saprospiraceae bacterium
CATGGGACAAGAGACGGTTGCTGATGAAAATGTAGGGTTATTATTTTTCCATGGTTCACCAGATGCACCAGAAGTAGATATTACAGTAGGCGGATCACCAATTTTTGATGATGTATCTTACACAGAGTTTTCAGGATATATAGAAGTACCAGCAATAGAATATCAAGTAGCTGTTACTCCAGCGAATGATAATTCAACAATCGTAGCAGAATACAAAAAAGACTTTAATTTTTGGAAAGGACAAACTGCCGTAATTTTCGCATCAGGATTTTTATCAGGAGATAGTCCAGCCTTCAAGCCTTGGGTAGCCTTATCAAATGGAGGAACTTTCCCATTAGATGCAGTTGTGCCAGATGCTCCAACAGCAAGATTACAAGTTATTCATAATTCACCAACACCAAATGTTGATATTTATGTGAATGGAGGATTATTGTTAGACAATTTCATTTTCAGAACAGCAACACCATTTATTGATGTTCCTGCGGGGGTAGATTTAGAAGTAGGAGTCGCTCCAGCAAATAGTACTTCTTCAGCAGATGCGATTGCAACATTCAACTACAACTTAATGGAAGGTGAAACTTACATTGCGATTGCTAATGGAATAGTAGGAGGAACTCCAGGATTCAACGTCGAAGTATTTGATATGGGAGAGGAGACAGTTGCTCCTGGAAATGTAGGACTATTGTTTTTTCATGGATCTCCAGATGCTCCAGAAGTAGATATCACAGCCGGCGGATCACCAATTTTTGATGATGTTTCATATTCGGAATTTTCAGGGTACTTAGAATTACCTGCGGCAGAATATCAAGTGGCAGTAACTCCAGCGAATGATAATTCAACTATCGTAGCTGAGTACAAAAAAGATTTTAGTTTCTGGAATGGACAAACTGCAGTTATTTTTGCTTCAGGATTTTTGTCAGGAGATGAGTCAGGTTTCCAACCTTGGGTAGCGTTATCAAATGGAGGAACATTCCCAATGGATGCAGTTGGTACATTGACAAATCCAAATACAGGAAGTTCAAGAGTAAATGCTTTGACAATTTCTCCAAATCCAACATCTGATTTTATCCAAGTACAAATGAACCTAGATAAAGAAACAGATATGGAAATGTCAATTTTCAATAGTTTAGGACAAGCAGTTATGACAAAGGATTATGGAGTAACTGGAAAAGGACAAACAAGTTTTGAACTTAATCTAAATGATCTTCAAGCTGGAATTTATTTCTTGCAGATTAGAACAGATAACAGTTTTGAAACGAAACAAATCCAAGTAATCAAATAAGAAAAGAATATAGTTAGTAATTCTTTTACTCATACAACGAAAAAGGCCGAACCATAAAAATGGTTCGGCCTTTCTCTTTTTTCACAATCACTTAGAAAAGTGTTTTTTGAAATTATTTCATATTAAAGTTAACTAAACTAGAAAATTGCTTCACACGTGAATTGATGGTTCTCGCATTCAATTTCTTCAGTTTTCCAATACTAAATTCCTCTACACAAAAAGAAGCCATAGCCGAACCATGAATAACTCCACGTTTCATGTTTTCGAAAGAAGTATTTCCAGTTTTTGCAATGTAACCGATAAAGCCACCTGCAAAAGTATCACCTGCTCCAGTTGGATCAAAAACTTCTGCCAAAGGCAATGCAGGAGCATAAAACATTCTTTCACCTGAAAAAAGTAAAGCACCATGCTCCCCTTTTTTAATGACTAAATATTTAGGCCCCATTTTTTGAATCACTTTTGCAGCTTTTACTAATGAGTATTCACCCGATAATTGTCGAGCTTCCTCATCATTGATGGTGATTACATCAACTTTCTTGATCACTTTTTTCAAGGCAGGCATAGCAATATCCATCCAGAAATTCATTGTATCCAAAACGATTAATTTTGGACGTTTTTTCATTTGATTGATCACTTTCAATTGAATTTCAGGAGTTAAATTTCCCAACATCAAATATTTAGAGTTTTTATAACTTTCAGGTAATTTTGGATTGAAGTCAGCTAAAACATTTAACTCTGTCGCCAAAGTATCTCTTTGATTCATATTGTCGTGGTATTTTCCAGCCCAAAAGAAAGATTTCTCTCCTTCCTTAATATCAAGACCTTCAAGGTCGATACCACGTTTTTTCATATATTTTAACTCTGTATCTGGAAAGTCATCTCCAACTACAGATACTAAATTAATGTCTTTGGTAAAATAAGAAGCAGCTAAACTGATGTAAGTACAAGCCCCTCCAACAACGCGATCTGCTTTGCCAAATGGGGTTTCAATAGAATCAAAAGCAACTGTTCCAACTGTTAATAAACTCATGCACGAAAAAATTTAAAAGTTTTTTAAAAAAAAGTGATACAAAGATTGCATTTTTTTTCTGAAAAATATATCTTTGCGTTCGCTTTTAGAAAGATAGAAGCTTTTTTATGTTTTTATTAGCAACATTTGCCCCTTTAGCTCAGCTGGTTAGAGCGTCGGACTGTTAATCCGCAGGTCCAAGGTTCGAGTCCTTGAAGGGGCGCAAAATACAAGCTCTGTGATTTATTCACAGGGCTTTTTTTGTTTTTAGTAGGTTTTTTGCATACAAAAGAAACTTATCTATTATTTCCAATCAAATAAAGCCTAAGTGCTCTGAATCTTAATTTTATTTAACATTGTCTTCCTGTTAGAATTCTTCTTTTTTTTCAAGTGAAAAAATAATATAAAACTGTATCTATATTCAGCAAAGCCATTATGGTAAAGATTATCTTGATACTTTGTTTTTATTTTACCATTCAAAAAAAATTATGAAAAGATCAATTCTAGTTTTTGTCCTAAGTTTATTTTTTAGCCTACCATCACTTTTTTCTCAATCTTGGAAACTAACTCCAACTCAGCCACAAGAAGGCGAAAAAATGACCATTCAATACAATCCGGTTGGAGGAGTTTTGGAAGGTATAGATGTATATACTATTGCTTACGTACTCGAACTTGGGCAATCTCCAAAAGCATATGATGTAGCTATGACTAGATCAAATAATGGTTACACAGGTAGTTTCCAAACTCCTAAAAACGCTCAAGCGATTTATTTCAAATTCACAAATGAGGATGGTAAAAAAATAGATATCAATAATGATGAAGGATATCATACTAAAATCTATAAAGATGATCAAACTGTTAAAAATGCTTATGTCGTAACATCATCTATATATGGAGAATTGGCTGATTTGTTTGGCATAAAACTAAATGCTTCAAAAGCTGCAGAAGCATTTAAAATGGAAGTTAAAAATCCTGCTGAGCAACTTAGTAAGGAATATCTTATCAACTATGCATTGGTAATCAAGTTTACCGAAGATGAAGAGGGGAAAAAAGAAATTGTTGAGCATTTAAAATCGACTATTGTAAAAGAGAATCTCTCTCAAAAAGAAATGGCAGCCTTAGCTAGAGTTGCTTATATCATTGGTGAAAAAGAACTTGGAAAATCTATTAATGAAAAAATAAAAACTCAGTTTTCAGAAAGTTATGGTGCTCTTTATAACAAATATAAAGGGTTTAGAAAATTGGCAACAGTAGAAGAAAAGGTAACAATTTACGAAGAGGTATATTCCAAGCAAGCAGCTAACAAAAATTATAAAATGATCTTAGATAACATGGAAAGAGACCTTGCTAATTCCTATGGAAAAAAAGAAATGTTTGAAGAGATGGGGAAATATGCAGATAGAATATCTAATGTAAGAGGGCAGGCTAGTATTTATAATAAGTTTGCTTGGAAATGTGGAGAGGGAAATATTGAAACCGAAAAACCCCGATTAAAAAAAGGATGGAAACTTTCCAAGAAAAGTTTGGAAGTGCTCGAAAAAGAAATGGAAACGATAGAAGATGGTGGCCAATATTCAAAACGACAATTAATGCAAGGTCTTAAAAATTATTATGCAAGTTTCAGCGATACCTATGCACTTTTGGCCTACAAAAATGGCGATGTAAAAAGTGCTTTAAAGTATCAAAAGATTGCCTGCGAAAACTATAAGATGGAAGATGTTGACATGAATGCTAAGTTGGCTATTTATGTAGAGGAAGGAAAAAATGGACAAGAGGCAATGACATTTTTGGAGGACATGATTTCAAAAGGAAATGCAAACGCCGAGATGAAACAGCAATTTGAAAGACTTTTCAAAGCGAATAATCCTGACGAACAAAACTTTGATTTGTACTTGGGAAATCTAGAAGCCAAAGCTAAAGAATACAAGCTTGAAAAGATTAAAGAGGAAATGCTCAATAAAGAGACTCCAGCTTTTTCTTTAAAAAATTTAAAAGGAGAACAAGTAAGTTTAGAAAGCTTAAAAGGGAAAGTCGTAGTAATTGACTTTTGGGCAACATGGTGTGGACCATGCAAAGCATCTTTCCCTGCAATGCAAAAAGCAGTTACGAAATATAAAAGTTCAGATGATGTTGAATTTGTTTTTATTGATACTTGGGAAAGGTCAAAAACAAAAGAAGAGGATGCTCAAAAATTCATTGATGAAAAAGGGTACACCTTCAATGTTTTGATGGACAATGAAAATCAAATGGTTGCTGATTTTGGAGTAACTGGCATTCCTGCAAAATTCATTTTAGATAAGAAAGGAAATATTCGTTTTAATGGATCTGGTTTCAAGGGAAATGACGATGCCTTGGTTGAGGAAATTTCTATTATGGTGGATATACTTCGAGGCGATGATTAAAGTTATAAAATGGTTTTTACCAAAAAATATATAACCTTCAATTAGTTAGTTATTTCCTAAAATAAAAGATAGATGAGTCAACTAGAAAATGAAAAACCAAAAGACAATAAGTGGAAATACCTTTTAGGAGGGCTTTTGTTATTAATTATATTGGCAATTGGGAAGTGTCCAAATGATATCCAAGATGATCTTACGGAAGTTCCGTTGGAGAAAGATAACTCACTAATAATTGAATCAGAAAAAAAAGAGTCGAACCTTCAAGACACTACAGCTGCAACGATAAAAGAAAATTTGGTTTTAGCAAAAAAGGAAGAAATACCAAAAAGTAAGGAGACTGAAACTAAAACTATTTTAAAAGAAATAGAAGCTGATCAAGCGGTAGAGCAAGTGGAAAAAAATACGATTAATGAAGACCAAATAATTCCAGAAAAAAAAACGAATAATCAAGAAGTCATCATCAAAAAGGTAAATAGACTAGTTGATAAATCTGCGCCTTCAACTTCTAAGAATTCTTGTGTTACCAAGTCAATTATAAAAATTGATAAATCCTCATATCAAAGATGTATCGCCTTTTCTCCTGACGGAAAAAAGTTTACTGTTGGAAACAACAATAATTATTCGAGTATTTATAATATGGATGGGGAAGAAATTTCCAAACTGATTGATCATAAAGGTTACGTTATTTCAACTGCATTTTCCTCAGATGGAAAATATATAGTGACAGGTGGTGTGGATAAAATAGCAAAAGTATGGAATGCTAATTCTGGAAAAGTGATCAAAAATTTAAAAGGACATTCAGAAACAATTTTTGCAGTTGCGTACTCTCCAAATGGTAAATATATTTTGACTGGTAGTTTAGATAGTACTGCGATTGTATGGGATGTAAGTTCTGGAAAAAAACTGCTCCACTTGCGAGATCATACGATGAATGTAGGTGCAGTAGCTTTTTCACCAAACAGTCAATTTGTTTTAACCGGAAGTACAGACAAGATGACTAAATTATGGGAAATCAAAACTGGGAAATTATTGTTTTCTCTAGAAAATCAAAAAGGAGTAGTTAGAAGTGTAGCTTTTTCTACTGATGGTAAGTTTATTCTAACAGGAAGTGGAGATGGAAAAATTAGGGTGTGGCATATTGCATCTGGAAAACACATTCGGACAATGAAAGGACATAAAGCATATATAAGCTCGATTGATATTACTTCTGACGGCACGCGAGTCTTAACTGCAAGTGGTGATAAAACTATACGAATTTGGGAATTTAAAAGTGGAGTCGAGTTGTGTAAAATAGAAGGACACTCAAACGAAATTGGGCAAGCTGTTTTTCATCCTATCGATAATAAAATAGTCGTAAGTGCTAGTAATGACAAAACAATTAGGATATGGAGAGTTGAATAGAGAATGACTTCCTTATATTTTAATTGTACTTTCTCTACACTTTTTTATATTTGTTAAAAAAAATATGGGCGGAAACTGGAAAGAAATGTTTAATGCAGCAGCAGATGGTGATATAGAATTAGTAAAGTATCATCTGAAAATGGGAATCGACCTTAACTATCAACATCCTGAATATATGACTTCGGTGCTGATTGAATGTATTCGATTGGGAAAAAATAAGATGGTAAAATTCCTTTTGGAAAATGGAGCTGATCCAAGTGCCAGAGAAGGATTTGGAACTACAAGCACTTTGAGTATCGCCAAATCTGAAAAAAATCATGAAGCTGTTCACCTCTTAATTTTTTACCTAAAGAAAAACAATTCAAAAGAAATCATGCCGCTCAATAAAATCCTACTTACAGGCGGAAATCGAGGAATCGGAAAAGCAATCGCTCAAAAATTATTAGAAGAAAGTCATGAAGTAATTATCGTTTGCAGAAGAGAAGCAGAAGGAAAAGCAGTAGCAGAAGAATTAAAATCAACAACAGGCAATCCAAAAGTATCAATCGTCCAAGGAGATTTATCAAGCATTCAAAAATGTAAGACCTTAATCGAAAAAATAAAAGCCAAACATCCTGATATTAATATTCTCATTAATAATGCTGGTGTTTGGATGATGGAGAGAAAACTAAATGAAGATGAATTAGAAATGAGTTTTATGGTAAATTATTTAGCACCTCATCTTTTATGTCATGGTTTATTTCCAACTTTAAAAAGTAATCAACCTGCTAGAATCGTCAATGTCAACTCTGGACTTTATCTCAAAGGAAAATTAGATATTGATAAAACACCTTATGGTTTAGATTTCGGATCCATAAATACTTATGCGAGTTCTAAATTTTGTAGTATGATGTCAAGCATTGATTTTGCCAAAAAGATAGAAGGAAGTGGAGTGACGATTAATGCAGTTCATCCAGGAGTGATCAATACTGGTTTGGGAGATTCATCTAAGTTTTTGAGTAAGGTAGTAAATTTATTTAAGCGATTTTGGAAGTCTCCTGAGTATGGAGCAGTTGCTCCAACTTGGTTAGCGTTGAGTGAAGAATTGGAAGGTGTAAATGGAAATTATTATAATGAAAAAGAGAAGAATGAATATATCGATGAGGTGAAAAATGAAAAATTAAGAGAAATGCTTCGAATAAAAACAAAAGAGTTTTTGAATAAATAATATTACTCTTCCTCTTCTTTTTTTATTTGTTCTAAATCCTGTTTTTCTTTCATTTCATATAAAACAGCGGAAAGAATTTCATTGTCTTCTTGATTCAAGTCGCTAGGTTTGTTGTCTACTTCAACTATTTCTTCCGAGTTTGAACTTGGTTCGGTTGTTGGATTTTTAAAAGGAGAAACTTCCTGATGTAGAGTGATGAATTTTCGAGAGTAAAACAATCCTCCGAGCAAAACAAAGGTGGCCAAAATCATCAACCAATCATCATATCTTTGAAAAAGGAAAAAGTCATACAACCCATGAACCGCAACTGCTAAGAAAAAACCAATCGCAATATTTTTAATTAAATTGGCTCGATCGAACTTTGCCAAACCAACATAGTAACCCAGAATAACTCCAAAAATAGCATGTGAAGGAACTGCTGTAAAATCTCTAACAATTGCCAATGTAATATCCGAAGGCATGCAGTAAACTATATTTTCTATAATTGCAAAACCCATCCCAATCATTACCGCATAAACAATTCCATCCATCGGTTCATTGAATTGTTTGAGATTAAATGGAATAGCGAGCAGGATAATGAGCTTTAAAAGTTCCTCGACCAAAGCAGTTCGAATAAAAGCGGAATAAAATAAAACACCAAAATGAGTATTTGGATCAAGCCCATTTTTTTCAACAAAAGGAGTAATCAAATCATCCATATATCCCTCGCCAATTCTCGCAGCATAAAAAATAGCAATACCTAAACCAAAACAAATTGCCAATAAAGGAATGGGTTCTTTTTCATGTTTGTCAAGTTTGACTATGAAATAACAAATCAATAATCCTGGAACTACTGATGCTAATAATGTGAGGGTAAATGTCAAATGTTTATCGTTTTGCTAGTTTCTATTTTGGAAAAATCAGAACAAAATTTCACAAATTGCTTGATTATTTTTCGAGTCTCTTTCGTGGCTTCAAACATCCCCATATGGCCGACTCCTTCTAAAACATGAATGTGTGCGATATCAGGAAGCGCAGTTTGTTCCATGCTTTTTTCAAATGGAACAACCTCGTCATCTTTTCCAATGATAAATAAAACAGGACAATTTATGTTTGCCAAAACTTCAGAATTATCAGGCCGATTCATCATCATTTCTAATCCACCAATGATTCCTGCTTGCGGAAATGAACTCGCTCTGTGGATCATTTTATTTACCAAAAAATTATTGCTACTCAAGAATGCGGTTGGAAATAAGTTAGGAAATAATTGCTTCACATAATGGAAGTGACTATTCTTTTTGATGAACTCAATTGACTTCATTCGACCTGCTTTTTTCTCATCAGAATCAGCATATGGAAAAGAATGAAAAATACCTAAACCATTCAAAATCGCTTCATATTTTTTGGCAAAAGCCAAACTTACATATCCTCCCATTGAGTGTCCGATCAATGTACATTTTTTAATTTCCAAATGATCCAAAACTGATTTTACCACATCTGCAAATAATTCTACGGAAGGATTAGCAATTGGTTCAGATGATCCGAAGCCAGGCAAATCTATTCGAATAATTTTATTGGATTTGAAAACAGAAATGAAATCGTCCCAAACGGAACTGTCCTCACAGAAGCCATGCAAGAAGACAATAGCTGCTCCTTTACCTCTGGAAGAGTAGTTAATTTTTTGTTCGTTGAAATTTATTTTTGGCATAGTTTCTCTAGTCGGTTGTCATAAATTGGCGCTAAAATACTCCAATCATATCTGGCAACAGAATTTTGATAATTGTTTGCTTGGTTGGTTTTTGGGAAATCCAAAATCGTATTTTTCAGTTTCTGAAAAAATAAATCGTTCGTAGGATAAAAATGTGGAGCATGAAATTCCGAAGGAATATGTTCAGGATACGCTAATCTGTATGGCAAGATAGGAAAACATTTGCAATACATTGCCTCTATCACACTTCCTCCAAAAAAATCTTGATTACTTGACACAGGTAAGATATCTGCTTCCCAAAGTAATTGAACATAAGTTTCCCAGTTTTTTTCAAAACCCCAATGAATAATATTATCGGCTAAAACTGTTTTTGCTTTTTCAAAAATGGGCGGAGAGTTTTTATAAGATTCACCAAGGACAATTAAACGAAAAGGAATTTTTTCATTTTTTAATTGAAAAAGGGATTCAAAAAACAATTCTGGATTTTTATCATATTCCCATCTGTGATTCCATAACAATGTAATTACATCGTTGTTTTTTTCTTTTGAAAAATTGTCAAAGCGTTTTAAATCCATCCCGAGATGAAGGACTTCGCTTTTGTTTTTTATTGTCTCTACATTTTTTAAATTTTTAAAATCAGGAAATTGATTAAGAAAACTTGGTAATTCATTTAAGAATGAATGACGATGATAATTTGAATTAAAGAAAATTGCATCGGCAACCAGCGCACTTGTATAATTGATAAATGCATAATGATTATCTCGTCCTTTTTTGACATCACTATCGGAAGGTGACCATGGATAGGTGAGTTGGTTTTCATGAAAATAAATGGCAGTTGGAATTACTGTAGTTTCTATCCTAGTCAAAGCAAGAAATACATTTAAGTCCAAGAAGTCAGTAGCAAGGAGTAAATCAAATTTTGTATTGACATATTTTTTTTTGAAAAGATCTGCGAGAGCAACTGCGCCTCCGTGCATTCTCCATTTCCAATGTCTTCCAGGCAGCGAGAGAATTTCTACTTCGTGAGTAGAATGCTTTTGGAAACCATATGCCCATTGCTGATGGCTACCTGTGAAGAATGGTTCGAGTAAAAGTATTTTCAAAAAAAATCAAATTATTAGGATAACACTTTTAACGTAGTGGTCTGCTTTAGCTGATCTAAAAAAATGAACAAAGCGATTTTTTTCCAAACATATTGAATCAAATTTTTCAGGTCAGCTAAAGCAGGTCACCATGTTGAGGGTGTTATCTCTTAAGTAGAAAAATAGTGTTTGTATTTTCAAAAGTAATCTATTTAAATTTTTTTGTTAAAAATCGCAACTAATTAATTTAAAACCCATTTTCCATTTCCACTAAATTCCCTACCTTCAACTTTCTAAAAAAATAAAAAATTAGTGCCCACCAATCCAACTCAAAAATATCAATCTCCCAACCAACGTGCTTGGAGTAGATTTCTAAAAAACAAACCAGCATTATTTGGTTTGGCGTGGATTGCATTATGTGTTGTAATAGCATTGTTGGGTTATTTAATCTCTCCCGATTCGACACCCAATGCGAATGATCAAATGCCCGACACCGCTTTGAAAAATCCAGGTTTCTCTATCCAAGTATTAAAAGTTAGAAAGAACCAAGAATATGAAAATCAAAACTTTTTAACTACGATGGTTTTTGGGAAAGATAATCTCTATCGAATGGTTCCAATCAATAATTTTGAATTTGTAGGTGACTCAATTGTAGTGGAAGAATATGCAGGTTGGGATTCCGAATTTAATGAATTGATAGAAGGAACTCCTCGAGATTTTCATTTAGCTGATGTTGTTTTCCCCATTGAACCCAATAGCGTGTCCTATCAATATGAAGGAGAAAATATTGCCTTCAAAACAATAGATGGAGCAAATCAAAAAACATCCCTAGCTGACTTGGAAAAAACCATCCGCCAAGATTTGATGATAAAAAAAACGTATTTGCTTGGAACAGATTTGTATGGACGAGATATGTTGAGTCGATTACTTTTGGGTGTTCGGATTTCACTTTTGGTAGGGATGATTGCAGTTGGAATCTCGTTGACGATCGGTTTATTGCTGGGGTCATTAGCGGGTTATTTTGGAGGGCGGATTGATGATTTTATTATGTTGTTGATAAATACAGTTTGGTCGATTCCGACCTTGCTTTTGGTTTTTGCAATTGTTCTTGCCATGGGGCGGGGGATAGGAATTATCTTCTTAGCAGTTGGATTGACGATGTGGGTTGATGTAGCGAGAATTGTTCGAGGGCAAGTGATGTCGCTGAAGGAAATCCAGTTTGTAGAGGCAGCACAAAGCATGGGATTTAAAACTTGGCGAATAATTACAAAACATATTTTACCTAATATTTTAGGCCCGGTGATGGTAATTGCTGCAGCGAATTTTGCGATGGCAATTTTGATTGAAGCAGGATTGAGTTATTTAGGTTTTGGAATCAAACCTCCTACTCCTTCATGGGGAACGATGTTGAATGAAAATTATGGGTATGCTTTGAGTGGAAAACCTTTTTTAGCATTGATTCCTGCCTTGGCGATTATGTTGATGGTATTAGCTTTTAATTTAGTAGGCAATGGTTTTCGAGATGCATTGGATGTAAAAAGTAGAACGTGATTTTTTGCCGCAGATTGGGCTGATAATTATGATTTTTTGATTCTCTTTTTAGGTATTTATTTTTTTGAAAATAAAACTTCACATTGGGGACATCATAAAAAATCATAATTATCAGCCCAATCTGCGGCAAAAAAAAATATTTCAAAAAAGTCATTCTCTTTCCATTTTCTAAATCAATCCCTTCTTTTTATAAAAAAGATAATTAATACGTTATTTTTACTTCTACAAAAAAATAAAGCTAAGAATTCAAAACACCAAAGCAGTATGTCTGAATTATCAAAAATAAAAAGAGAATTGTCTCAACTGGAAAAAACAGAGCGAGAGCTCAATCTTAAGCAATTGCAAATCAATGGCTTGCTAGGTATCACGCAAGCGATTAATAATAATGTTTCCGCGGATGGACTGTATGAAATGTATGCTTCATTTGTAGGTTGGGAAATGGCTGTAGAAAAGGTGGCTCTTTTTGTTAAAGAGAAATCAGGTTGGGTGTGCAAAGTTCATCGTGGTATTGATAAAGAATTGGTAAAAATGGACATTTCTGACCGCCTTCCAAATTATCAACGACTCAAAAATATAGAAGAAGATAAAGATCATCCACTCATCAAAGAGTTTGATGTGGTGATTCCTGTGTTGCATAAAAATACTCCAATAGCGTATAGTTTTTTTGGAGGTTTTGGAAAGGATGATGATATGTACAGCAAAGTAAAATTTATCACCACCATTACTAATATCATAGCCGTTGCGATTGAAAACAAAAGATTGTTCAAACGTCAAATCGAACAAGAAAGACTCAATCGGGAAATGGAATTGGCAGGCGACATGCAAAAAATGTTGATTCCTAATGAATTGCCAAAAAATGAAAAATATGAGTTTGCAGGAATTTACAAACCTCATCTAGGGCTTGGTGGTGACTACTATGATTTTTTAGAATTGGATGGAGACAAATGTGCATTTTGTATTGCCGATATTTCTGGGAAAGGATTAGCCGCAGCTTTGATGATGTCAAATTTTCAAGCTAATTTTCATGTGTTGATTAATCGGCATACTAATTTAGAAATTTTTGTTAGGGAACTTAATCATGCACTATTTCGGTTGACCAAAGGTGATCGTTTCCTGACGTTTTTTGTAGGTCATTTTTGTAAAAAAACTAAAGTACTACACTACATTAATGCAGGGCATACTGCACCAGTTTTGATGATGAATGGAGAGACTCAACTTTTGACTAAAGGTTGTACCCTTTTGGGGTCTTTCGAAGAGTTACCTTTTGTAGAGACAGGGCACTTGGAATTGACTGATGATGCATTTATCATTACATACACAGATGGATTGACTGATGTACAAAATGATCAAGATGAATATTTTGATGAAAAGTTATTAGAGAATTTTGTCAAAAAAAATTACGAACAACCACTTCCTGATTTTAATAAAAAACTCTATGATCACATTGATCAATTTCGAGGAACGAAACCTTTTCCTGATGACTTCACCCTTTTGACGGGTAAAATTTTCAAGTAGCAAAAGCAAGTTGAAGTTTTTTTCAAAAATATCTCAAGACTCATATTTTATAATCCTCATACGTAAATCTATCATTTACCCAACTTTTCCTTGATTCTGTAGTTTAAATTTTGGTAAATCTTAAATTTATCAAGATATTACCTTTTCTAAAATAGCTTTTAGTTATTTTTGAAAATTATAATGTGTTTTTAATATCTATTTATAATAAATGGCAAATAGAAATAATAATAATCCGGCTAATTTTATTTTCATCTTTATTGCTTTGGCTTTTTTCACAGGTGGAGTACCTGGTTTTGTAGTGCCTCTTGTATTATTTTACATTTTTTATAAAATGTTTGCAGGAGGAGAAAATCGGCAGCAACGACGAAATAACCGTAGGCAAAGAAGAGATAGAACTCGAGATTACCGAAGACATGATACTGACTACGAGCGGCCTACTCGAAATTCAAGAACTACTCGTACGACTCGTCCACCTCGTGAAAGAAGAGAGGAGCGATCAACGCGACGTCGACCAGAACGAACGACTAGAAGCACTAGCAGAAAACCTGTTCGTAAATCAAAGGATAATCCGTACAAGAAAAGCGGAATGGAAAAATATAAAGAGTACGACTACAATGGAGCGATTGCAGATTTTGAAAAATCATTGGCAGTTGATGACTCAGACATTGCCACTCATTTTAATATTGCTTGTGCGTATTCGATCATGGAAAACAAAGAGAAATCATTTTACCATTTGAGTAAAGCGGTAGAGTTAGGATTCCGTGATTTTGAAAAAATAAAAACCCATGATGCTTTAGCATATTTGAGAATTCAAGATGAGTTCGAAACTTTTGTCCAAAATAATTATAAGTTAAAAGCAGGCTCAAGTGCTCAACAAGAAAAAATTACAGAGCATGGTGATCTGTTAGAACAATTAAATAAGTTGGCAGAGTTGAGGGAAAAGGGCTTGTTGACCGAAGAGGAATTTGTCTTGCAAAAAAAGAAGCTTTTAGGTTAAGAAGTATTACATGATAAATAAAAATATTTAATTTATACCAATTTTCGTTATTGTCCTTATGGTTTTTTTCTACGAAATTGATAAACCATTCTATGAGATAATTAACGTCAAGGTCGCCTAATCACCTAACATATATAATCGTATAATTGTGCGATAAGTAACTCCCTTTTACCACAGAATCTTGAACGCTACATTTTTTTTTAAAAGAAAAACTTTCAAAATAGTTTTTTGAAAAACTATTTCGGAAGCTTCTATTTATTTAATTTTTAGATCATTTTTTTGAGAAAAGTTTAACAATCTTTTTTCAACGATTTAGGAGGTATAAGCGTTTTAAATACATACTTAAACAAATATAAAAGAGAGTAAATATGATTGCCGGAAATTTGTTATCACATACCATAATTCCCTTGCGGACTTCAGATACAGGGGCTGAAGCACTCGGTATCATGAATGATTTTTATGTACGCCATTTGCCGATTGTCAATGATAAACAATTACTTGGGTTAATTGCAGAGGATGAAATTTTAGAACATGATATTGAAGAACCAATTGGTTCATATTCGCTTTCAATGGCTAAACCATATGTCAAAGAAACAGATCATTTATATGATGTGTTGAAAATTTTGAGTGAATATCAATTAACGGTTGTACCTGTAATAGATGCTGAAGAAAACTATAAAGGATTGATTTCTCAAGATGATTTGGTGCGATATTTCGCAAACACGGGTTCATTTACCGAGCCAGGAAGTATCATCGTTTTAGAAATGAATAAACGAGATTATTCATTGGCAGAGATTTCACGAATTGTTGAATCAGAAGGGGCAGCTATTTTGAGCACATTCATTACTTCTAACTTAGAAACAGAAAGAATAGATGTAACTGTAAAAATCAATCGTCAAGATTTTCAATTGCAAAGAATCATTTCGTCATTTGAGAGATTTGAATATACCGTTAAAGCTTCATTCCAAGAAGCTGATTACTTTGATGATTTGCAAGAACGCTATGATTCCTTAATGAGTTATTTAAATGTATAGAAAAACTTTTAGATAAAAAAAGCGGAATGATTTTAATAGTCATTCCGCTTTTTTTATCTAGAGTATTCGAATTCCAAACCTAATTTTTAAATCGATTAGCATTGAATCCCATAGAGATCCCAAATCGATGCCCTTGTTTATTTGGGATAAAAAATGCATTGACTGGAATATTCAAACGTCCAGATTTAAAAGTTTTTCCACCCGCAAAAATAAAACCTGAAGCAAAAGCAATATCTCCACGACTATCTAATCTATTTTCAATTTCGAAAGGATTTTCTGCATTTGGATTTTCTGCAAACCATTCATTTTCAAGATGCCAATTATTTTCAGCATCATAATATCCGTCAGCTTTTTTCAAGGCATAAAAAACTGGACCAAAAGCAAACTCCCAACCAGTTCGATTACTTCTCATTCCATTCAAGATAGAAATACTTGGAATAAATTTCCCTTGATCCAAACCTGTGACAATTGGAATGAACTCGAAAAGCGCTTGAAAATCTCCTTGATTTAAATACTTCACCTCGAATTGATATCCGAATTGAAACATTAATGGAAATGCATCAAATCCTCCCTCATTTTTTGGGGCAGAATAAATACTGTAAAGGTCTCCTGTAAAGGCAGTAAACCCCATTCTAGGACCACTTAAATTAAGTCGATCAACTTCTGGGAAATTAACAGCACTTTCATAGTCAAACTTTTTAGTCAATTTATTTACTAAGTTTTCATCAATAGTTTCTTCAAACATTTTTTTGACTGTGAGGGAAATCATAGTTTGAATTTGACCACGTAAATTTAAGAATTCCATGACCTGAGTTTTTTCAATACTTTGAGTACCTACATCAATCATTCGTAATGTAATTACAATCGTTTCTCCCAAAACCTCAGCGCTTCCTGTAAGCATCTTGTCAGTTTTAAGAATTTTTCCAGCTTCTACCATACATATTTTGCCATAGCATTTGTCGATAGCAAATTCATTTTTTTCAATAACGTAATCTACATCGTATCTATCCATGACTTGAAAGCGTTCAAGTTTACTCAATTCTGTACGAGCAATATTTCCTAATTGACTAGGCTCTAAGGTTAATCCTTTGGAATCAATACTGAGAATTGCAATGACAGGTTGATTGGATAGGTCTTGTGCAACAGTTTTTGAAATTGATAAAATGGATATTAAAATAATAGGGAATAATTGGATTAAGGATTTCATGTTTTGATTTTTTGATGAGGAAATAAGATGGCTCAAAAGCAATAGTTGCTTAAACCATTCCTTTGTGATAAAACAAATATCAACGATTGGAAACTCGACATTGAATCGAATTTTGCAAAAAATACATTTAAATTTATTTTATATGAATTGCTTGGTGAGGCAGTGGTCAAGCAGAAAATATGTACTGATTTTAGTCAAAAAAATATATTGATTTTATCAAAAAATCGACTCTTTCAAAACAAAATGAATCTTCTTAATTAAAAATATCCTGCTCGATTTTTCGTCTTTTTATTGAATCTATTTCAATAAATGGTTAAGAACTGTTTATTTTGGAAAAATATAGAAAGTGATGATTGATCACTCACATTAAAACCCACTTATGGATATTTATCAAGAAAAGTCAAATTGGAAAGTCTACCTCGCTATAATGGGAGTATTGATTTTGACTGCGTCATTAATTTATACAACTTCAGTTGCGAATAAATTAGCAGAGGAAGAAAGGAAGAAAGTTGAAGTTTGGGTAGAGGCAATTAACAATGTTTATAGTGAGGATGAAGAAGATATGCAAGCTGATTTTTCTTTTGAATTAAAAATAATCGCTGATAATACGACTATACCTTTAATTCTGGTAGAAGATTCTGGTGTCATCCAAATGGCTCGGAATTATGGAGAAAAAAGAGAAACAGATAATGAATTTCTAGAAAAAAGATTAGCAGTATTAAAGCAAAGTGGCTATCCTCCTGTTTCAGGTGGTGAAGGAAATTTAGTATACTATGAGGATTCTTCGACACTCAAAATGTTGACCTATTTTCCATTTATTCAATTGGCGTTAATTGGAGCATTCGTCGCTTTCGGTTATTTTAGTTTTAGTTCTGCGAGAAGATCTGAGCAAAATCAAGTTTGGGTAGGAATGGCAAAAGAAACGGCTCATCAATTGGGAACTCCAATCACCGCTATCGTTGCTTGGATTGAACATTTGCGAATGATTCATGAAGGAAATGAAGAAACTGCTGAAGTGCTAGATGAACTGAATAATGATGTCAGTCGATTGAATTTGATTGCAGATCGTTTTTCTAAAATTGGAGCTATCCCTGAATTGAAGAAAACAAACATTTATGAAGAGCTAGAAAACATGAGAAAATACATGCAACGTCGAGCTCCTCGTAAGATGGTTTTTGAATTTCCAGGGATTGAAAAAGAACCACTTTATGCTCAACTCAATGCGCCGCTATTTAATTGGGTAACTGAAAATTTACTACGAAATGCACTCGATGCGATGGGAGGAGAAGGTAAAATTTCAGCAGAAGTTACAGAAGAAAAAGACTTTATAAATATTGATATTTCAGATACCGGAAAAGGAATTCCATCTAATAAAATGAAAACAGTTTTTAAACCTGGATATTCCACCAAAACAAGAGGTTGGGGACTTGGTCTTTCACTTGCCAAACGTATCATTGAAAGCTATCACTCTGGCAGGATATTTGTAAAAAAGTCTCAGATAGACGAAGGAACAACATTTACCATCAAACTCCCCAAAAGTTAAGTATTAGTGGAAAAAAAATTAAGCAAGAATTCTATTAAAACCATAACTCAACATTATAAAATAATTGGGGTATTATTTTTTATCACATCTCTCGGAATTTCACTTCCAACTCAAGCATTTTCATCTGACTTTTTTGATTTAACAGTTACCGTCACCGACGCTAAAACTGGCGAGCCTTTAATTGGGGTAAATGTCTTTACTGATGACATGGGATTTTCAGGGACAACTGATATGGATGGAAAAATTAATTTAAATAGAATTGGCCACTTGGAAGTAGTGAATTTTTCCTACCTCGGTTTTGAAACATTAAGAATTCCATTTAACAGAATTCGATCGATGAAGGGCAAAATAAAAATGATCGAAGCCCAAAATATAATTGGAGAAATAAAAGTATTCGGTCGCCGAGATGTAGCGAAGGAAGAAATTCCAATGATGATTGACCGAATCTCAAAAGAAAGTATTGCTTTTAGTAATTCCCAAACCTCGGCAGATGTTTTGGGTAATCACGCAGAAGTATTTATTCAAAAATCTCAAATGGGTGGAGGTAGTCCAGTCATTCGAGGTTTTGAAGCAAATAAAGTTTTATTAGTGGTTGATGGAGTACGAATGAATAATGCTATCTATCGAGAAGGACATATTCAAAATTCAATTACTTTGGATAATTCCATTTTGGAACAAGCAGAAGTAATTTATGGACCAGGTTCTTTGATTTATGGAAGTGATGCTTTGGGGGGAGTTGTTCATTTTCGAACGCGTGATCCAAAAGTGCTTTTCAATTATGACAAACCTTATGAATTGAAAACAAATGCTAATGTTAGATTCGCAAGTGCTAATTTAGAAAAATCCGCTCATTTAGATTTTGATTATGCTACGCAAAAGTGGGGGTCGATAACTAGTATTACTTATGTAAACTATGATGACTTACGAGCAGGAGCTAATCGACCTGAGGATTATCCAGATTTAGGGAAGAGAGATTATTATGTTTTGCGTTTAGAAAATCAAGATCAACGACGTCAAAATTCAGATCCCAATATTCAAAAAGGAACAGGTTACAGTCAATTAGATTTTTTACAAAAAATAAAATTCCAACCTTCTGATAAAAAATCCTACATTTTCAATTTGCAATATTCGACCTCAAGTGATGTTCCTCGGTATGATATGTTGAATGATACATTAAGCTCAGCTGATGATTTAAAATGGGCAGAATGGTATTATGGTCCCCAAAACCGGTTTTTAGGATCATTAAAAATAAAGAGCTTAAAATCAAATGCTCTTTATGATAAATCAACAATCATAGCTGCTTATCAACGAATAGATGAGGATCGATTTAAGCGAAAATATTATAGTAGTCACCGAACATTTAACGAAGAAGATGTTCATGTTTATTCTCTTACAACAGATTTGGAAAAAGGATTAGGAGAAAATAAAAAACATCTCATCTCATACGGAATTGATTTAGCTTACAACAAAGTTTTTTCGACAGCAGGTAATATCAATGTGCGAACAAATGCCGTGAATGACAAAGAGTTTACTCGGTATGCAAGTGATTTTAGTACGATGACAACAGGTGGAGCATATTTAAATTATCGATGGAGGAGTCGAGATTCGACCATTAACTTTACGATGGGAGCCCGATATTCTTATGTTGAACTTTTTGCCAAATACAAAGAGGATGATCTAATTGAATGGCCAGCGTCTTATTCTACAGATGGAATAAGTATTCAAAACACAGATCTCACCTATGCTTCAGGATTGACCTTTAATACAAAAAATGGTTTTCAATTACATTTACTTGGGGCAACAGCATTTCGATCTCCTAATGTAAATGACTTTGTTATTAATCGAGTTAAAAATGGAAATGTATTAGTTCCTAATGTTGAATTGATTCCTGAAAAAGCATTAAATGGAGAAATAACTTTAGGGAAGGTTTTTGGAAAAAGAGCAGAAACGGGAAGGTATAAAATAAGTGTAACTGGATTTTATACTCATTTAGAAGATGCGATTATCCGATCTGATGCCACTTTCTTTGGAGACTCGACTCTTTGGGCAGAAGATTCATATAAAGTGGTGCAAAAAAATATCAATGCAAATAGTGCCTACGTAACAGGAGTTTCTGGAAATCTCGCTTTTGATTTCAATAAAAATTGGAGGCTGAGTTCGAGTATTAATTATGTGAAAGGCCGAAGTATTATTGATTCACTAGAACAACCTTTGGCGCACATTCCACCAATGTATGGAAAAGCAAGTTTATTATTTAAGACGGATAAAATTCAATTGGAGGCTGTAGTCAGGTATAATGATGCAAAACCTTTAAGTGAATATGGGCCGACTGGTTCTTCTGACAATGATGATGAGGCAATTCCAGGAGTAGGAACATTGGCTTGGACTACCTATAACTTTTATTCTTCGTATAAAGTTAATGATCGACTGTCATTTAATTTCGCAGTTGAAAATATTTTAGATATACATTATCGCCCATTTGCTTCAGGCGTAAGTGCGGCAGGGAGGAACTTCATCGTTTCGATGCGAAGTAGCTTTTGATAAGTATTAGGATTTAGACTTGGGTGTTTTGATCGATCGCAATACCCAAATCCAAAAATCTCAAATCCAATTTTACTACATCTCTTTCAAGATTTCTTTCACAATTAAACTCATTTTAGGTTGTACTTCATTAGCTAGTTGAATGACTTCCTCGACTGTCGTCTCTGTAATTTCTTCAATGGGAAAACATTTATTTGAAACAACAGATAAAACAAAAACAGGTAAACTCATATGCTTAGCAACCAGCACTTCAGGTACAGTTGACATACCAACCAAGTCTCCTCCAATTCGATGAAGAAATTGATATTCCGCAGGTGTTTCTAAATTAGGTCCTTGCAATGCGACATAGATTCCTTCATGTGCTGTAATGTTATTTTGTTTTGCGATCTCTAGTGCCTTTGCATTTAAATCTCGATCATAAGTTTTAAGCATGTCGGGGAAACGAGGACCGAGTCTTTCATCATTATTTCCTCTAAGTGGATTTTCAGGTTGAAGGTTAATATGATCTTTTATAAATACAATATCCCCTGCGTTGTAAGTTGCATTCGTACTTCCAGAAACATTCGAGATAATGAGTTTTTTAATATCTAAAAACTTCAAAACACGAACTGGAAAAGTAACTTGCTCCATCGAATAACCTTCATAAAAATGAAAGCGACCAGCCATGGCAACAATATTTTTACCAGCTAATTTTCCAAAAATCAATTTACTCTTATGACTCTGAACAGTCGAGATAGGGAAGTGGGGAATTTCAGAATATGGAATTTCGAAAATCACTTCAATGTCATCGGTGAGCTGACCAAGGCCAGTTCCTAGAATGATTCCGAACTCAGGTTGGAAGTTAGTTTTGGAACGAATGAATTGAACGGTTTCTTGAATTTGATCGTATAGCATCTTTTCTATTTTTTTGGAAAATTTAGTTATTAAAATGCTTACGTCCTTTCAGGTCTTGGGTATCTTCAAAAATACCACTTGGCTTTGAAAGGGCGTAAGCATTTTCCAGATCAGAATCCACAAAAGTAATGACACCTCTGTACAAATGATTAATTTGATATTTAAAATTTCATAAATAAATAACAGTTGCACAGTATAATAAAAACTGTTATATTTGCACCACTTAAGAAAAAGAGACTCATAGGAAGAGGGAACAAAAGTTCCCTCTTTTTATTTTTAATAAGGTCTTTTTATTTTTTTCAAAAAAAAGGAACCTCGTGGTCGAAAGCAAAATTGAACAATTATTATTAAAAAAATTTGAAGAAGAAGAGTATTCAGACTGTTATATTATCGAAATATTGCAGAATAATATAAAGCTTCAGATTTTTTTGGATAGTGATTCAAATATGGATTTTACGAAGTGTAGAAAAATTAGTCGATATCTCGAAGAACATATTGATGAACATCAATGGTTGGGAGAAAAGTATATTTTAGAAGTTTCATCTCCTGGAGATCGACCATTAAAATTTCCAAGACAATACAAGAAAAATATTGGAAGAACACTAGAAGTCCTCACCAAAGAGGATGAAAAAATCAATGGTGTAATAGTCGAGGTAAACGAAGAAGGAGTCGTTCTAGAATACAAAGTACGAATCAAAGAAGGTAAAAAGAAACGAACTGAAATGATGCAAACACCAATTGCATTTGACAATATTAAAAAGGCAAAAATTAGATTTTCATTTTCAAAATAATGTTTTATACAAATTCTGTTGTCTGGAAAAAGTTGGAAATAAAAGCGACTGAAGGAAGTAATATTTTCATTTTTCCTGATTTATAAGATAGAGTTTTCATAAAATCATAAACAAGTTATAGAAATGGTATTACAAGATATTTTTTCGGAATTCAAATCCAACAAAAGTATTGACCTCCCAACGATGGTCAGAGTTTTGGAAGATGTATTCCGAACATTGATTAAGAAAAAATATGGATCAGATGAAAACTTTGATGTAATTGTAAATGCCCAAAAAGGGGATTTGGAGTTATGGAGAGTTCGAGAAATTGTGCCAGATGGTGAGGTGACTGATGATCGAGCACAAGTTTCTATTTCAGAAGCATTAGCAATTGATGATGATTATGAAATTGGAGAAGAATGTTATGAACAATTATTCTTAGCAGATTTTGGACGAAGAGCAATTATGGCAGCGCGTCAAACTTTGATTTCTAGAATTATGGAATTGGAGAAAGATGAAATGTACAAAGCATATGTGGAGCGTCAAGGAGAATTGATCGTAGGGGAAGTTCACCAAATTTTGAAAAGAGAATTATTGGTATTGGATGATGTGACTGGAACAGAATTAGTGATGCCTCGAAATGAAATGATCAAAGGCGACTTTTTCCGAAAAGGAGATATGGTGAGAGGAATCATTCGAAAAGTAGAAATGAAAAATAATAATCCAGTTGTAATCGTCTCAAGAACTGATGGTTTATTTTTGGAGAAATTATTAGAGCAAGAAGTTCCTGAAATTGAAGATGGATTGATCGTAGTTAAAAATATTGTAAGAATGCCAGGAGAAAGAGCGAAAGTAGCGGTGGAGTCTTACGATGATAGAATTGATCCAGTAGGAGCTTGTGTTGGAATGAAAGGATCTAGAATTCACGGAATCGTTCGTGAGTTGAAAAACGAAAATATAGATATCGTTAACTTCACCAATAATATTCAGTTATTTATCCAGCGTGCATTAACTCCAGCAAAAGTGAGTAGTATCGCATTGGATGAGGAGAAAAAACGAGCATCAGTTTATCTTGACCCAGACCAAGTTTCTTTAGCGATTGGAAAAGGAGGAACGAACATTAAATTAGCTAGCCGATTGACAGGTTTTGAAATTGATGTATTTAGAAATACTGATGAAATGGAAATCGACGATGTTGATCTGGATGAATTTAAAGATGAGTTGGATGCGTGGGTAGTTGATACGTTGAAAAATATCGGATGTGACTCTGCAAGAAGTGTACTTAAATTGAGTCGAAGTGAGTTGTTAAGAAGAACAGATTTGGAGGAAGAAACAGTTGATGAAATTTTGAGAGTATTAAAAGCAGAGTTTGCTGAAGAAGAAGAATAGTATTTTGAAAAGGGAAAAGTAGTTGGTATTTTAGAAAAAAATAAAATATAAACTACTTTTTCTCAAAATCAAATATAAAATAGGTTGTATTTATTTGCCTTAGGTGCTTGATTATCAATAGTTTTACAGTACCTTTGTGCTCAATTTGAACCATTTTTGGTTATATTTTGTAACTTTTATATACAAAAGTCTTTTATGAGAATTTTTAATTTATTTTTTCAATAAACATATTGATACATGTAAACTTAAAATAACTTATTGCGGAAAGCTTTTGTATATCTTTTTTTTAATAAAAGCCGCCACAGGATTTAAAAATTACGAATGGCAAAACGTTTAGTAAAGATAGCAAAGGAATTAAATGTAGGTACCACTACCATTGTTGACTATTTGAACAACAATGGTTTTGATATTGAGAACAAGCCTACTTCTAAAGTCTCCGATGAGATGTACGATGAGTTGCTCAAGGAGTTTTCGAAGTCTATTGCTATTAAAGAGCAGGCAGATCAATTAGTTATCGGGACTCGTCCTGCAACTAAAGAAAAAGAACCTGCTAAAAAGATATTCGACACTCCCACTCCACCTCCTTCACCTCCACCAGCTCCTCCTGTCGAAAAAGTAGAAGAAGTCATTGCGGAACCAGAACCAGCTCCAGCTGAAGAGGAACTCAAGCAGCCGAAAGAGGATCTGATTGAAAGACCAACACTTGGTTTGAAAGTCAAAGGAAAAATTGATTTAGAGAGAAAATCTAAACCTAAAGCTAAGGAAGTTGAAAAAACTCCCGAGCCTAAAGTGGAAGAACCTAAACCAGAACCAGTAGTTGAAGAGCCAAAAGCTGTTGAAACTCCTAAAGAAGTAGTTAAGGAAGTAGTTAAAGAGGAGCCGGTAAAAGCTGAAGAACCAGCACCTGTTCAAAAAGAAGAAGTAAAAGAAGTTACTCCAGAAGTAGTACCTGAACCAAAAGAAGAAGTTGTAGAGGAAAAAGTTGTAGAGGCTGCATCTACTGAAGATAAAGCAGAAGAGCCAAAGCCAACTGAAGGAGATGGAATGATGCGTGCAAAAACACCTACCTTGAAAGGATTAAAAATTGTTGGAAAAATTGATACCGAGCAATTTAAAAAGCCTAAGAAAAAGAAGAAAGATTCTAAGCAAGATGGGAAGCAAGCACCTTCTGACAAACCAGGAGAAAAGAAAACGGAAGGAGATGATAGTAAACGTCGTCGTCGTCGTCGTAAAAAAGTTGTAACGAGAGTAGGTCAAGGTGGAAATAATGCACAAAGAAGTGGAGGTGGTTCAGGAAATAGACCTGGTGGAGGAAGTAGGCCTGCAGGAAATAGTAACCGAGGTGCAAATAGTAATAGAGGTGGTAGAGGAAAAGGAAGAAGAGATGAAGTTAAAGAAGTTTCTAAAAAAGAGATTGAAGAAAAAATCAAAGAAACTATGGCTCGCCTCGGAGGAGGAAAGGGGCGTAAGCGTCAAAAGATACGTAGAGAGAACAGAGAGCGTTTAAGAGAAAATCAAGAACAAAGAGATCAGGCAAATGAAGTAACATCTTTACAGTTGACAGAATTTGTTTCTGTGTCAGAATTGGCAAGTTTGATGGATGTACCGGTAACTCAAGTAATTACTACTTGTATGAACTTAGGGGTAATCGTTTCCATTAATCAAAGACTGGATGCTGAGATTATTGAATTGGTAGGAAGTGAATTTGGACATGAAGTAGAATTTATTTCTGCTGAAGAGCAAATTGATGAAGAAGAAGAAATCATTGATGATCCAGCTGATTTAGTTCCAAGAGCACCGATTGTTACAGTAATGGGACACGTTGACCATGGTAAAACATCTTTACTTGATTACGTTCGAAAAGCTTCGGTAGCAGATGGTGAGGCAGGGGGAATTACCCAGCACATTGGAGCATATGAAGTTGTAGTAGGAGAGGATAAGAAAAAGATTACCTTTCTTGATACACCTGGTCACGAGGCATTTACAGCCATGCGTGCACGTGGTGCGAAAGTAACAGATATTGCGATTATCATTATTTCTGCTGATGACTCTATCATGCCTCAAACGAAGGAGGCGATCAGTCACGCACAAGCAGCAAATGTTCCAATGGTTTTTGCTATCAATAAAATTGATAAAGACGGAGCAGACCCTGAACGAATCAAAGGTGAACTGGCAGCCATGAATCTTCAAGTAGAAGATTGGGGAGGTAAATATCAGTCTCAAGATATTTCAGCTAAAAACGGAACTGGGATTGATGAACTATTAGAAAAAATATTATTAGAAGCTGAATTACTTGAACTTAAAGCTAATCCAAAACGTGCTGCAATAGGTACTGTTATCGAGGCTTCTTTAGATAGAGGAAAAGGATTCGTAACCAAAATTCTAGTACAAACTGGAACATTAAAAATTGGTGATTCTGTAGTTTCTGGAGAGCACTCTGGAAAAGTGAAAGCCATGTTTAACGAGAAAGGTAAGCGAGTCAAATCTGCAGGGCCTTCTAATCCAGTTTTGATTCTTGGATTGAGTGGAGCACCACAAGCTGGTGAGAAATTCAAAGTAATGGAAACGGAGCAAGAGGCTAGACAAATAGCATCTAATCGAGCTCAGATTAATCGAGAGCAAGCAAATAGAGCAAGCAAGCGAATTAGTTTGGATGAGATTGGAAGACGTTTAGCATTAGGAAGTTTCAAAGAATTGAATTTGATTGTTAAAGGTGATGTGGATGGATCTATCGAGGCATTGGCAGATTCATTGATCAAACTTTCCATTGAATCAGTTCAAGTAAATGTAATTCATAAAGCGGTAGGTCAAATCATTGAATCTGATGTATTGTTAGCATCCGCTTCTGATGCCATTGTGATTGGTTTCCAGGTGAGACCGTCAGCAGGTGCTCGAAGATTAGCTGAAAAAGAAGGTGTACAAATCAAAACGTACTCTATTATTTATGAAGCAATCGAAGAGATCAAATCTGCCATCGAAGGAATGCTTGAACCAACTAAGGAAGAAAAAATCACGGCTCAAGTTGAAGTGCGAGATGTATTCAAAATTAGTAAAGTGGGAACTATTGCAGGATGTTATGTTTCAGAAGGACTTATCAAGCGTAACTCTCACGTAAGATTAATTCGAGAAGGAATTGTGATCTATCCTGTGAAAGAAGGCAAGCATGGTGAAATTTCTTCATTGAAACGATTCAAAGATGATGCGAAGGAAGTGAAGTTTGGAATGGAGTGTGGTATCTCAATCAAAAACTTTAATGATATTAAAGTAGGTGATGTCATAGAAGGATACGAAATCGTAGAAATCAAGCAAAAGTTGAAATAGTTTTTATCGAGCATAGCTCATAAATGAACTATTCATTAAATAAATGATTTTATCAAAAAGACAGCATGAGGCAATCCATCAGAGTTTGCTCATGCTGTTTTGTTTTTTACTACCTCTTCATCCTCGACTATCAATTTTAGCTATTATTTTTTTAGGAATCAATTGGCTGTTGAGTGGTCGTGGTTATTTTAATTTCAAATCATTTCTTTCCCCTATTCCAGTTCTCTTTTTTAGTTTTTATGTTATGTATTTAATTGGTTTGGTGTATACTTCCAATTGGACAGAAGGGATGCAAAAAATTGAAACTAAACTACCTTTACTCATTTTCCCTCTCATCCTTTTTTCATTTCCACTAAAGAGTAAAAAAGGTATTTCGTTGATCCTTAAAAGTTATGTTGTAGGTTGTTTGATTGCAAGTATCTATTGTTTTGCAAATGGACTTTTAAAATATATGGATACTAGCGCAAATTGGATGACTTATAAAAAATTAGGAAGCTTCTTAGATTTTCATCCTACCTATTTTTCGATGTATCTAAGTTTTGCATTTTTTATCATGCTATATTTTTTACTAAAAAATATAAAAACGTATTCTTTTAAGTATAAAATTGGAAGTAGCATTTTAATGGGATGGTTTCTTATTATCATTCTTTTACTTTCTTCTCGAATGACAATTTTGGCAACAGTTCTAATTTTAGGTGTTTCATTTTTGAGTTGGATGTATTTTCAGCAGAAACTTTTTCAAGGAATCGGAATTTCATTTTTTGCAATTGTATTGTTATTTTTTTCGATAAAAAATTTACCAAGTGTCAATCAAAGAACTCAAGCAGCAATTAATAGTGCAATAACAAAGGATTCAACCAAAGTAAATAGAGCACCTAGGATTAATTTATGGAATGCAGCTTTTACAGTCATCAAAGAAAATCCAATGCTTGGAACAGGAACGGGAGACGTTCAAGATGAGTTGATGAAAATCTATCAAGAAAGAAATTACGAACGAGCACTCAAAGATAATTTTAACCCACATAATCAATATTTACAAACTACAGCAACGCTTGGATTAATTGGAGGAATATTGTTATTACTTTATTTGATGACTCCATTTTGGTTGGCTTTCCAAGAAAAACATTATTTGTATTTACTCTTTCTATCATTAGTAATGATGTCTTTTTTGACTGAAAGTATTTTGCAAACGCAACGTGGAACACTTTTCTTCGGGTTTTTTCATACCTTTCTAGCTATGAGGCTTTTAGAAAAAAAGGCCTAAAGAATCATCCCACAATGTTTACAAACCACTAAAAATAAACCTACCCGAGCTTTGTTTGACGCAAAACAAAATGAGTACTTATATTTTAGAAAGTTGAGTGAGTAGCCAATTTCGTTCATCTGTAGTCAAGGGATGAGCTTCCTGAATTTCTACTTTTAATTTTTCTTTTCCTGTTTTGTCACTAGGTTTAGCTTTCAATAATTTTTTAATAAAACGAATGTAGTTTTTGAAATTAGCTTTGTGATAACCCATGATTTTTTTCCTCTGAATATAAGTTCGCATACTTTCAATTAAAGATTCCAATGCATCTACCTCATCTTCTTCATAATACATTCTTGAAAGTAAAGTCTTTGAAGTCAAAAAGATAAGGATGTCTTCGTAATGAACATCTTGAACTAATAATTGCATCGCTTTGGTGTACTCCTTTTTTTCATAATGCAGTCTAGCGAGACTATAATTCAAGAATCCTTCACGGTGTTTATCACTTAAATATTTTTGGTTTTCTTCAATGAAATTTTCTACAATTTCAAATTCTTTTAATTTCAAGCCAATAGAAATGACATTGTGAAATGTAACTCTAGTGATCGAATTATTTTCAATTAATATTCGATTCTCAAAACCTAATTGATATAATTCAAAAGCTTCCCTAATAAAACTTTCATTTCCAGCATTCATTCTTTTTATGCAATAGTTGATAGTCATCAGGTAAATATCTCTAATTTCTGCAAAAGGGAAATAGTGTCCATTCTCTTTAATTTGGTCTTTTAACTGAAAATAATGAGCTTCATTTTCTTTTTCAGTCAACGTCTTGTAAATAAAGTAATAGGTAGCAATTGCTGGAATCTTAATGTAATCTTCTTGTTGGATTAGTGGAAGTATATTTTTTAGTAAGCCAATTGTATATTCTTTTTGATAAACGGACTGGTGTGAAAGCATCAAGCAATATTGCCGTAATTTGCCTGCCAAAAAAACAATATCTAGAGTGTCAGAAACCTCTTGTAAATTTTGAGAAAGTCGATTAACCCGACTTTGGTAATTATATTTTTCTAATTGTAGTTGATATTCGTTACGATAATATTTTTCATTTTGGATAGTAGACTTTTCTAAAAGCTGTTCTGATTGTTTAACATTTTTTTCGAATAACTTATCCAATTTTCTTTTTCTATAAACTTTTGACAAGATGTTTTTTGCACTTACTTCATCTTGATGAAGTTCTTGATAAATTAAAAAATCCTCAATAGCTTTTAATAAAAAAAACATTACCTGACGCATTTTTGCATCATCATACGTTTCTTTAGGGTAGATCCATGAGAAAACAAATGGCTTTTCTAAGCAATCTTCCTTCGATAAATGATTGTCTTCAAAGAAAAAATCGAATAATTGGACAACATCTTGCCTTTGATTATGTGCAGGAGAATGCAACCATTTGCGTGTATCTCGGATTTCTTTGGCTGAAAATGTGTTTAAAATGTTAATTAATTGACTTTTTTTCATAGGAAAAATAAATATATTTTCAACAAAGTTAACAAAAAAATGCTTTTTTGAAACTTTAAATTAAGTCATAAAATGCTGATTTACAGTAGTTTGTGATTTTTTGATAAATAATAATAATAATAAAAGGCGTTAAAGTTGTTCAACAAATGGCTTTAGATGTCCTTGAAAAAACATAAGAACATGATCACTTTTGTAATGTACTTGTTAACACAACAACCAAAAAGATATTTTTTCGTGAGATCATTTAATATATATAACCTGGTAAGACTCAAAAAACTAAGTATAGTAGCAGTACTTAGTGTTGCTTTGGGTCTTACCGGTTTTTTTGAAGCAAACGCTCAAAATGTATATGGATGGGATAAAATATATGGTGGGGCAAGTGGACCTGATGAGGCGCAAGGTATTGTAGAGATGGAAGACAGAGGTTTAGTTTTAGTTGGATCTTCAAATTCCTTTGGACAAGGAAATCAAATATATACAATTCGTACAGATGTAGATGGTACTGTTCTTTGGACAGATACACTTGGAAATTCAGGACCTGAAATGGGGTTGGATGTAACTGTGGCACCTGACCAAAATGGAGTAGTTGTAGTTGGAAATGGAGTAAATTTAGTGAATGGAGGAGATGATATTATCTTTTTTAGATTAGATGATGAAGGGAACAAGCTTTGGACGAATTATTATTCGACAAGTAATGATGATGAGGCATTTGGTATTACAACTACAATAGATGGAGGATATATCATTACAGGGTATACTGAAAATGGGCAGGGAGAAAAAGATTTATTATTAGTAAAAGTTGATGGAAATGGAGATCAGGAATGGGTAAATACTTATGGTGGTGATTTTGATGATTTAGGAAATGCAGTTAAACAAAGAGCGAATGGAAATTTTGTAGTAACAGGTTATACAGAAGTTACTTCAAGTGATAAAAATATTTACGTTTTAGAAGTTAATAATGATGGTGCAGTAATTTCAGAAAATAGTTTTAGTGGAATTACAGGCCAGTATGATGAAGGATTAGATTTAGTGATTGCAAATGATGGAACTGTATTTATTACAGGTGGAACAGGGAATCAATCCAATATTGCAGTTTTGAAATTATCTCCTGATGGTAACTTTAACTTCTTTTCTTTTGGTGTTTCAAATTTCTTTGAAGTTGGAAATAGTATTGCAATAGCAAGTGATGGAAATTTAGTAATTGCAGGTTATCATGAGGTTTCAGCGATTGACCTTAATTACTTTCTCATTAAAGTTGATCTAAATGGCGCTTTGATTTGGGAAAAAAGTATTGGACAACCTGAACGAACAGAACTTGGTTATGACATAGTTACTACATACGATGGAGGATTTGCAATTGCAGGTTCAAAAGCATTTTCTGCATTTTCTAATCCAGATATCTATTTAGTAAGAACCAATAAAAATGGAGACTTACTAACCAACCACATTATCGGAAATGCATTTAGAGATTCAAATAATGATTGTACTTTTCAAGCAAATGAAGGTGGTGTAAGAAATTGGATTGTGGAAGCAAAGGGAGTTGATCGAACTTTTTATGGTTCAGTTGATGCTGATGGAAGTTTTGATGTGTTGACTGATACAGGAAGTTATGAAGTGAATATTATTGCTCCAAATGTGTACTGGGATTTGACGACTTGTCAAATGATAAATTTCCCAGTAGATGTTGAAGTTTTTGATACGGTCTACTTGGACTATCCTATCCAAACCGAAATCGATTGTCCAGTTATGGAAGTAGATGTTTCAACATCTCGAATTATTCCATGTGAGGATAATGTGTACAGAGTTGATTTTTGCAATCAAGGAACTCAAATTGCAGTTGCTGCAACAGTAGATTTGATTTTAGAGAAAAACTTAATTTACAATAGTAGTTCATTACCGTTTATTTTTAATGATGACAGTCTTTACACTTTTGCGATAGGAAATATTGATATAGGCGAGTGTGGATTTTTTGAAGTAAATGTTACTGCTGATTGTGCGACAACAATTGCAGAAGAAGCACATTGTGTAGAGGCTAAAATTTTTCCAGACGATACCTGTTTAGCTCCAAATCCAAATTGGGACGAATCATCAATACAAGTAACAAGTTACTGTGAAGGAGATTCTGTAGTTTTCTTTTTGGAAAATATTGGAACTCAAAACATGCAGCAAGGAACAAAATTCATTGTGGTTGAAGATGTAGTTTTGATGTTCAACGGAGCACCACAAACTTCTGAGATTCTACAAGTAGGAGAATCTCAAAGAATCGCTCTCAAAGCTAATGGAAAACATTACCGATTAATTGCTGATCAAGCAACTGATCACCCAGGAAGAAATTATTTCGCAACTGCTTCAGTCGAAGCATGCGATCCAGATAATCAGGGAGTATCTCTAGGATATGTAACACAGTTAGAAGAGGCGGACAGAGATCCTTACCAAAGTAAAGATGTTATTGAGAACCAATTGTTATTTGACCCAATAGATTTTATCGGTTATCCCAAAGGCTACAGAGATACCTGTAACACCGACGCCGATTTAATCACATCCCAAACCGACTTGAAGTATCACATTCGCTTTCAAAATGTGAGTGCTGATTCTTCTCATAGAGTGGTTATTCGTGATACCATCCCTTCACATTTGGATATCACAAGCATCCGACCAGGAGCGAGTAGCCATCCTTACACATTCGAAGCCTATGGTGATGGATTTGTGAAATTCACATTTTCTGATCTAGGGCAAGTAAATAGTACGAACAACGAAATGTTGTCCCACGGGTTTGTTAAATACCGAATTTCTCAAAAGCCAAACAATCCCGTGGGCACTATTATCGAGAATAGTGCTATCGTTTTCCAAGATTATGATGTTCCGACAGATACTGAATTCTCGAGACATCAAGTTGGAGGAGAAAATTTAGAAGACTTTTTATGCTTTTTAACTTCTACGGAAAATCCAAATTTCCCGCATGTGAACTTAAATGTTTACCCGAATCCATTTACGGATTTTGCAAAAGTGGAAGTAACTGGCGAGCGATTTAAAGATATGGAATTCCATGTTTTTGATGCATCAGGTAAAAAAGTAAGAGTAGAGAACTTTGAAAAAAACGAACTAGACTTTTATCGCAACCAATTGCCACAAGGGCTATACATATTTACCATTATTGTTAAAGGACAAGTCGTTCAAAGCGGCAAATTAATTATTCAATAGAAAATCGTCAACTAGATTTTTAAAATTTAGTGAGACAAAACAACAAGATACTTGGTCGTTGAAGTTGTTCCAAAACATCCCAAAACCGTACTTTTTTTTGATATAAAATATCAAAGAATAAAAATCTTAAAAACCGTTTTCCCAAAACCGAAAATCCCAACAACCGTTTTAGTTATCCTAAATAACCGTACACGTATCCCAAATCCGTATTTTAAAGTTTTCAAAAACAGTTTCCCAAAAATCGGTTTTCCTAATTTTTTTTAGGGAGCCATCTTAAAAACCTTTTGTTTTTTATTTTTATTGCTACACTTTTTATCATCCCAAATTCAGATCGAGCAATATTCAACGGCCATTATTTTGTTTGAAAAAAGAAAGTCACATCCCAAAGACTTTGTTTACAAAGTGGAACAGTAAATAAAAGCAATGCGCCCTTCCGATTGATTTCGAAAGGGCGCATCTTATTATGTTGTGGTCTGCTTTAGCTGACCTAAAAGAAAATTCATGATGGGTATTTTTCTAGGTTAGCTAAAGCAGATTAACAGTTTAGTTATCTAACTTCCCGCCTCTCAACTTTATAATCTTTTGAGTCTTCGCGGCGAGTTCTAAATCGTGTGTAACTAAAACTAAAGTAGTTCCCATATCTCGATTCAACTCAAACAAAAGAGCTTCAACTTTTTCACTTGTTTCTTCATCCAAGTTTCCAGTCGGCTCATCCGCGAAAAGTATTTTTGGATTATTGGAAAAAGCGCGTGCCAGCGAAACTCGTTGTTGCTCACCACCTGAAAGTTGAGTAGGGTAGTGGTTCTTTCGATCTCCTAGTCCAACTCGTTCTAGTAAATCTTCTGATCTTTTTTTAGCTCCTTTTTCTCCTCGAAGTTCCAAAGGAATCATCACATTTTCTAAAGCTGTCAAAGTTGGAATCAATTGAAAGTTCTGAAAAATAAAACCAACATGTTCATTTCGAACGGCTGCTCGTTCATCTTCATTCAAATTATCCAAAGCAATTCCATTTAAAATAACGGAACCTTCAGATGCTCGATCTAAACCTGCGCAAAGTCCTAATAAAGTAGTTTTCCCACTTCCTGATGGGCCAACGATTGAAAAGGTTTCGCCTGGTTCAATTTTAAAACTAACGTGATCCAAAACAGTCAAAGAGCGACTTCCACTATTATATGTTTTGGTTAAATTTTTTATTTCTAACATGAAATTATTTTTGAATTTTGAATAACCGAAATTTGAGAAAGAAAACAAAAAACGGGCTTTTGCAAATGAACAGCAAAAACCCGAAAGTGTTTTATTTTTTCGATGAAACTTCTTGTTGGAAGGTTAAAACTTACCAATGATTATTCCAATGAAAATCTTATTTTTTAAAATTCTGCATTTCCTGGAGTTCGTGGAAAAGGAATTACATCTCGAATATTGCTCATACCTGTGATAAACAAAATCATTCGCTCAAATCCTAATCCAAAGCCAGAGTGAGGAGTTCCTCCAAATTTTCTCAAATCCAAATACCAAGACAACTCTTCTTCAGGAACATCCATTTCAGACATTCGTTTTTTGAGATAATCCAAACGTTCCTCTCTTTGTGAACCACCAATCACTTCACCAATTCCAGGGAATAAAACATCCATGGCAGCAACCGTTTTATCATCATCATTCATACGCATGTAAAATGATTTGACATCTTTTGGATAGTCACGAACGATTACTGGTTTTTTGAATTTTTTCTCCACCAACCAACGTTCGTGCTCTGATGATAAATCAACTCCCCATTCAACTGGAAACTTAAATTTCTTTTTCTTGAATGGTTTAGAATTTCTCAAAAGATTAATTGCTTCAGTATAAGTGATTCGTTCAAAATCATTTTCTACGACAAATTTCAATGTCTCCACCAAACTCATTGGTCGACGAAGTTCCGCTTTCATATTTTTTTCCAAGTCTTGAATTCGCTTGTCCAAAAATGCCAAATCATCTGGATAATTATCCAAAATATAGTTGATCAAATATTTACAAAAGTCTTCCGCCAAATCCATGTCATCGTAAATATCAGCAAAAGCAACTTCAGGTTCAATCATCCAAAACTCTGCAAGATGCCGAGAAGTATTAGAATTTTCAGCACGGAAAGTTGGGCCGAAGGTATAAACTTTTCCCATTGACAATGCTCCAATTTCTGCTTGTAATTGACCAGAAACAGTTAAGTTGGTTGCCTTACCAAAAAAGTCTTCTTTAAAATCGACATTGCCATCTTCATCTGTAGGAGCATTTTTAGGATCAAGAGTAGTTACTCGAAACATTTCCCCTGCACCTTCTGCATCACTTCCAGTTACGATTGGTGTATGCATATAATAGAAACCTCTATCGTGGAAATATTTATTTACCGCAAATGCTACTGCATGTCGAATTCTAAATACAGCGCTAAATGTATTTGTTCGCATTCTGAATTGAGCATTTTCACGAAGGAATTCCATCGTTTGCTTCTTAGGTTGTAAAGGATATTCATCCAAGTTATTTGTACCTAAAATCTCAACTTGTTCCGCTTGAATTTCTACTGCTTGACCTGAACCAGATGATTCTATTAATTTTCCAGTAACTGCAATACAAGCATGAAAACTAACAGATTTCAAAATGTCTTGATCCATATTATCAGAATCCAAAACCACTTGAAGATTATTAAAAGTAGAACCATCATTCAAAGCTACAAATCGATTATTTCGAAAAGCTCTTACCCAACCTTTGACTAAAACCTCTTCGCCAATCGAAGGATTTTTTAGAATGTCCGCAATCTCGGTGCGTCTAATTTTGGAAGTATCTGTCATTTCCATTTTTGATTAATAAATTAAAAATATGTGTAATAAAAAGAAGTGCGAAAATACTGATATTAAGAGTAAAGTTCAAGTATTTTCAGTACGGCTTTTAACGTAAGATTTGACGAAACAGTTCTAAAAATTATTACAAATTTGGAGAGGAAAAGAAAGCTCTAGAAAATATTTTTCACAAAAATCGGGACTTTAATTTAGGAGTTGGAATCATACAACTCTCTTTTTCCCCAAACCATTTATATCTATTTTTTGCAATAAAATTATAAACAGCATCTCGAATTGGACGAGGTACAATGATGAAAAAATACATGAGGCTCATAACTCCTCCCATATTTTTATACATTCGAAGTGCAGCACTTGAACGCATATAAACCTTTTCATTTTCAACTAAAATAACAGAGAAGATTTCTTCTTTGGGTAAATTAAAATGCTCTAAAATTTGTTGTCCAGTTTCGGATTGAAGTGCTGCAAAACGCAAAGTATCTTTTGAACCATATTTTATCACAAATTGAACAGCTCCATTGCAAAGGTTGCAAACGCCATCAAAGAGAAGAATCGGATTGGTTTTGGAGAGTTCTAAAATATCTTTCATAGAATAATTAAACAGGAAAAATAAAAATTAGTTCTATTCAAAAAGTAATCGATACAGTTCTTCAATTTTTCCAATCGTAATAATTTCAATTCCGTATCGATTAAAATCTAATCCTTTTGTATTGTATTTTGAAATAAACATTTGTTTAAAACCTAATCGATCTGCTTCTTGAATTCTTTGATCAATTCGATTGACCGAACGAATCTCTCCCGATAAACCAACCTCGCCTGCAAAGCAAACATCATTAGGGATCGCAATGTCTTCTAAAGATGAAATTAAAGCACTTACGATGGCCAAATCAATTGCAGGGTCATCTACTTTTATTCCTCCAGCAATATTTAAAAATACATCCTGTTGTCCATATTGAAAGCCACATCTTTTTTCCAAAACAGCGAGCAACATACTCAATCGTCGTAAGTCAAAACCAGTTGCAGATCTTTGCGGATTTCCATAAACTGCAGTACTCACCAATGCTTGTGTTTCAATTAACATCGGGCGCATTCCTTCCATTGTTGCACAAACTGCGCTTCCACTCAACTCTTCATCTTTTTGTGAAAGTAATATTTCTGAAGGGTTAGATACTTCTCGCAAACCATTTGCTTGCATTTCATAAATACCCATTTCGTCAGTAGAGCCAAAACGATTTTTGATAGTCCTTAAAATTCGGTAAGTGTAATTTCGATCTCCCTCAAATTGCAAAACAGCATCCACGATATGTTCTAATAATTTTGGACCAGCAATAGAACCTTCCTTTGTAATATGGCCAATGATAAAAACTGGAATGTATTCTTCTTTTGCAAATCGTTGTAATTCACCAGCACATTCTCGAACTTGGGAAACACTTCCAGGAGTCGAATCAATATATGGAGAAGCTAAAGTTTGAATAGAATCAATAATCATCAAATCAGGTTTCATCTCCCTTCCATGATTCAAAATTTTAGTGATATTAGTTTCCGTTAGGATAAAACAATTAGAAGTTTGTCCTCCAATTCTTTCGGCTCTCATTTTGATTTGCCCATCACTTTCTTCACCTGAAACGTATAAAATTTTTGCAGGTATTCTTAAAGCAACTTGCAAAAGCAATGTTGACTTTCCAATTCCAGGTTGTCCTCCAATCAAAACTAAAGAACCACTCACGATTCCACCTCCGAGGACTCGATTAAGTTCGCCATCAGGTGTAACTAGTCTTGGACGGTCATTTGCGACAATATCAGGTAACGCAATCGGTTTTGGACTTTTATTTGAGCCAACTCCTCCTCCTTTCCAAGCTAATTTTTTTTCTTCTTGTGTCGTTGGTTTCGATACAATTTCCTCTACAAATGTATTCCATTCTTCACAGGAAGGGCATTTGCCTTCCCATTTTGAAGAAGTTGCACCGCAGTTGGTGCAAGCATATATTTTTTTGATTTTAGCCACAGGTCACAATTTTTATTCTGGATTTGATAAGATTAATGTTTTTAACAAAATTTTAATAGGCATTAAAGTAAAAAATAATGAAGAAAAAACTAAAATAAAAAAACGTTTTTCGTTATTTTTTAAAATTAAAAATGGTAGAAGTCGTTTTTCTCAAAACAAACAAAAAGTAAGATCTTTTTTATTCATTTTCGAAAAAAAATAATTAATATTTTTTTCGAAAAATGTGACTACCTAAAAAACATGCGTCTTAAAAGTGTAAGTTTTGAGGGGTATATGTTAGATAGATAACAAAGGAAAGAAAAGAGATTTAAAAAATGACAAAATATTAAGAAATACTAGTCATTTTCAAAATATATAATTAGACTTTAATTAGGAAGATTTATATGTAGATTGTTTTCATTTGGTTTTTTGGGGTTATACAGGGTACTACGTTTCGACGTATGTGCCCTGTTCTTTTTAGCCTTTTTAGCATATATTTTTTAGAAAATAAAAAAGCGATATTGAATAATTGAATTCAATATCGCTTTTGCTTTTTTAGAAAATGATGAGATTAATGTAATCGTATTTCATCATCATTTCCATCAAAGAAGGTGTATTGGGTCATTTGAAAATCTGTATTTTCTTTAATTTTAATCCACTTAAAATGATGCTTCATAAACCAAGACATTTGTTTACTTGGAAATCCTTTTTTCAAAAATGCACTCACGAAAGGATGAGCATGTAATTCTAACTTCGCTTGTGGGCGAGATTGAAGAATAAACTCTAAATCTCTTTCGATATAATCTGTCAATAAAATAGAAGGATTGATTTTTCCAGTTCCTTTGCAGGAAGGACAAATCTCTGCGGTATTGATTTTTACTTCAGGTCGAACTCTTTGCCGAGTGATTTGCATCAACCCAAACTTACTTAATTGCAGAATGGTGTGTTGTGCTCGATCCTTTTTCATGTGATCTCTCATAGCCTGAACCAATTGTTTTTTGTGTTCAGGAACTCGCATATCAATGAAATCAATAATGATAATTCCTCCAATATCTCTAAGTCTCAATTGTCTTGCAATTTCTGCAGCAGATTCTAAATTTACAGCAAGCACAGCGTCAGCTTGATTAGCAGTTTTGGCTGCCTTGTGACCACTATTCACATCAATCACGTGCATTGCTTCGGTACTTTCGATGACCAAATAAGCACCACTTGGCATAGTTGCCGTTTTTCCAAAAGAAGACTTAATTTGTCTAGAAACGCCATGAACATCAAAAATAGGTTTGGCCGATTTATGATGTTTAACTATCTTAACTTGATCGGGAGCAATCGTACCCAAAAAGGATTTGATGTTAATATGCATTTCTGCATCGTTGACTACTATTTTATTAAATGAGTCACTTAGAATATCACGAAGGATACTTGTCGTCTTGTCTAATTCACTTAATAATTTGGTAGGTGGATTTGTATTGTGCAATTGGCTATGCACTTGTTTCCACTTAGACATCATGATATCAAGTTCTTCATGTAGATCAGCTACTTTCTTTCCTTCTGCAGCAGTTCTAACGATAACCCCAAAGTTTTTCGGACGAATACTTTCAACCAATCTTTGGAGTCTTTTTCTTTCATCTGAGTTAGCTATTTTTTTAGAAACAGCCACGATATTAGAAAAGGGCGATAAAACCAAATATCTCCCTGGGATTGTAATTTCACAACTTAATCTAGGGCCTTTAGTAGAAATAGGTTCTTTTAAAATTTGGACTAAAATAGGTTGTTTTTTATTTAAAACTTGATCGATTTTTCCTGTTTTAATGATTTCATCCTCAAATTCAAATTGATCTAGTTTAAAAGATTGTTGTTTTCCAGAGATGGAATGGTCGGTATATTTAAGAAGTGTTCGAAGTTTTGGGCCCAAGTCTGTATAATGTAGAAAGGCATCTTTTTTATGGCCAATATCTACAAAAGCTGCATTCAATCCCGGCATCAATTTCCGAATTTTACCGAGGAAAATATCTCCAACAGTAAAATTAGTATTGGTCTTCTGTTTGTGCAACTCAACTAACTTCCCATCTTCTAGAAGTGCAATTTCAACTTCCGTAGGAGTTGAATTAATGATTAGTTCTTTTTCCACTATTTTTATTTGTGGGCATTAAAGAATGGCAAAAGCGATCTTCAAGTGAAGATTTGTTTTGGAACATTCAAATAGAGCAAGATAGCTCTACAAGGCAAGGCAGCAAAATGTAGACAGCTTAAACAATGAATTTGTTATGTTTGAGCATCTATTTTGCCTGAATTGAACACATCTTTAAATTTGTGATAAACTAAATAGTGTATGTACGTCTTTTAATTTTTTTGGAAAAATCAATAAAAGATTTTTAACTGTAAATACAGAATCCCCTTTCTTCTCCAAGTGTTACCTTGGGAGTATTATTTCGCTTACCCATCTAATCTTTCAAGCACGGAAATAATACTTCCAGCTCTACAAATTTTTATTTGACTGTGTCAAAAATAAGAAACGGGTCATGGGATAATGCAAGTTAAAAAACTCCATCCCATGACCCTTGAATCATCATATTTTCGGTTCAGGCAGATTATTTGAAACTACCCTGACCTATGCCAGATTAATTAATTTAAAAAGCCACAAGGCTATTTCAATTTCAAATTATCTGTTCTTTTTCTTATGACGATTTTTTCGTAATCTTTTTTTACGTTTGTGTGTCGCGATCTTATGACGTTTACGTTTTTTTCCGCAAGGCATAACTAATGTTTTTTTATAATTATTAAAATTAAATTTCTCACGTTCCGAATACTCGGAACAAGTATTTTCTATCGCTGTGCTTCCGCCAGCGATTGACAAATATTTTGAAAAGTGGTTGCTTTTTCAGTCAAACCAAGCCCTTCGTAGGCTTGAGCTAAAAGGCAATTCACCTTAATATTTTTAGGTTCGATTTTAAGTGCTTTCTCTAAACGAGCTGCCGCTTTTTCAAATTGTCCTGTTTGAATTCCTAATCTTCCTAAGGTAGAAAGGGTAGGAACATTCTCAGGATGCTTTTTGTTTAAATCAATCAACATCAAGATTCCTTTCATCGGATTATCTTGAGGGGGACGTTCTGCATAGCAAACTGCTAAGTTTACTCTATGGGTAACGTTAGTTGGATCTAAAGAAATAGCATTTTCAAAAGCTTGAACTGCTCGATTTGCACAAAATTCAATTACTTTCTCCTCTTTTTCAAAATTCATCCCTCGATTATAAGTGGCTCCTGCAATTGACCATGCTTCTGAGGTAGCTTCCGTATCAGCTACTAATTGAGCATAATAACCTGCAATGGCAAATCGACTGATTTTGTACCAAGCACTTGAAAGAACTTTGTAGGCTTCCGTTTTGTCTAAATCGTTTTTGGCTTCTGATAGTTTTGCTTCGGCTAATAGTACTTCACTAGCTTCTTCTGGTTTAAGATTGTTTTTGGCAGATAACAACAATGAATTGATACTAGTTGATTCTGCATTTTCAATCCGATCTTTATTTATCTCTTTTTGTACTTTTGGTTTGGTATCAAATCCAAAATAAAGTATTAAGAATAAAGCTCCTGCAAAAGATAATACTGCTAGTTGAGTTTTCGACATCAGTTAGAAATTTTTAAACATTTTTACTGTCATCGCTTGGAAGCGATGAAACATTACCTTTCACCTCTTCTACAAAAGTTTTTGCAGGTTTGAATGAAGGAACATAGTGTTCAGGAATTTCAATCGCGATGTTTTTCTTAATGTGTCTTCCTATCTTTCTCTTTCTCTTTTTTATCACAAAACTTCCGAAGCCTCGAATGTAAACATTTTCACCTTCAGCCAATGAGCTTTTTACTTCCTTAAAAAGAGTTTCTAAAGTAACTAAAACGTCAACTTTAGGTACACCCGTTTTTTCCGATATTGCTGTTACTAAATCAGCTTTTCTCATCGTTTATCTTATTGGTTTATAATTAATTATGAATTTTTTTTATTCAGATTAAAGCGAGGCAAATTTCGTCTTTTTATTTTTCAATTGAAAATAAAAAGATGTTTTATTTTCATCTTTTATCTCATAAGTGGCTTTTTTTCAACGATTTATGAATTTTTTTTTGTTTTTATAAGTGAGAAAAAACCTTTTTTTGCAAAAAATGAAAATTCCATTATAAAAATTGTCATTTTTCCATTTTACCCAAAAAAAATGAAGGTGATTTTGTCTTAATGGAAACTTGATTTTTTTCTAGTCAAAAAATAGAGGGTAAAGTTCGTGTAATTCGTTTTTGGAATAAAAAAATAAGTCAGATTCTGAGTCTTATTTTTCACTTAAAAAATAGAGTAGGAATATTTTCTTCAAGAAAAATGGGCTCAAAAAATTTAGCATTTATAAATAGAATAAAACTTGTTACCCAAAACTTTATTCTAATTGCTTTAGTTATATTTGCACAAAATCTATTTCAACCTATGATGTTATCAATGACGGGCTATGGCCAAGCTTCTGGAAGCTTTAAAGAAAAAAAAATATCTATTGAACTTCGTTCTCTCAATAGTAAGTTTTCTGATGTGCGATTTAAAATGCCACAGAATTATCGTGAGAAAGAACATGAATTACGTAGTATTATTTCTAAAAAAACTGAAAGAGGAAAAATTGATGTGACGATCAATGTAGAATCTCTTGGTGGAGATGATGCATATTCATTGAACAAACCTTTATTCAAAAAGTATCATAAAGAATTGACTGAGTTACAAAATGAGTTAGGTTTGGCTAATGGCGATTTGACTCAAACTATTCTGCGAATCCAGAATGTAATTGTAGCTGGTGGAAATACTTTGGAAAAAGAGGAATGGTCAACTGTACTTGAAATTTTGAAAGAAGCGTTAGACGCATTTTATAATTTCAGATTGAAAGAGGGAAATGTTATGGGCGATGATTGTAAGTTGCGAATTAATAATATTTCTGATGCTTTGGTGAAAATTGATCCATTTGAAGAAGAACGGATAGGTGTTATCAAAGAGAGGATGTTGAAAAATATGGAAGAGTATGTGGGGAAAGATAATATTAATGCGAATCGATTTGAGCAAGAGATTTTATATTATTTAGAAAAATTAGACATCACAGAGGAGAAAGTTCGATTGGAACAACATTGTAAATATTTCCTTGAGGTGTTGGATAATAAAGCTAAGCAAAAAGGACGAAAGCTAAATTTTATCAGCCAAGAAATTGGTCGAGAAATTAATACATTAGGATCGAAAGCAAGCTCCTCATCTATTCAGCACCTAGTGGTGCAAATGAAAGATGAGCTTGAAAAAATAAAAGAGTTAGTGGCAAATGCAGTTTAACTAGGATCTGATTTTTAAATTCGAATTTTTATTTTGGGAAAATTAATAGTAATCACAGCGCCTTCAGGAGCAGGCAAAACAACCATCGTTCGTCATTTAATGAAGACCTTTGATTTTTTAGGTTTTTCAATTTCTGCAACCACTCGCGAAAAACGAAAACATGAAAAGGATGGAAAGGATTATTACTTCATGAGTGTGGAGGAATTTAAAAAAATGAGACGACGTCGAAAATTCTTAGAATGGGAAGAAGTTTACGATAATCAATATTATGGTACCTTAAAGAGCGAAGTGGAACGAATTTGGAAGGAAGGTAAACATATCATTTTTGATGTGGACGTGAAGGGTGCGAAAGATATTAAAAAAGCGTACCCAGATGAAACGCTAGCTATTTTTGTAAAACCACCTTCTGTAGAGGAATTATTTGCAAGATTGCGGAATCGTAATACTGAAACTGAAGCAAGTTTGAAAAAAAGATTTGCTCGATCAAAACGAGAATTAAAATACGAAAAGAAATTTGATAAGGTTTTAGTGAACGATGATCTCGAAATAGCGTTACAAGAAGCAGAAGAAATGGTGATTGAATTTACCAAACTAAAAAAATAAATTAAGATTGAAGTTTAATACAATGGATACTTTTATCACAAAAGGAATTAGAATTAGTGTACAACCTACCTACCGACAAGAGCAATCTTCTCCAAAAGATAGTAAGTTCGTTTTTTCTTATGAGATCATTATTGAGAATCGAAGTTCGAATGTGGTGCAACTGATGCGACGACATTGGATTATTTTTGATTCGATTGGTTCAGTTCATGAAGTGGAAGGAGAAGGTGTGGTTGGAGCTCAACCTATTTTACGACCTGGAGAAAAATTTAAATATCAATCTTGGTGTCCTTTGAATACTGAAGTTGGAAAAATGCATGGAACATTTTTGATGCAACGAATAGATAATGAAGAGGAATTTAGAGTTCATATTCCTGAATTTCATTTGATTTGTCCTGCGAGGATGAGTTAACAAAAAATAATCTATAGAAAATGGAAACCCCTAATACTTGATTTGAAAGTATCAGGGGTTTCTTGTGTTAATCTTTAAGTTTTAATATCCTTTACATTTAGTTGTAAGTCAATTTTTCCATTCCAATTATTTTCATTGATCGTGTAGCAAATATGAAATGGTTGTTTTTTTATATCCGAAATAAAATCACCTAATCCAAAAGCTATTGCATTGAAGTGAGGTTTTCCATTTTCTTTGATACTTAATTTCAGATGATTGTTTTTTAGCAATCGAGAAGAACCTGTGTCTATTACATTTTTTGTAGCAAAAACTGGGTTTCGATTTTGCGGGCCGAAAGGTGCAAATTGCTGCAAAATTTTCCAAAACTGTGGAGTGATATCTTTTAAAGAAAGAGGTGCTGCGATATTTATCTCTGGAATTAAAGTTTCTTCTTCAATCGTTTCTTGAACAGCTAGTTCAAACTTTTCTTGAAACAAATCTACATCTTCAATTTTCATAGTCAGACCTGCGGCATGCGCATGACCTCCAAAATTGATTAATAAGTTTTCACATTTTTTTATTGCAGAATGAATATTAAAACCTTTTACTGAACGAGCAGAACCAACTGCTAATCCATTTGATTCTGCTAAAATAATTGTTGGTCGATGATGACTTTCTACAATTCGAGCAGCTGCAATTCCAACAATTCCTTTATGCCAATGAGATTGAAAAAGGACGATACTTTTTTGATTTTTAAAACTGCCGTCTTCTTCATTTTTCTCTAAAATAAATTGTGCTTCTTGTACGATTTGAAGATCAATTTCTTTTCGCATTTTATTTCGTTGGTACAAAAGGTTGGCATTTTCTTTTGCTTCAATTTCATCTTTTGATAAAAGTAATTGAACTGCCTGACGAGCATCAGCTAATCGTCCTGCAGCATTTATCATTGGGCCTAATCCGAAAACTATATCGTTGATGTTGAGTGGAAATTTTCTTTGACTCACTTCAATCAGACTTAATAAACCTGGTCGTCTCGTCGAATTTAATTGATCCATTCCCCAAAAAGCTAAAGTTCGATTCTCACCCAACATTGGAACAATATCGCAAGCGATACTAATGACCACAAAATCTAATAAATCATTCAACTGTGAAGTTTCTAAACTATTTTGCTCGACGAATGCTTGTGCCAATTTGAAAGCAATTCCGCAACCACTTAATTCTTTGTAGGGATATTTACAATCATTTCTTTTGGGATCTAAAACTGCAATGGCCGGAGGTAATTCACCTTCGGGTAAATGGTGATCACAAATGATAAAATCAATTCCTTTTTCCTTCGCATATTTTACTTTTTCATTTGCTTTGATCCCACAATCCATGGCGATGATAAGCGTCATGTCATTTTGTGAGGCGTAATCAATTCCAGCAAACGAAACTCCATAACCTTCGGTGTAGCGATCTGGAATATAAAAATCCAAATGCTGATGATATTTTTTTAAAAAAGAAAACATCAAAGCAACAGAAGTTGTACCGTCAACATCGTAATCTCCGTAAAGTAAAATTTTTTCTTTTCGTTGAATTGCACTCGCCAATCGATTGACTGCTAAGTCCATGTCTTGCATCAAAAAAGGATCATGTAAATGTTCAAGCGAAGGACGAAAAAATTGGTAAGCTTCGTCGTAAGTAGAAATACCTCGCTGCGCAAGCATTTGGCAAAAGATTGGATTGATTTTCAAAACTTCTTGTAAATGTTCAGCTGTGGAGGAATCGTAAGAGAGTAGAGTCCAGCGTTTTTTCATAGGTTGTTTTCACGTTATGTTTTTTCAATATAGTGCTTTTTTTATTTGAAATAAAAAAAATGGAAAACTCGTTTTAATTTTTGGACTTTTCGATTTTCAAGTTTTAGAAAACAACTTCATTTTAATTGAAGCAAAATATTTAAATTTAGCGTAGAATAATTCATTCGATTCCAATTTATAAAACACCTTTGATGAAGCATTTTAACATTTTTTCAAAAAAAATAATTGGGCTTATAGGTTTGCTGTTATGTGCATTTTTTCTTCATGGACAACCCAATACTTTGGTCATAGGAAAAGTTAATAATGCTAAATTTATCAAAGAGATTGAATTGAGCTTGAACACATTGTACCTCAATAATGGAATTGATATTTACACTTCTCGGATCATTGATGACAATACTTTTGCTTTTGCCATTGAAGTAAAAGAACCACAAATTGCTATTTTGAAATATGCTCGAAACAAAGGTGCGATTTATGTCCAACCAAACGACACCTTATATATAGATTGTGATGCAAATAATTTTCAATACTCATTTGAGTTTTCAGGAAGTCTTGGTATAAGCAATTCTTGTTTGACGGAATATCTGCGAATGAATCCTAGAGAGATGAGTGTTTTCAACATGACGCAGTATCGGCAAAAATTATATTGGTATCAAAATAGTCCTAAGATGGATCAGGCGATGTTGGCGATGAACCAATCTAGTTTTGAAAATCATATGGAAATGCGGAAAGATAAATCACTTACTCATTTGGCGATGTATGATGCTAACCATCCTGGAAAACTCACTCCAGCATTCAAAGAGTTTTTGCATGCAGAAATTCAATATGATTTTGCTTACCATAGATTGATGTATGGAAATGTTTTTAAAAATAGATATAGTTTGCAAGAATCGTATTTTGATTTTTTGGAAGAAGTTCCCTTACAAAGTAGTCAGATTGGGAATGAATGGTATCGCGAATTTCTAATGGCTTATTTTGATTACAAAAATTTAAAAAGCCCAACGGACGAACGAGCACCTTTTGTTTTTCAATATGAAGAAGGTAGTAAAAAATTGGAAGGAAAAACTAAAGCTTTTTACCAATCTGAAATAATTGCTCGGGCATTTCGAGCAAAAGAACATGAAATTATTATTAATAAATATTGGGATTATATGCGATATCAAGATTATGGAAATTTTGATATAAAAGTAATTGAGTCTTACGAAAAGGCGATTAAATTTGCAGGAGGAACTCAAGCTCCTGATTTTGTTTTAAAAGATTTGAATAACCTTGAAGTTGCTTTAAAAAATTATCGAGGAAAAGTAGTTTATCTAAATTTCTGGGCAACTTGGTGTAGACCTTGCATGAATAAAATGGAGAAGTTGAAATTAATTCAACCTGAATTAGAAAGTGAAAATGTCGTTTTTATAAATGTATCCTTGGATCGAGAAGAGGAAGTTTGGAAAGAGACTTTGGCCAGGAGAGATTTTAAAGGAATTCATATTTTAGCATCTGGTGAATTAAATTCCGAGATTGCCAAGGCTTATGAAATCAATGTATTGCCTAGATATTTTATCATCAATAAAGTTGGTGACTTCGTCAAAAATCCAAGGTCAAATGATTTAGAAGAAGTGAAAAACATATTACTCGATTTTGCAAAGAAATAATTGAAAACACAGATAAATTAAAAAAATCACAAAATGATTTTTGCTGAATAAAAAAGTTTAAACGTTCCTATGAGAAAAAAATACCTTCCCTTTTTGTTGCTTTCTTTTCTTTTTGCGATAAATTCTATTGCGCAAACTAAGCCATTAGTTCATGCTGAGCAGATGCCATATTTTTCGGGTTGCGAAAAGTATAAATATAAAAAAGAAAAAAAGCGAGCCTGTTCGAATGAAAGGATGGTCTCATTTTTAGCTTTCAATGTGGAGTATCCTGAGGAAGCAAAAGCTGCAGGAACGGAGGGGACGGTTTATGTTAGTTTTATTATAGATGAAGAAGGACGAGTGACTGAGCCGTCAATTATACGAGATATTGGAAATGGATGTGGAGAAGCTGCGATTGATGTATTAAAAAAAATGCCAAGGTGGGAACCTGGAAAAGATAAAGGAGAGATCGTAAAAGTTAAATTGAATTTACCCATTCATTTTTATTTAAAAAGTGGTGTTAGTAATCCTTTGGAGTCTGATGATTATAAAATCACTTGGGGAACATTGAAAGGGAATAAAATTTCGGTCAAAGAATTAGAAGAGAATTTGAAAAAAATAATTATGGTTCGAGATCGATTTGGAGATCCTGTTGTATTTGAAGAGTTGAATTTCTCTTACCAACGTAAGAAGCATTTTCAGACAGCCACGAGTAATGGTATTTTAAATAAAAAGCAAAAGAAGATTGTAAAGAAAGCAAAAGCTGGAGGTAAATTTTATATAGGCGTTGTCGTTCAAGATGGGAATAGAAAAGTAAAAGTGGGGAGAGAGTTTGAGTTGGTGGAGTAGATTTTTAAGAGATTGATAAAAAAAATAGGAGTGTACTTTTTGAGTGCGCTCCTTTTTTTTTTTAAATATCGAATAACGATTTAAGAACAAGGATTTGAGAAGTTTGACGATGTTAGTTGTATTTTTTCTTGAGGAGTCCCGTCAAACTTCTCAAATCGTAGTTCCTTGTTCAATATTCGATATTCAAGTTCCTACAAAAAAAAAGAACCCTCTTCCACGAGGTGAGTGAAGAGGGTTCACATCCCAAAAACAGTTTGGAGAAAAATTAATTTCTCCTGCAGTCATATTATCGTGTCTGCTAAGATTCATTCTTTTGGTGCATAATTCGTTGATCAAATCAATCATGAGATTACAATTGTTGAAATGATCGAATATCCAGAAGGTTGAACTGCTTTGCATTTCTCAGACACGGTTTAGCAAGACTGTTTTTGGATGATTTGTGTTATAAGTCGTTACGCCAATTATTATTCTAACAATATAATTACAAGTTTAGGTGGTTACACTTTTACAACCAAGGGTGAGTTTACTCAAAAAAGTATGATTAGAAAAAGAGAAAGTAAAATGTATAAAATAGCCCCTCAGCCATTTTTGATATAAGATCAAAGACACATAATACTTTAGAGATCAAAGCATCTATTCTTCAATATCAATTAAATTGAAACGGTTGATTAAAAGTGGAAAAAACTTTCGGTTGGGATGGTTTTACTTTTCATATACAAAAAAGTAACAATGCAAATATATATTAAAAACCTTAATTATTTATACCTCTTGAAGTATTTTTTTAGGATGATGAAAATTAATTACTTTTGCGGTTGGAAAGAAATTTTTTTAAAGAACTTCTAAGTAATTTTTTAATAAAAAAATACGATGGCAGAAAATACAGAAAAAAGAACTGATGTAAATGAATTAGGAGAATTTGGTTTGATCGAACATTTGACCAAAAGGTTTCCAATAAAAAATAAATCTACTTTCAAAGGAATCGGGGATGATGCTGCGGTAATTGATAATGGGAAAATGATGACAGTTGTTTCTACTGATATGTTGGTGGAAGGGATTCATTTTGATTTGATGTACACACCACTTAAACATTTAGGTTACAAGTCAGTAATTGTAAATCTCTCGGATATTTATGCAATGAATGCTATTCCAAAACAGGTTACAATGTCTTTGGCATTTTCCAATCGATTTTCAGTAGAGGCATTGGAGGAGTTTTACCAAGGGGTAGAAGCTGCTTGTGCACAGTATAATGTTGATTTGGTAGGAGGTGATACGACTTCTTCTCCAAGGGGATTAATTATTAGTGTTACAGCAATTGGTCAAGCTGAAAAAGATAAAATAGTTTACCGGAATACTGCGAAGGTAGGAGATTTGATGTGTGTGACTGGAGATTTGGGGGCTGCATATTTGGGACTTCAAATATTGGAAAGAGAAAAACAAATTTATTTAGCGAATCCTGGAGTTCAACCTGATTTGGAAGAGCAATCTTATTTGGTTCGTCGTCAATTGAAACCTGAAGCAAGAAGAGAGATGATTGAGACTTTTGCAAAAGCGGAATTAATACCTACTTCGATGATTGATATTTCAGATGGATTATCATCGCACAACTGTTTATCGTATACACCTATGCTTCGGTCGCCAAACTGTACGGCGATTGGTTGGATTTTAGTATCATCGATATTTTAATGCGCAGCAAGAAAGATTACTTTTTGATCGGTGATCTATTGCAAGAAAAGTGGGTGCATAAAATCATTGGCACCTTCGGTATTGTTTTTGACCTATTGGTAGTACCTGCCCTACTTTGGAAGCCTACCCGTAAGATTGCCTTCGCCCTATCTATTTTCTTTCACCTATTCAACAGTTTTGTATTTCAAATAGGTATTTTTCCTTACCTCTCGTTGGCCTTTTGTGTATTCTTTTTTGAACC
>CAZMBP010000082.1:0-55277 GCA_964564545.1 uncultured Saprospiraceae bacterium
TTCGAGAAAGTGAACCGATATATTTTGTAAGCGTGTTTTTTAATAAAAAATTACCATGCGAGAGATTGCCTGACAAGTTTGGTTCTTTTTCAAAATCAGGAATCCAGCATTCATCAAATCGTTGAATCATCTTTCGATTTAGCCAATTTCCTATTTGTCTAAACAAAGGAATTGGAATAGGTAAATTGATTTGATGCGTCATGAAAACATTGTAAGTTTTCTCTGAAAAAATACCAAAACGATTGTCTGAAATGATGATGTCGATTTTTTCTTTCTCAACAATTTTTGAAATTTCTTTTTTTTCATTGGTAATCGCTCTCATCATTTTGGGAAACTGCCAAGCCATATTCCACATCATGTTGGAAGTGCGATAAGTGATGTTATAAGCAGGTAATTTAAAGACACGAAGTTCTGGAAATTCTTTTTCCAAAAGATGAAAGGCACGACCATCCGAAGCTAAAAAAACAACTACATTTTGTTTTTGTAAAAAACGAATAATTGGAATACATCGAGTGGTATGACCCAATCCCCAATTCAAGGGAGCAACTAAAATTTTTTTCTTTTGATTCAAACCCCTAGCCCCTAAAGGGGAACATTTATGTGAAAAAAACTATTTTTACAAAAAAATAAATTCATGAAAAATAAAAATTTAGTTTGGCTCTTTTTTTTAGTGATCACGATTGTAACTATCGCAAGTTGCAAAGCAGGAGATTGTAACTGCCCACAACTTTAATTCTTATCGGCGATCTGCGCATCTCACACATTTAGTGCTTTCGGGCATGTACATTAATCGAGCAGGACGAATTGGATTTTTGCACATGGAGCAATTTCCAAAATCGGGATTATCCACTTTTTTTAAAGCTAATTGCAGTTTTGATAATTTTGTTTTTGCAGATCGAAGTGCAGCCTCCGCCACACCTTTATTATTAATCGCATCCATTCGACTCACTCGTCCAAGAGAGTTTTCAGGACTGATAGGTTTTGTCGCATCGAGTAGGGGAACTATTGCCGCTTCAATTTTTACAATTTCTTCGTTTATTTTTTCTCTTAATGCTTTTCTTTCTTCGATTGTCATGGATGTATATTTTACGTGGTGGTCAGCTTTAGCTGACCTGAAAAAAGAATGTAGTGAATTTTTTCTTCTTAAGAGTTAGAAATTTACATTCAAATCGCTACGCTCTTTTTCTAGGTCAGCTAAAGCAGACCACCACATAGGATGTGATTGCAATATTGTGTTTTTGATAAAATTAAACCATTCTAGCTGCAAATCTTATTTTTTTCTAAAAAAAGTAAACTCACAAAAGCGTTACTTTTACAGATATTGTCATTTAGATAATATGTTAAAGTTTGGTTGAGAAGTATTTCCTAACCATTTAACTATTTTACATGAAAAAATAAGCTTGTAAGCTCATTGTCAATGTTTTAAATATTTGTTTTATATAAATGTAAAAACAAGAATATTTTAAATTGCTGCTTTTTAGCAAAGTAAAAACAGATTGGAACTATCATTTTTAAGTGAAAAAGCTTAACTTATAAAAAGAACAAAAATTAAACATTCACTAATAGACATTTTAAAAAAATATTCTTTGAAAAGAAACTTTACATTTTTACTCCTTTAAAGATAACATTTTAAGATGTCCAAAAACACCACTAACCGTGAGTCAATTCAATTGGACATACCTTGCACCCTCCGGCAAAAAGCACCACGTAGGCCTTTTTCATGGAGATCGTACAGGCCATGTTATGATTTATTGTAACTCAAAAGTCGTCCTCGTCGACTTCAAGGTACGTGAGACAAAATCCTACTCCATATTTATCGAAGAAGAACTTTGCGAAATCGGAATCGAACGGCAAGCTGATCGTTTTGTCTATGGTTTTGATATTAACAAAGATGTAGATACTCCACTCAATCGAATTCGGAAAGCTACTGATAAAAAGCATCTAAAGATGGGAATGGCTTTTATAGGGGGATTAATGACCCTCGTTTTTATTGCCGTTTTAGTCTTAGGGAGATTAGGTACGGATAAAAATCAACCTAGCCTTGCCGCACTTTTGGCAGCAAGTGGAAAGGTAACGAATGCTAAGGTCTTCCTTTCTGATCCAGATGAGGCAACATATAACTTTATTGCGAATGGAAAAGTGTATTCAGAAAAAACTGCCTACGAACTAGGCATTGATATCATCCTAGAAAATGGAATGCCACTCGAAGATGGTGATGAATTTTTAGTAAAATATTCATCAACAAAACCTGAGTTGCATAAAATTCAATTCAACCGACCAACTGAAAATCAAATAAGTATTTACAAAGATAGAGCAACTTCAAAGTATCAAAAGTTGCATCCAAATGAATCCATAGAATACTGTAACTGCTTGACTGATATTGCTTATGAGTTGGATGGAGTGAATGGATACGCAAAATTTTACTTGCAAGATCAAGATTATTATCAAAATCCGCGATACAATAAAGATAGTTTCCATCGCTTAGTTCGAAGTGTTCCTTTTCAAAAGGAAGTAGAAAAAAGATGTTGGGAAATGAAGTAGTAAAACTGCTGGTTCGATTGTAGATCGATCAAGATTTTCAGAGGTTATATAAAAGGCTAGAAGTCCACAATCTATTAATTTGATTGTGGGCTTTTTGCGTTAAAAAATAAAGCTCTTACTAAGTTTTTTTTCATTAATTTTGCGCAAAATTAAATGCTCTTGGATATAGGTTTTATCTGAGAATCAAATTAAAAAACAGAAATAGTGGAGTTTTTAAATCAACACATCGAAAGTTTAATCTTTACTGCCAAACAACCAATTACCGTTGCAGAAATAGGAGAAGCTTTGGAACATACTTTTGAAATGCAATTTCGAAAAGTAGAAATCAAAGAAGCCATTGGCGAAATCGAGAAAAAATATCAAGACGAACAGTTTCCTTTTGAAGTAGTAGGAATTGCGGATGGGTATCAATTTTTGACGAAAGGAGCTTATTTCAATACGGTAGCAATGTATCTTAAGCAAACGACGAAAAAGAAATTGTCAAGAGCTGCTTTGGAAACACTTTCTATCATTGCTTACAAGCAACCAGTCTCAAAACCTGAGATGGAAAAAATCCGTGGAGTGAGTTGTGATTACGCTTTGCAAAAACTTTTAGAGAAAGAATTGGTTACTATAGTAGGACGTGCTGAAACGGTTGGAAAACCATTGCTTTATGGTACAAGTGAAAAATTCATGGATTATTTTGGGTTAAAGAGTTTGGAAGATTTACCAAAACCAAAAGATTTCAAAATGCCAGATACGAGTATCGGAGAAGCTGCGCCAATTGAAGAGGAAGTATCTGTCTTTGGTCAAAGTGAAGCAGTTACAGCTCATCCAAGTGGAATTACCAATGTAGTGAGTGACATCATGAGTGCGGTACTTTCGTTAGATATTGGAGCACCAGCTATTAATGTTTCTTCGGCTGCAAAAGACGAAGAGGAATAAATACCGTTCTTCGAAAAATCTTGATCTCAGTTTTGACTTGACTTAAAAACACAAGATTTTTCGAAGAATCAATAAAATATAATTATGGATGATAAACCATTAGTAAATAGAGTCGCCAATAGCGGATTGGTTACGATTAATTTGGAAGATTTTTTCCCAAAGGAAAAAGTGGTAATCTTTGATTTGAAGGATTACTTATTCAAAGAATTAATTCTCAAGGAAAAGGATTTTAGAGCTTCGTTAAAAGAACATGATTGGTCACAATATGCAGGTGTGAACTTATTAGTGATTTGCTCAACGGATGCAATTATTCCAGTTTGGGCATACATGTTGGTAGCAGGTTATGCGGAGCCATTTGCGAATGAAATTTTCCAAGGTGATGAAGAAACTTTTTATAAAGTGGCTTTCGAAAAAGCGTTGATGGATTTCGACGGAGCGGAACATGAAGGTGCGAGAATAATCATCAAAGGTTGTAGTAATAAACCCGTTCCTCCAGCAGCTTATGTGATGTTGACTAAGAAATTACGCCCATTTGCGCAAGCAATAATGTACGGTGAACCTTGCTCTACAGTACCTATTTTTAAGAGACCAAGAGTCTTAAGGAAGAAATAGATTTAAAATTCAAATAAGAAAAACATGAGTCATCCCGAATTTTTGAAAAAACAAAAATTCGGGATTCTTTTTATATAACGTACCTAAAGGCACGTTTCGAAATAATGAGGGCTGGATATTTCTACCAATATTAAGTCCCTAACGGGACTCTAAGTTCGAAATCGTCCCGTTAGGGACTTAATATTGGTAGAAAAAAATTAAATGTGAATTCAATTTGTGCCTTTAGGTACAAAATATAAAATTCGGGATGACTCATGTTTTTTCTACAACATTTTTGAGATTCAATCGCAACATTAGTATATTGAGATTACGTTTTATAGAATAGAGCAAACATACACTCAACCAATTCAAGCTAATCTTTTCAAAACCTACATTATTTAAATTGGAAAACCATATTGTGTTAGCCTTGATTTTTTTTGAAAATCACAGCTGATTCGACGCGGTTGAAAAAAACCTTATTCAATAATTTTTTTAAATCTGATACTATGCAAAAGTCATTGGCTACCTACACATTAATCCTTGCTGCTTTTTTAACTATCGCAGTTTTTGCATCTTCTACGAATAAGGAAGATACTGCAACTTCTGCTCAAAGACTGAGTGGAAATGATACTGTTGCACCTCACCATGATCTTCCGCAAGTCATCAAATCGGTGAATTTAAACAAAGACTTCTCTTTTGCAGGCGAAGCATTTCCAATGGATAATTTTGATGTGAGGGAAAGGTTAGATCGGGAACTTTCGAGAAATACTTATTGGCATTCCAACACTCTGTTGAATATCAAAAAGGGAAATAAGTATTTTCCATTGATGAAAAAAATATTGAGAGAGCATGATGTACCTGAAGATTTTATTTATTTATCGGTAGCGGAAAGTGATTTGAGTAATGCTGTTTCACCTGCTGGTGCAAAAGGTTTTTGGCAATTTATGAGACCGACTGGAAAACAGTATGGTTTAGAAATAAATAAAGAAGTGGATGAACGATATCATTTGGAAAAAGCTACAGTTGCTTTTTGTAAATATATCAAGGGAAATAAAAAACGATTTGGAAATTGGTTACTCGCAGCAGCAGCGTACAATATGGGCGGTACTCGATTATCAAAAGAGATTAAATTACAAAAAGGAGAAAGTTATTTTGATTTGAATTTAAATCAAGAAACTTCACGTTATGTTTTTCGATTGGCAGCCTTAAAAGAAATTATGACCAATCCACAAGATTTTGGTTTTTATATTGAAGAAGCAGATTTGTATCAGCCAATGGATAGTTTTTACGAAGTAGAAGTAAATGAACCTGTGGCAAATTGGGGAACCTTTGCGCAAAAGTATAATATCAGTTACCGAATGTTGAAAGTTTATAATCCTTGGTTGGTTTCTACTAGTTTGACGAATAAAAGTCGGAAGAGTTATATTGTGAAAATTCCAAAGTAGGTTTTTTAACGATTAACTTTGAATGGTTAACGGTTAATATTTCCCCAATGTGTTTTGGGTTTTTCTAAAAAAAAATAGCGCAACGAGTTAATTTACGTTGCGCTATTTTTTTTAGAAAACTGAAACGTAAAACGTCTAACGTTCAACGTCAAACGAATAATTACTTTTTCATTCCGAGAGTTCCATTTTTAACTCCATCGTAAGTTTGCAAACCACAATTCAAATATTCATTGTATTGTTCCCAGTCATTCCAGCCATCTAAGTATCCAACTGGACGAGCCAATACTTGTTCATCAGGAGTCATTAAGACATAAAGTGGTTGAGCATTATTTCTAAAGTTAGCAATTTGGAAATCAGCCCATTTATTACCAACGTTTCTAAGTTTTTTATTTTGAGCTTTTGAAAATAAGGTCTTATCTAATTTGTCTGGCGAATCTACGTAGAGAGAAACCAAGACAAAATTCTTATCGATATTATTTCGAACAGGATCTTGTACCCAAACATTATCTTCTGTTTTTCTACAATTTACACATCCATAACCTGTGAAATCAACTAACAAAGGTTGATTAGTTTCTTGAGCATAAGCTAAGCCTTCGTAATAATCTTTGAAGCAATCTAAGTTATTAGCACACTTTGTAAATGAAGGAAATCTTTTCTTCATTTCAGCATCAACTTCAGGTGTAGGTAAAAAGAAATTATAAATTGAAGGAGGTGCCAATCCACTCAAAAGACTTGGAGAAGCATATGATTTAGTTACATCATTATATCGGAACCCCATTGCTAAGAAAATCGAAATGCCTAAAAATACAGCAGCAAGTGTCCCTCGAATTGGAGTTACTTTTTTCAATGGAGCATCGTGTGGGAATAAGATATATCCCAACATATAAAGCGCCATACAAACTCCAATGATTACCCAAATACCTAAGAATAATTCATATTTTAAAATTCCCCAATGGAAAGTATAATCTGCAACTGAAAGGAATTTGAAAGCTAAAGCAACCTCCAAGAATCCTAAAATTACTTTTACATTTGTCATCCATCCACCTGATTGAGGTAATGAATTCAACCATGCAGGGAAAGCTGCAAATAATCCAAATGGTAAGGCTAATGCTGATGAAAATCCAAGCATCACTATAAATGGCCCAATTGGATTCGAAGCAGATTCAACAAGTGCGGAACCGATAATTGGTCCAGTACAACTAAATGAAACTAATGACAAAGTAGCTGCCATGAAAAATGTCCCCAACAAACCTCCTTGGTCTGCCATAGAATCTGTTTTGGTCGTCCAAGAACTTGGTAAAGTGATCTCGAAATATCCAAAAAATGAAATGGCAAAAATTATAAAAATGACAAAGAAAAGTAGATTAGGCAACCAATGTGTCGAAAGCCTATTCAATGCTTCTGGACCAAATGCGAAAGTGATTAATAATCCTAGCGTAACATATATGACAATAATTGAAGCACCATAGATCAATCCATTTTTAATTCCTTCTGCACGTGTTTTACTTCCTTTGGTAAAAAAGCTAACCGTCAATGGAATCATTGGAAACACACAAGGTGTCAACAATGCCAATAATCCACCACCAAATCCTAAAAGGAAAGTCCAAAACCATCCACTTCCAGATTCTGTTTCTCCACCACAATCTCCAGCAGGATTTTCAAAAGAGACAAGGATACTTTCTCGAGTTTGGTCAATAGTATCACCTGACATATGAGATTGTCCACCATTACCTCCATTTTGAGAAGCAGTAAACGCACTCATCAATTTAGTTGCTTTTGCTCCAACATATGCTTTACCATTTTTTGCATCAATAAAAATATCGTCAGTATTCATGATGCATTGCTTGTCATCACAAGTTTGATATTCGAAGTAAGCGGTAACCGGTTTAGAAGGATCGGTGATTTTTATTTTTTGAGTAAAAGTTGCGTCATGAGAAAACTTATTTACATCCATTTCAAAAACGGCATCACGAACTCTTTTCATATTATCAGACTCAGCAGTTTTTCCAACTAATTCATAATTCTCTCCTGGATCATAATTAAAAGCTGTTGGATATGGTCCATCGTAATCATCTGAATCTTGGTTGTCTTGAAATTGAGAATATAAATACCAACCATCTTGAATTTGAGCTTCTAACACTAAATTATATTCTGAATCATTTACTTTTTCTAGAGAAGCTTTCCAAGTGGTGGTTTTCTTTAAACCATTATCCGCTTGAGCGTCACCAGAATCTGGTTCTGAAATTGTGGATGGAATTTTAGAATCGGCATTAGCAGAAGCCTGATCTGTATTATTTCCACCAGCACCATCATTTGAACCAGATGAAAAAGACAAATCACCTTTTCCTTGAGGTGTTTTTTCAGGAGCAGGCTCTTCTTTTTTAGGTTCAGGTTTTTCCTCTTCACCACTAGTTTCAGGAGCCATGGTATTTTTTAAAACAAAATTGAAGTCCACATCTGTTGGTGGAAGACATTTTTTGTCATCACAAGTCATGAAGGTAAAATAACCTGTGACTGGTTTTGAAAAATCCTTAATCTTGACACGCTGAGTGAATTCAGCTGAGTTGAAAAATTTGATTAAGTCCATTTCAAAAACGGTATCATATTTTTTTACTCGATTGTCTGACTCTTTATTTTTCCCAACTAACTCAAAGTGTGCTCCTTCGTCATAAGTAAAAGAGGTAGCCACAGGGCCATCGTCACTTTCCAAATATTGAGAATAAACTGTCCAACCATCATCGATAGTCGCTTTGTAAATTAGGTCAAATTCATTTGCACTTACTTGTTTTGATTCCATTTTCCATTTGACAGGATTATGGATTTGTGCGAAGGTAGCAGCCGTAAAACCGAGGCTAAGGAGTAGTGATAACAGTAATCGCATATCTTATTTTATTATTAGATGGTTCTTATTTATTTATATGAAAGTAACAAGTATTTTTCATGTGTTTGCAAAAGTACAAAATGATTAGATTAGAAAATTGCAAATATACCCTTCTAAAATGTCTTTTTGTGACCGTATTGGTACAAAAAAAAGTGATTGGCAGCAAGCTTGAAGCTTACTGCCAATCACTAACAATGGTTTTTTATCGTATTTTTTGAATTCATTTTCTGAAATTCAAGATACTTGACCATTTTTTTCTAACAATGTTTTGTTTAATTACTTGTTTAAACGGGAAAAATTGTTTTTCGTTTTGCTTAGATAAAAATTTAACATATTTGGAAATATGTTATTTACTTGAGTGCGATTTCAAAATTGACATCCTCAGGAGGAAGGCAACTTTCGTCGTCGCAAGTCATGTAAGTTAAATGACCAGACACAGTATTTGAGTCATCTACTTTTACTCGCTGAGTAAACCTTGCTTTTCTACTAAACTTAATCAAGTTCATTCCAAATAATTCATCAAAAACTTCTTTTCGATGTCCTTCTTCGCGTGCTTTACCCACCGCTTGAAGATCATTATTGTAAAACTCGAATGTGGTTGGAATAGGTCCTTCGTCAGATTCTAAGTAAGGAGAGTATACCGCCCAACCTTTATCGATTTTGGCGGTAAAAATAATGTCGTACTCTGTATCGCTTACTTTTTCTACATCGAAAGACCATTTTACTGGCTCCAATTGAGCAGAAGCAGAGAAGTAAGAAAAGAAGCAAATTAAAAGTAGAACAACTCTCATGTCTAGTGAATAAAATTTTGGATTTGAAACAGTTTAATTATTGTATAATTTAGTCAGTCAAAAAAAATGGTAGCTATTAATTAATAGTTGATTTTCGTTTTGTTTTAATGCGCCTAAGGCTCAAAATAAATACCATATTTAGATAACTGACTGCTCTTAAGTCAATTGATAATAGTTAATAGAGTATTGTTTTAAAAAAGGTAAATGGGAAAATACTAGATATGTTAGAATAGGATATGGGAAGGGTCTGTTTGTTGTTTGTTTAATAAGTTTCGCACATATATAATTATGCAGGTGCTAATTTATAAAATTAAATTAATTTGATACTATCTTTTTCAAAATAAAAAAATAAAAAATAGGATTGGAAGGAAAGAAAGGTAAGAACTTATAGGAAAGTAATTGTTTTCGCTATGAGACTGTTTTGACTGTTAAACTGTTTTATTTATGTGATTATAAAACAGTTTAACAGTCTGAACAATACAACAGTTAATTTAAGCGTCAACCATCAAACCGATCAACGATTCAAACATAACTCGGCCATCATCATTTCCTAGAACTTTTTCAGATGCTCGCTCTGGGTGAGGCATCATTCCGAAAACGTTTCTTCCTTCGTTGCAAATACCTGCGATATTATTTGTTGAACCATTTGGATTAGATTCGTCATTCACATTTCCATTTTCATCACAATATTCAAAAAGGATTTGGTCATTCTCTTTCAATGATTTTAGCGTAGCTTCATCAGCCAAGTATCGGCCTTCAGCATGAGCAATCGGAATAGAAAGTGGTTTTTCCAAATCAATATTAGAAGTGATTGCAGAATTATTTGTCAATGTTTTTAGATAAACATTTTTACAAATAAATTTTTGATTACTATTTCTCAATAAAACTCCAGGCAATAATCCAGCTTCACACGCTACTTGAAATCCATTACAAATTCCCCAAACATAACCTCCATTATTAGCAAACTCAATTACTGATTTCATAATTGGAGAAAATCGAGCAATCGCTCCTGCTCGCAAATAATCACCATAAGAAAATCCTCCTGGCAAAATGATGCAATCACCTTTTCCGAAACCTTTTAGTTCGGTTTCTTTGTGCCACAACTTCACAACTTCTTGTTGCATAACTGTACCGAGCACGTGAATCATATCATCATCACAATTAGATCCTGGGAAAACAACTACTCCAAATTTCATATTTAAGCCCCGTAGGGAATTTTGAGTTTTAAAAAATGCAAAGGTATTGATAAAATTAAATATTCAATCAAAAAAAGAATATGAATATTTTAAAACAGTTCTATTTTATCGTTCCTCTCTAGGGGAGGGCTACATAAATAATAACCAATACTGTAAAAATAATATCGCAATCAACCACCCCAAATGAATTCCACTTCCGATTTCTTTTTTCCTAAATTCTAAAAAATTCAAAGGTAACATCAACGACAAAGGAATTGCTAATAAAAAAAGTTGCTCTAATCGAACTTCTTTTTGAATCAAAACAGTCAATAGAGAAATGATAATGAAGTAGTATAAAACTTGAATATTCTGTTGGGAACGGATACTTTGTTTTTGGAAATAAATATTACCGCTTCCAAAAATAACCAAAATCAAAATTCCAAATAAAACTGGCGGCACATAATTACTCCAATGGTCTACCCATACGAAATTCCAGAAACCGAAACTATTGATAAACGTAGTTTGATAAAAATTACTCCAATCATCTAGTAAATAATAAATAGTTCCAGTCAAAAATAGGGGAGTGATCATCCCTACAATGATCATAAAGATTTCATTAATTCGAATATTTCGAAGTGTTGCCAATCCTAAAATTGCCAATATTAAAAATGCAAAATTCGAAAAGTAAAAAAGACTTGCCATTCCAAACCAAAATCCTACATTGAAAATAGATCCGGCAACAGAGGATTTTTTGTAGGCATTAAATAAACTAGATAATCCTACGATCAAAAATGTATTTCCCATCAAAACTGGGGACAAATGCAAAAAGCTAGGCAATGTACTCATCAATAAAATGTAAAACACTCCTGGAAACATTGTCACTTCCTTAGACACTCGAAAGCGAGCCGACAAAACATTTAATAACAATGCTTGTATTAAAACTAAAATAAGTGAAATCAAATCAGGTAACCATCCATGAGTTCCTACGTGATCATATACGAAATGACTAAGTACTCCAGCAGAACTGGGTTCCCAAACTTCAGTTGCAAAAAGACCTGAAGAACGCATTACCAAAACATATATTATCAAAAATAAGTTGGCAGCTAATTGATTGGTTCTAAAAAATCCTAGCACGTTTTAGAATTTTAAATTGATTGGTGAAAAACGAAGTTCCAAAATTAAAGATAAAAACTAGGATAGCTAATTTTTTCATCAAAAAAACCTTTTGGAAAATATACGTTGAAAAATAGATGATCATTATATGTAATTATTTGATTTACAGTAATTTAAAATTAAAATATAATGTTGAAAATTGGAGTTACTTACTTTTTTTGATTTGAAAGAATCCCAAGTAAGCTTCAATTTTAATAGATTTTTAAAAACAGATTATTTTACAAAACACACGTAATTAAAAATGGCAAATTCAATTTCCCTTTCTACCGACATGAAGAAATTGTATCTATTGTTTCCTGATAGTACAGTTGCTCAAGAATTTTCTTTAACTGGTAATGGTGTTTATATCACTTCGATTTTAGGTGATGTACACGTTGTTGCTGCATCTAGTGCCTTAACAACGGGGACGGATGAATTTTCAACAGCTGCTGTGGCTCAATGGCAGGCGTCATTTCATGAGAATACGGATCAATTAGTAATGATTGGTAATGATGATATGGAACAATCTGTAACAGGTTCTATTGAAAAATATGGCTTGTCAGGAGGTGGTACATTTAACCTTAGGTTAAATTCAGCACAGACTAAATTGTTGATTAGAACAAGTAAATAATATTATTTCAAAAAGGAAAATTCTAAAATTATTTTAGGATTTTCCTTTCTTTTTATTCCTTTCTTCCAATAGTTCAATAATTGTTTTTCCTTCTACTTTACTAGTTAGCCACAGATTTATTTCATCAAAACCTAACCTCCTTTTTCTCTTCACAGGAAGTTCATCTATCGTAACCTTTAATTCTTTAATAATTTTAAGTTGTTCATTAGGAGGTACTTTTCCCATTCTTTTTACAGCTCTTAAAACTATATTTTCTAATGCATGTATAGATAATTTTAATTCTTGGTTAAAATATTTTTCAGTTAGGCGAATGTTTTTTTCTAATGCATCTAAATCTTCTAGGTCATAGAATGCAATTATTTTTAATACTTGAGCAAATTGAATTTGAATTCTAGCTACTTTCATTCTTTTTAAAGGATCATATAATTTAATCCATTCTATACATTCTTTGTATCTTTTCTTTACAAAGAAGGCCACGATCACATTAAATATTAATACTGTTTGAACTCCTTCATTTAGTTTATGTATTCTAATTCCTTTTTTTATTGCTGGAGATAAATTGCAAACTTCATCGATTAATCCCTTATTTAAAAAGTAAACTTGCCGATTAATCATTAATCGATGAAATCTCATTGCTTCTTCATATTGATTATTAGGTTTTATTTTTTCTATCTTTTCCAAAATTTTTAAGTATTCATCATAGCGACCTAACCTACCATATCCTACTAAAACATTTGAAAGAGAACTTATATAAAAATGAGGAGATTGATTTAACCATAATTCATTTTGTTCCCACCAAGAATTTATGAGCAGGCCTTGTTCAAGAAATGATTGATTCTCACCCAATAAATAATGATATGCAGCAAGAGTATTGATTAGGAACCTTTTAGAGAGGTTAGAGAGGTTAGAGAGGTTTTGTTTTTTTAGCAGATTGAATAAAGGAGAAAAATTAGCTTTAAAAGCTTTGATTTCTTTTTCATTTGTTATTCTAGGAAATTGATTTCTTATAGAACCAATTAAATCATGATAGACATTGATTTCTTCTTCTTCTTTTAATTTTTTTAATAACAAATTTCCTTCTTTATGAATAGCATCAAATTTTTTATCCATATTTCTAGATCGAGTAGTCAAAATATACGTTCTCTCAAATCGATTAATTTCAATTAGACTTAACGTATCTCCACATTTCTCAGCTAGCTTTTTTGCATCTTTTAAATGCCTTTCCGCATCCTTAAAAAGTCCCCGCTTAAATAAAAAATTAGCATCCCGAATTAAGACTTTAATATAATCAGCAGACTTTTTCATTTTTTCATAACCATAATTTCTCAACGATTTCATCAATGCATCATACAATTCATTTTTTTTAACTGTAAAGTTTGAAAATGCTTCCTTCCCTAGTTTCTGTAGAAGTTTTTGCTCCGCTTTGTCCTTATCATAGATTTTCATTTTATCTAAAATTTCAAATAAAATATAATAGTCTGGAATTTCACCTTTGTTATTTCTGATGGGCTGGGTTTGTATGTTGAAGTATCGTTTTTCCATACGAGACATGCTATGGACTAGATTGTAAACAGGATCCAAAATATTTGTTTTAGTTGATTGTTTGGAAGGCATTTCAAGTGGATTAATTCATGTAATCTAAAATATACCTCAATAATACGATTAAAAAATGGCAATTTAGAGACCTTAATTTGATGGTTTTTGATGTTAGTAGTTTTCTTGTTGGAGATTAGATGTTTGGGGGAAGGTGAAAGTGTGATAAGTCTTTGATTTATAGACGGTTAGGTTTTTATTATTTAGTTGTGATGGGGGTAAAATATTTCTGAAAAGTTAATTTGAAAATATATTTTTAGCGTTTTGGAAGCATAACTTTCACTTTGGTGTTTACGTGAGAAAGTAAAATTATATTTTACTTTGAGCATCATTATATAAAACAACACCCTAAAAATAAACAACACCCTGTTTTTTAGTTTTTGGAATAAATTCCTCTTAACCCTTAGATAGAATAAGATCCAAATGAAAGATCCTAGAGATTTACATCGCATCATTAAAAGTCTTACCAAATCGGAAAAAAGACATTTTAAAATGTGTGTATCTAGTGTTCATAGAAATGAAAACAATTACACTATTCTTTTTGATGCGATAGATGTTCAGGATGAATACAATGAAGCCAAATTATTACGAAAGCTTAAAAAACACGCCTTTACCAAACAAATTTCAAGAACCAAATATTTGCTATACGAGCAAATATTAAAAATACTTCGGCAATTATACAGCACCCGTTCCGAGCATTCCAAACTTGGAGCATTACTGAATTCAGCTGAAGTACTTATTTATAAAACATTTTATCATCAAGCATTTGAAGTTTTAAAGCGAGCAAAGAAAATTGCAATAGCCAATGAATTATACGGCTTACAACAAGAAATTTTGGAAAGAGAAAAACTCCTCCTTCCATATCTTGAAAATCACAAAACTATTAAACTAGCTATTAGCGAATTTTTGAAATCCTATGATCAAACTGCTCAATTAGTTAAAACTGAAAATGAATACAAAGCACTTCATTCCAAAGTGAGATTGTATTATGATTCTATTTTGAATTGTCATGAACCTTCACAGGTGGATGCTATTTTTGGCAAAGTTATGCAGCATCATTTGATGTCAGAAAAATCAAACGCACCGACTTTTTTATCCCAAGTGTTGTTTTATGAAATTCATTTTTTGAACGCCAAAGCACAATCAAATTTTGCTCTGACCAATTATTTTTGCGATGAAATGTTTTCCATGTGGCAAGCAAAACCTGCTATGAAAAATGTTTTTCGAGATACATTTATTCGGCAATTAAGGGATTACACTTTTTGCAAAATATCATCAGATCATTCCCAAAAAAATATCCCTCAATTATTAAATGAATGGAAATCAATCAAGTCTTATTCGAAAGAAGAAGAGGGCATTTTTGACTTAGAGACTGACATGATTAATTTTTTGCTTCAGTTGGTTAATAAGAGTTACTCTGGAATTGAAACGATTTGTCATTTGATCGAAGAACATCATTTGCCGAGCCTTAAAAGATTACCAGGTTATCAGCAAATTGTTATTTTTTATCACATTACGGTGTATCATTTTATGAAAAAAGATTATAGCAAAGTGATTCAATATATCAATCAAATTGAAGTAATAGCAGGCAGTAAATTACGACCTCATATATTGAAGTACGTAAAATTGATGGAGTTGATTGTTCGATACGAATTGGATAATGAGGAAATAGATGACAAAGATATTTTACGGATTACTCGACATTTAAAATCCTTAGGGGAGCTAGGTAGAATCGAAGAAATGTTACTTTCTTCCATCAAAAAATTAATTAATCTACCGACACTCAATGAACCACCAATGATTTTAAAAAAGTTAAATGAAATACTTGAAACTGAAAACGAAGCAATAAATTATAAACTCGAATCTATAAATAATCAAATCATCAAAGTGTGGGTTAAAGAGAAACTTTCAATAGAATATCAATATTAAACGAATTTCCGTTTTTAGCTTTTCTCTCTAAAATTAGCTAAATATTTATAGCCCCGAATTTAAACGCTCTCCCTTCTTTTCCAATACTCTCAACAGAGGGTATTGGATTTTTTTTTGAAAAATAGATCGCTTCGCTGTCGGAAGTTAGATCGGTCTTAAATAACTCCATTCTCACACAACTAATCTTTTTTTAGGATGTTTTACAAAAACAGGGAATAGCTTGTATCTTGCAGCCATTTCTAATTTTTTCATAAAAAATCCAGTAGACTCATGGTCAAATCTAGCCGTCAGGCTCGATCACTCAAAACAATCAAAAGACCGATTGAAAAAGAGTTGAAAACTTTCGAACAACGGTTTCGAGAAGACATGCGAAGCCATGTTCCGTTGCTGGACAAAATCACTTACTATATCGTTCAAAGAAAAGGCAAGCAGGTGAGACCTATGTTTGTTTTTCTGTGTGCTAAAATCTGTGGCGAAATTGATGATGCATCTTACCATGCCGCTTCATTGGTAGAACTTCTGCACACGGCAACTTTAGTTCATGATGATGTAGTCGATGACTCGAATGAGAGTCAAGGGTTTTTCTCATTGAATGCAATGTGGAAAAATAAAATAGCAGTTTTAGTAGGTGATTATTTATTGCAAAAAGGGATGTTGATTGCATTGAAAAATAAGCGATTTCAATTGTTAGAAATCGTAGCAGAAGCAGTCAAAGAAATGAGTGAAGGTGAATTATTAGCGATTACAAAATCTCGAAAGTTTGATTTTGATGAGGAAAGCTATTTCGAGATTGTTCGTAAAAAAACAGCTTCATTGATTGCTGCAGCCTGTTCTGCAGGTGCAACTTCCACCACAGAAAACAAAGAGGAAATTGAAAAAATGAAATTGTTTGGAGAAAAAATTGGAATTGCATTTCAATTGCGAGATGAACTACTTGACTTTGGAAGCAATGGGACGAGCAAGCCACTTGGCATTGATTTAAAGGAAAAAGGAATCAGTCTACCTTTAGTTTATGCACTCAATAAAGCATCGGATTCAGAGCAAAGAAGAATTATTAATTACATTAATAATGATGATAAATTAAAAGAGGTCTTCGCCTTTGTAAAAGCAAGTGGAGGGATAGAATATGCTCAAAAAGCGATGCAAAAATACCGAGAAGAAGCAATTGGAATATTAAGATCGCTTCCTGTTTCCGAAGCAAGAACTTCTTTGGAAGATTTGGTAGATTATGTCATTGAGCGCAAACGATAATTCAAATTTGATTATGGTAAAATCGTTGGAAACGATCAGACAACCGATAAATGAAGAGTTGAAGATTTTTGAAAAAATGTTTCAGGAAGCTATGCAGAGCCCTGTGCCTCTTTTAGAAAAAATCAACAACTATATTTTCGAACGCAAAGGCAAACAGATGCGTCCGATGTTCATATTGTTGTGTGCTCAGCTGTGCGGAAAAATCAATGATGGAACATTTCATGCAGCCACTTTTGTTGAGCTTTTGCACACAGCAACTTTAATCCATGATGATGTGGTGGATGATGCCAACGAGCGTCGAGGTTCAGCTTCGGTCAATGCACTTTGGAAAAACAAAGTAGCTGTAACGGTAGGTGATTATTGGTTTACGCAAGCGTTAATTATTTCTCTAAAACACAAGCAATATCAATTATTAGAAATAGTTTCTGTGGCAGTCAAAGCCTTAATCGAAGGTGAATTGTTGCAAAGTGAAAAAGCTAGGAAGTTAGATATCGAAGAAGATATTTACTTTGAAATTATTCGACAAAAAACCGCTTCGCTTATCGCAGCTGGTTGTGCTGCTGGAGCAGCTTCGACTACAGAAGATGCTGAAGTAGTTGAAAAAATGAGGTTGTTTGGAGAAAAAATCGGAATCGCTTTTCAAATCAAGGATGATCTTTTTGACTATGGAACTGATGATGTTGGAAAACCTTTAGGGATCGACATCAAAGAAAAGAAGATGACACTTCCTCTTATTTATGCCCTTAACAATGCCTCCCGATCCGACAAAAAACGCATCATCAAAATTGTCAAAAAGCATAATGAAAACCCTGAAAAAGTTAATGAGGTTATTGAGTTTGTTCGAGGAAGTGGAGGTTTAGAGTATGCCGAAAAAGTGATGTTGAAATATCGTGCAGATGCCTTTGGAATTTTACACACCTTTCCTCCCACTCCCGCTCGAGAGTCATTAGAAGCTTTGGTCAACTATTCTACAGATCGGAAAAAATGATTTTAAATGATTGATAAATGATGAGTCCCGCTCGCCACAAATTATCACTTATAGTTCATCACTCATCACTTTTTTGAACCTTTCCGTAGAAATGCGTTTCAATTAGAAAATGAGAATGTTATATTTGTCAACAATAAAATAATGAAATTAAAAATGAGATTTTTCTATAAAAATGTAATGGTAGTTTTTTTGAGTTTAAGCATTATAGGATGTGGAGAAACAGCAACAAATGATGCTGTAAAGAAGACCACAACAGAGGCTGAAAAAACTGCTAACAATACTCCTGTAAAAAAAGCTAAAAAGAAAAAACAGATTTTATTTTTTGGAGATAGTTTGACGGCAGGTTATGGTTTGGATGATCCTTCTGACAGTTATGTTGGGGTGATTCAAGAAAGAATTGATTCATTAGGATTAGATTATCAAACAGTCAACGCAGGTGTAAGTGGTGAGACTTCTTCAGGAGGTAATGATCGAATTGATTGGATTTTGGAACAAAATAAAATTGATATTTTTATTTTGGAACTTGGAGCAAATGATGGATTAAGAGGAATCAAAACAGAAGAGACTACTAAAAATTTACAATCAATTTTTGATAAGGTAAAAGCTAAATTTCCAGAAGCAAAATTATTCGTTGCGGGAATGTTGGCTCCGCCAAATATGGGAAATGATTTTACTCAAAAATTCGCAGCTATTTTTTCTAATTTAGCAAAAAAGAATAATGCAGCTTTTGTTCCTTTTTTATTAGATGGAGTAGGAGGGATTCCGGAATTGAACCAACGAGATGGAATTCATCCAACGACAAAAGGGCATAAAATTTTGGCAGAGAATGTGTGGAAAGAGTTGAAAGGAATTTTGTAGAAAAATGAAAATCAAAAATCTAATAAGAAGATTCGATTTTCAAAATAATAATATTTTTTCACCACTAAAAATTCCCCTTTAGGGGTTAGGGGTATGAATAATTGGAGTCGCTACTTAGCAATTGCCATTTCATTATTTTTAATTGGAGCTGTATTTTATTATTTCAGCGACATTGTTGCGTATGTTTTAATTGCATGGGTTTTGTCAATGATTGGGCAACCAATCAATGAATTTTATAAAAAATATTTAAAGTTAGGAAATAGTGGAAGTGCTGGATTAACTCTAATCACGTTTATCTTTTTACTTTCTGGATTGGTCTGGTTATTTGTTCCGTCGATTATTAAGCAAGCACAAAATTTAGCTGAAATTGATTACGAAAGTCTGGTGGAATCACTAGAAGAACCCATCAATAGTTTGAATAATATTTTAGTAGAAAGAGGGTTGATGGAGGGAGAGATTATTTTACCAGAGGATGAAATTGAACTTGATTCGACCTCCAATATTATAGATGAGATTACAGAAGTTATAGAGCAAGACACTCTCCAGATTACGGAGTTGGAAACCCCAAATGAAAATCAAGTATCAAGTACTTTTGTTTCCATCGATTCTATTCTTTTGGAAAATGGAGATACCGTTACAAAAACCAATATCACTCTCCAAGTTAATATTAATAATCATACTACCGAAGCTGCAACTCCAGCTGTGATTGACCCAACTGCAGAGATAAAACATACCGATACACCTATTGAAAAAATTCAAAAAAGAATTTTTACGGCATTTAACCCAGGACAAATTCCTCTACTATTTAGTACGTTGGTTGGCTTTATGGGAAACCTTCTGATAGCTATTATGTCGATATTGTTTATTTCTTTTTTCTTTTTGAGGGAGCAAGGATTATTTTTGAATGCCTTGCAAGCGATAGTTCCAAGCAAGTATGGAAATGAAGTGATTCATGCCCTTGATGATTCGAGTAGATTGCTTCGTCGATACTTTGTTGGAGTTTCGATTCAAGTAACTACAATCACGATTTTCGTATCCTTAGTGCTTACTATTTTTGGATTAAAAAATGCGTTGTTGATTGCATTTTTTGCAGCATTGATAAATGTTATACCTTACTTAGGGCCAGTCATTGGAGCAATGTTTGGCGTACTAATTACCATTTCTTCCAATTTAGATTTACCATTCTATGAAGAAATGTTGCCTTTAATTTTCATCGTAATCGCAACTTTTGCAGCGATGCAATTACTAGATAATTTTTTGCTTCAACCATTTATTTTTTCAAATAGTGTTTCAGCACATCCGTTGGAAATTTTTATAGTAATCTTGGTAGGAGCAAAGTTGAGTGGGATAGTAGGAATGGTCTTAGCGATTCCAGTTTACACCGTCATTAGGGTGATAGCGAAATCATTTCTCAGCGAATTTAGGTTAGTCCAAAAGCTCACCAAAAAACTGTGAGTAACGGTTAATACCTCTAAGGATCAAAATAGTGGTATTAACCGTTCATCGTTAAACATTAACCGTTACCATTAGTCTTGCTGCGCAAATACTTTTCTCAATAAATCAGAAGTTCTAGCAGACACATTATTTCTAATATTTAACTCCTCTTTTTCTACCATTGAAAATAATCCATCCAATGCTTTATTGGTAATGTAATCATCCAGATTAGGATTCTGTTTTTGTATAAATGGAATCTGATTATATTTATTTACCACTTTTGTCCAAGCATCAAGTGCATTCTTTTTATTCAATGAATTAACAATTACAGGTTGGAATTCTTGGTACAATTGAGTTCGAGTAGTATTACTCAAATATTGAGTTGCGGCATTTTTATTTCCTTTCAAAAGTCCCATGGCATCTTGAATTGTCATTTGCCGAATGGCAGAAACAAAAATCGGTTTTGCACTTTTTGCAGCATCCTCTGCAGCTCGATTAATTTTTTCAATAGCATTATCAACCAAACGTCCCGCTCCTAAATCTCGAAGTGTCTTTTCTATTTTTTGAGCATCTTCTGGCAATAAAATTTTGTACGGACTTTTATAATAACCATCAAGCGCAGACAATCTATCAGAACCTTTTCCAATTCCAACATTCAAAGCTTCTTTTAGTCCATTTCCAACTTGCTCAGAAGTCAATCCTGTTGCAGCTGTTGCCGAATCTAAAACTTGTTGTAATTCAGTACATGCAACAAATTGGAAGCAAATAAGTAAGAGTGCAAATTTTTTATACATTATATATTTTTTTTGTGAAAAAATGCTTTGTTGATTTTTCAAAACCAACGTCGGTTTATTTTTTTAAACGTAACACCTTTGAAAAAGGGTGTTATAGAAAAATTAAATTTTAAATTCAAAAAATTAGCCTGCGTAATATTTAGTACAACTTTTACAAAGGCAGCCATCATATTTTTGATCTAACATTGCTTGAGTCTGAGGGTGGATTTTTACTTTTTGACACCAACAATTCTCGTCTTTATAACAAATAAGAGGATTGCCACACCTAGGACATTGTTCAATAAATTTTTGATTTAGTTGGACTGATGAACTGTCTAGTTTTACCCCAGGCATTGGGTTTTCTTTAGTTATCTTAATTGTGACTTCATGAATATTGTCGAACTGATATTTCAAGCCATAAAGAATTCGAGCCCCAATGGTCTCTAATAATTTAGTTTTGATTTTCATTTCTTTTTGACAAATCAAGTAAACAGTTTCATAATTGATGGTTTTATATAAGTCATCACTTTCAGCTGCTTCGCTAAAGTTTGTTTTGATATAAACATCGATAACGTAGTTATTTCCGATCACTTGCTCCTCTTCGTAGAATCCATGATATGCGTAAAAACGCATTCCTTCTAATGCTATTTGGCTCATATTTTAAATTTTTAAACCCTAAGAAATAGAGTCTCTAAACAACTATTATTAATTAGAGTTATTATTTTTATCACATAGGCACATAGAACAAATAGCGAGTTTAATTTTTTATAAAAAAAACTATGTTTTCTATGTGCTTATGTGGTGAGAATCAAAAGATTTTATACAAACGTCTAACGTCAGTCATAAAACGGTTAACGAATAAAACCTCTTATTTTCAAGCACGTCAAATGTAGAATATTTTTTCCCATAAAAAAACATCAAAATTAGAGATTATGCGTATAAAAATCATTCTTAATTATGACAAGAATCTGAATCATTCTTTCTATAAGAATATGTATTTTTGCAAAAAAAATTATAACCAATAAAACTTTAAGAATATGTCAAACGTAAATGACAACGCAACTCACCCTGGAACTTCGTCGAAAACAGATCGATTTCAAGGACATGATTATTATAATATCGATGAGTTATTGAATGAAGATCACCTCCTTGCCCGAGATGCAGTACGTGATTGGGTAAAACAAGAAGTAAGCCCAATTATTGAAGGATACTCTGATAGAGCAGAATGTCCAAAACATTTATTCAAAGGATTAGCTGAAATTGGAGCTTTTGGCCCAAGTCTTCCTGCCAAATATGGTTGCGGAGGAATGGATGAAATCGCCTATGGAATTATCATGCAAGAATTGGAAAGAGGAGACTCTGGAATTCGTTCTATGGCATCAGTTCAGGGGTCATTAGTAATGTATCCGATTTATCGTTTTGGTTCGGAAGAACAAAAAATGAAGTATTTGCCAAAATTAGCGAGTGGAGAAATGATTGGATGTTTTGGTTTGACAGAACCAGATCATGGATCAGATCCAAGTAGTATGGTGACCAATATCAAAGATGATGGAGATCATGTGATTTTGAATGGAGCAAAAATGTGGATTACTAATTCACCAGTTGCTGATATCGCTGTAGTTTGGGCAAAAAATGAAGAAGGTCGAATCAAAGGTTTGATCGTAGAAAAGGGAATGGAAGGATTTTCTGCTCCAGAAATTCACGGAAAATTAAGCTTACGTGCATCCATTACAGGAGAACTTGTCTTTGAAGATGTACGAGTTCCTAAATCAAATATTTTACCAGAGGTAGAAGGTTTGAAAGGACCGTTGAGTTGTTTGTCAAAAGCTCGATATGGAATTGCTTGGGGAGCAATTGGAGCAGCTATGGATTGCTACGATTCTGCTTTGAGATACTCGCAAGAGCGGATTCAATTTGGAAAACCAATCGGTCAATTCCAATTGACTCAAAAGAAATTAGCTGAAATGATTACCGAAATTACCAAAGCTCAATTATTGGCTTGGAGACTCGGAACGCTAGCTAATGTAGGAAAAGCTACGCCTGCCCAAATTTCAATGGCTAAAAGAAATAATGTTCACATGGCTTTAGAAATCGCAAGAGAAGCTAGACAAATTCATGGCGGGATGGGAATCACAAACGAGTACCCAATCATGCGACACATGATGAATTTGGAAACAGTTTTAACTTACGAAGGAACCCACGACATTCACTTATTAATTACGGGAATGGACGTGACTGGCTTGAACGCGTTTAAATAACAGTTAATGATTAACGGTTAATGGTTAACTCCACAATGTGTTTTTTGATAGTGGTGTTAATCATTCACCGTTAACCCTTCACCGTTAGTTTTTCTGTTAATGAAAACTTAAACTTCCAATAAGTTAGGAATTTTGCGTATTTTTCTACCTCTTTTATCCAACAAAACCAGGCAATCTATACGTTTAAATTTTAAGAGTATTTCCTGAATTTTCGTTTCATCATGAAAATTTATTTAATTCTCGATGAAAAAACTTAAAGAACAAAATATGTCTAAACGATTTTTTATTGCTTGTCTTTCCATTTTGCTTTTCTCTTTCGGAGAAACTTTAGCGCAAGGAGAACCAATCGAATTAAATAACTCTTCTTTCGAAGATTTTGCACGACCGGGACAACAACCAAGAGGGTGGTATGATTGCGGTGATATTAATTTCCCATTAGAAACACCTCCTGATGTTCACCCAATAGATGATGATTCAGGGCGAAATAATTTTGGCGTTACTAAAAAAGCTTTCGATGGAGATACTTATTTAGGAATGGTCGTTCGTGAAAATGATTCTTATGAATCTGTAGCGCAAAGATTGAAAAAACCATTGATGCCAGGTAAATGTTATTCTTTCAGTATCTATGTGGCAACTTCAAAAATTTATAAAAGTGGAATTCGAGGTTCTGAAGAGGTAGTAGATTTTACGACGCCAATCAAGTTGAGTATAAAAGGTGGATTAGGATTTTGCGATAATGCAGTTTCTTTGGGGACAACTAAATTAATCACTCATTCCGATTGGAAAGAGTATACATTTAAGTTCGAACCTAAAAGAAAGATAACTTATATCGTATTTGAAGCTAGTTATCAGACACCTACTTTTAATCCGCCGAATGGAAATATTTTATTGGATAAAGCTTCTGCAATTCAACCAATTCCATGTGATGAAAATTTAGTAGAAAAACCAATCGTGGAAATCACTTCTCCATCTGCTTCACCAAAAACGGTAAAGGCGAAAAAATATAAGTTGATTGCGAATGTGAAAAATGTAAAAGAGAAGCGGAAAATTTTAATGAAAGTAAATAATAGAAATAATCGATCATTTACTTTTAATTCTGCTACGGGGAAAGTAACTGCTAATCTAAGGTTGAAGGAAGGTGCTAATAAAATTGTCCTAAAAGCTGCAAATTCAGGCGGAAATGATTCTGACGAAGCAACAATTAATTACGAAATACCTGTGGTAGAACCTGTTGCGGTTGAAGAACCTAAGTCAGAAATTGAAGAAGAATTAAGTGACTTAAAACCAGGAGAAACAATTCGAGTGGATCAACTTAATTTTGAAATAAATTCATTTAAAATCACAAATGATTCAAGACCAGTTTTGAATGATATTTATAATTTTTTAAATGAAAACTCAAGAGTATCAGTTGAAATTGGAGGACATACTAACCGATTCTGTGATACAGAATATTGTCAAACTTTATCGACCAATCGAGCAAAAGCTGTCGTAGACTTTTTAGTGCAAAAAGGAATTCCATCTAATCGATTGACTTATCGAGGTTATGGAAAAACTCAACAGATTACTTTTTCTCCAAGTGCAGAAATGCAAAAGAAAAATCAAAGGGTAGAAATTAAAATATTAAGTCTCGGAAGTTAAAAATCCGATGTGTTAAATAATATTAAAAAAACTAAAAAGCGTTGTTGGAAAAGTATCCTTCAACGCTTTTTACGTCTCAACTATTGAACGTACTTTTGTGTTCACCTTTTGGATAAAATAGTTTTAAAATTCTATGACGGAAATTCTCTTTGATAAAAATATAACCAGTTTCAGAATTGATGATATGCTGCTTTTCAAAAAGAAAGCATTTGCATGGGCTACTCAATATGAAGTGGTGAGTTATCTTGATAGTAATCAGCATAGTTCAAAATATTCAAAATTTGAAGCACTTCTAGCGGTAGGAGCAAATGATGAAATCGTAACTAATATTCCATCAAAATCAAAAAGTAACTCTCAAAATTCCTTCGAGAATCTAAAAAACTTCCACCAAACAAAAAAAGACTGGCTCTTCGGCTTCCTCACCTACGACTTAAAAAACGAAATCGAAGATCTCCAATCCGCTAATTTCGACAGATTAGAATTACCCAATCTCCATTTTTTTCAACCAAAGGTTGTCATAGCGTTTTTCGAAAAAGAAATTCAGATTTATGCAAAAAATGAAAAAGCCATTTCGATTTTTGAAAAAATAAATCATACCTCAATTCTTGATGCAGCAATTTTTCCCAATAAAAAAATAGAAAAAAAGGACATCCAACATCGGATTTCAAAAGAAGAATATTTAGAAACTATTGGTAAAATAAAATCTCACATCAGCAAAGGAGATATCTATGAAATGAATTTCTGCCAAGAGTTTTTTGTCGAAGAGGCAGAAATGAATCCTTATACTTTATTTGAAAAATTCAATGCAATTGGAAAAGCACCTTTTGCCGCTTTTTATAAATTCAATAATAAATATTTGATCTGCGAAAGCCCTGAAAGATTTGTGGCGAAGCGAGGCAAAAAAATAATCTCTCAACCCATCAAAGGAACGATCAAAAGAGGTTCAACCTCCGAGGAAGATGAACAACTCAAAGAACAGCTCTACAACTCTCCAAAGGATAGATCTGAAAATGTAATGATTGTAGATTTAGTCAGAAATGACTTTGGGAAAAGTTGCAAGGCAGGAACCGTAGAAGTGGAAGAATTATTTGGAATCCATTCCTTCGAACAGGTGCATCAAATGATCTCTACCGTCGTCGGTGAACTCAAAGAAGAGGTTCATTTTGTCGATGCGATTAAAAATGCTTATCCAATGGGGTCAATGACAGGAGCTCCAAAAATTCGAGCGATGGAACTCATTGAGCAATTTGAAAAAACAAAAAGAGGATTATATTCTGGTGCAGTTGGCTACATCTCACCTGAAGGAGATTTTGATTTCAATGTTGTCATCCGTAGCATGATTTATAATGCGGATAAAAATTATCTATCCTACCAAACTGGCGGAGCAATTGTTTTTGATTCAAATCCAGAAGGAGAATATGAAGAGTGCTTACTCAAAGCAAAAGGATTTTATGAAGTGATAAATGATAGTTCTTCACTAATTTCCTAAATTTGCGCCATGGTAAAAAAAGACAAATCAAGACGAACTGAAATTTTGGAAAAAGCAGCTATCCTTTTCCACAAAAAAGGTTATTCTGCAACCTCCGTCCGAAATATCGCTCAAGAGATGAAGATGGAATCTGCAAGTTTGTACAACCACATCAAATCAAAACAAGAAATCCTCCAAGCTATTTTGCTCCCACTTGCACATCGCTACACAAAAGGAATTCAAGAAATTTCCAACTCACCACTTACTTCTATTCAACAACTCGAACGCATTATTGCCGATCAAATACGAATTACTATCGAAAATACAGATGGTGTCTCATTGATTCCTAATGAATGGATTCACTTAGAAAAAACAAAAGAAAGAGATGCACTCAAAGAATTTTTAGACCTTAGAAATTTATATGAAAAGGAATTCAAAAAGGTTTTTAAAAGATGTATTAAAGATGGATATTTGAAAAAAGTAAATGTTGATATTGCGGTCTTCTCGATTTTATCAACTTTGCGATGGTTGTATTCATGGTATTCAAAAAATCAAAATATCAACCCATTAGTTTTAGAAACTGAACTGATCAATAATTTAATCGGAGGGTTAAAAAAGACGTAAAATTTACTTTTTCCAATAACCATTTTCGAGATTTTAATTGGAAAATGGCTTATCTTGCTCCTGCAAAGAGAACATATAATAAATTTTAAGAATTTACTCTCCCAAAAAAAACTACTAAATCCCTCCTTCCAAGCCGATATTTTAGACATACTTTTTTAGAAAACATACACAAATATTCACATGAGACAAACACTTTATGGCGTTCTTGCCGTAGGCTTATTGTTATTTTTATCAGTTAACATTTACGCAAATTCTACACCCAATTGCAAGCCTTCCGTACAGATTCAACCTGTCAAAGGAAATTTCATTTCACAATTTAATGGAGACGTTGAGAGACTCGAAAAATTCATCATCGAACTTGCGGAGCAAAATGCTAATTATTGCAATGCGTCTCTAAAAATTGATTTCAAAAAAGGACTGGAAACCAAGCAGACTATCACGCATGGGAAACCAAAGTATAATGAAAAATTATATTTAGAAGTACAATATATTTCACCTTATTATGAAGCAGTTATTGAAAATGCAGAGGGTGATATTTTACACAAAATAGAATTAGGGAAAGAGTTGAAATCTATAGAATATTCTAATCCTAAATTTGATAATCATGATGCACTTTATGCAGAGTGGCGACGGATTCGAAGAGGTAACTTTTCTCAAATAGAAAAAGATGCGAACAGTTTTAATGCATTAATTGATTTTTTGAAAACGGAAAATGGGATGAGTGTTTCGGAAGGTAAGCCTTTGGCGGTGAATGAAAAGAAAGAAGTATCAGCGCCAAAAGGAGATTCACCAAAAGCAGAGAAAAACCGAAAAACTAAAAAGAAGAAAACAAAAGTAGTTGCAAAAACTAAAACTTCACCAACTCAAAAAAGCAACACTTTGAAAGTTGAGAAGAAATCGAATTCAGCGACAAAAGCAGCAAAGAAAGAATCGAAGGAAATTGTAAAAGCAGAAACTCCAGCAGCTCAAAAAAGTAACACATCCAAAGTTGAGAAGAAATCGAATTCAGCGACAAAAGTAGCAAAGAAAGAAGCTACAAAAGTTGTAAAAGTAGAAACTCCAATAGCTCAGAAAAGCAACACATCGAATGCTAAAAATAAATCTAAGGCAAAGGTGAAAGTTGAAGAAAAAGGGAAAAAAGAGATATCGAAATCTGAATCAAAACCCATCAAAAAAATAAACAAAAAACCAGAAAACAAACCAACAAAACCTGAATCAAAACCAACTTCTAAAGTTTCAAATAATAAATCCAAACCAACTAAGTCTGAGGACAAAGCACCAACTAATGTTGAAGAAAAATCGTCTTCATCGACTCCAACAGAAGTCGTAAAGACAAATTCAAACCAACCTCAAAAATCATCTAAACCTAGGGAAATAATTTCTGACGATGATATGTTTGGTGCTGCTAAAGTTGCGGAACCACTTGGCGAAATGATCGAATTCGAGTTTTGCTCCAAGTCAACTTACAACCTAATTAATGAAAGTGGTTTTTCGATGAAAGTTCTCACAGGTAGAGAAAATAAAAGAGAATACGCAGAACATTCGATTCGCCCAAACCAAAAAGGCATTGCAAAAAATGAATTTAAAAATGGAGATTGGTATGCCATTGCTTATCCTGAAAATTTACATTTAAAAGATTTAGAAAATTATAAAAAAGAGATTGCATCAATTTGGTCTGATTTAAAAAATCCAAAAATGGAAAATGATTTCAATCGACTTTATAATGAGTTGAATCCAAATTTGGTAAAGATTATGGAGGAACAACCAAACATCAATAATCAAATTTTGCCAGTTGTAACGACAGCTTTTGATAAGTTTTTAGCACAGACAGGAACGCAAAGTTTTAAGGACGGTCAAAATCAAGAAGCCAAAGGTCAGATTCAAATGTTTCTTTCACAAATGGTAAAATCCTATGAATTATTTCATTATTACAAATATACAATTGGCTCCTCAGTAGCTCATCGACCAGCGAATGAAATCCTTAATTTCAAAAAAGGTTCAAAGAAAAAACTATCTCCAAACTTTATTTTGAAAGGAAGTGTTAACTGGTTTTTATTCAATAAAAATGATGGCTTTTCTACTTATTTAGAGTCTTGGCCAAGCACTCAACTTGATGCTGAAATAGGATTACCTTTCGAGCGAACTCGAAGCAAAGGAGATAAAATATCAGCGATCCGGCCGTATATATCAATCGGGTATCATCGCCAAGTTTTTGAATTTATTTCTCCAAATAATTATCATGTAGGAGGTGATTATTTAAAAAATGGAGATGCTGATACCAGAGTTCCATTGGATTTTTCTGATAATATTAAACTTCGAAGTGAGTCGTTGAAATTAGGACTTTTAATCAAATCAATTGCAGCGAATAGAATATATTTTGATCTTGGAGGAGGAATCGATATGCGAATAAAATCTACGATTAGTTTCGATAAAAACACCGATTACTTTTCTTCAACAGATGATATTTCATTTGACTCAAATGAACAAACTGATGTTCTAGCATCGGGCTCAACTCCATATGCTCAGTTTAGATTTGGAAAATTATTCATCCTAGGTTCTTCTTCAAAAAAATGTGGAACAAAATTGAAAGGTGGATTTGACTTATTCCTCTCAGGATATTTTTCAAAAGTAGATTTATCAGCAGGTGAAAATTACCATTTATATATCTCTGAATTTACCCCAACAAACGAAATACCACTAGTAGATTTAACCCCATTCAAAAAATGGTATTTCCAACTAGGAGCAGGAATCGGGTATGCATTTTAACAGATACAAACACGTAGCGGTCTGCTTTAGCTGACCCAAAAAAGGAGCAAAGCGACTTTTTTCAAAAAAAGAAGCCTCGTAAAAAAAGTGATGTCCCAAAAAAGACATCACTTTTTTTGTATATCAAACTAACAAACGTTAGTTTTACACAACATTTCGATCGTAAAAAAGTTATAACAATAATGAGCGACAAATTCCACAAAATAAAAGTATCAGAAATTGAAAAATCCACTCCAGATTGTTCAATAATCTCTTTCGATATTCCTCAAGAGTTACAAGGCCAATTTGCATTTAAGCAAGGCCAATATTTAACCTTACAAGCAAATATAAATGGAGAAGAAGTTCGACGATCATACTCTTTATGTTCAAGTCCTCTCGACAATGAATGGAAAGTAGGTATTAAAAAAATCGAAGAAGGGAAGTTTTCCACCTTTGCCAATGAAGTATTAAAAGTAGGAGATGAACTAGAAGTGATGCCTCCCAACGGAAAGTTTTTCGTGGAAGTCGATAAATCGAAACAAAAAAATTACGTTGCCTTTGCAGCAGGAAGTGGAATTACTCCAATTTTTTCCATTATCAAAACTCATTTGTTGGCCGAGCCAAATGCGACCTTCAAATTATTTTATATCAATCCAGCGGTTGTTTCCATTATTTTAAAAGAAGAACTCGAAGCCTTGAAAAATCAGTTTATGAGTCGCTTCGAAGTTTTTTATTTTTTGACACAAGAGCATCGAAATGTTCCATTGTTAAAAGGAAGGTTGAGTGAGGAGAAAATGGAAATCATCTTCAAAACGATTTGCGATGTAAACCAAATTGATGAGTATTTTTCATGTGGACCAGAGCCAATGATTTTGATGATTCGAGATTTTTTATTGAAAAAAGAAGTAGCGAAGGAAAAGATTCATTTCGAATTATTCACCACGGCTGGAAGTAATGTAGAAGCTAAGAAAAAAGTAGCTCAAACCTTCAAAGGAAAAGTAGCAGACGTAACGATTTTGGAAGGAGGGAAAAGTATGAATTTCAAAATCGAGCAAGGCTCAGATAATATATTAGATGCTGCATTAAAGAATGCCGCAGATCTTCCCTTCGCATGCAAAGGCGGTGTTTGTTGCACTTGCCGAGCAAAATTAATTGAAGGAAATGTAGAAGTTTTAGTAAATTATGGACTAGAAGAAGATGAAATTGAACAAGGTTATATTTTAACTTGTCAAGCAATTCCAACGAGCGAGAAGGTGGTGGTTGATTTCGATAGTTAACCCCCGACCCCTAAAGGGGAGTTTTGGCTTTCCTTTCGAATGAATTTTTTACTTTCATTCATTAGGAGATAACTTTCTTCAACCGTCAATTTAGTAAATGAAAAATCTTATTTAAAAGGAAACCCAAAACTCCCCTTTAGGGGTTGGGGGTTTAAAATCCAAGTATTATGAATACCCAAGATTTAGAAAAAAAATTCCAAGACAGAATCGACGCAGGCGAAAAAATCGAACCAAAAGATTGGATGCCTGAGAAATATCGAAAAACACACATTCGACAAATTTCTCAACACGCCCATTCCGAAGTAGTAGGAATGCTACCCGAAGGAAATTGGATCAGTCGAGCACCATCCCTTCGAAGAAAAGTAGCGTTATTAGCCAAAGTTCAAGACGAAGGAGGACATGGATTATACCTTTACTCAGCAGCAGAAACTTTAGGTATCAGCCGAGATGAATTGTTCCACCAACTGCACACAGGCAAAGCTAAATATTCAAGTATCTTTAATTATCCAGCTTTGACTTGGGCAGACATTGGAGCAATCGGTTGGCTAGTTGATGGAGCAGCAATCATCAATCAAGTGATGCTAACTCGAACATCATTCGGACCTTATGCTAGAGCAATGGTTCGAATTTGTAAAGAAGAAAGTTTTCATCAAAGACAAGGCTACGAAATTTTGTTAACCCTCTGCCGTGGAACAGAAGTTCAAAAAGCAATGGCGCAAGATGCACTCAATAGATGGTGGTGGCCAAGTTTAATGATGTTTGGACCAAGAGATGAAGAATCACCAAATACAGCTCAATCTGTCAAATGGAAAATCAAACGAAAAACGAATGACGAACTTCGTCAGCAGTTTGTAGACAATACAATTCCTCAAGCAGAAATTTTAGGAATCACGGTTCCAGATCCAGATCTGAAATGGAATGAAGAAAGAGGACATTACGATTTTGGACCAATTGATTGGGATGAATTTTGGAATGTTGTAAAAGGAAATGGACCTTGTAACAAGGAAAGATTAGCGGCTAGAAATGCAGCATGGGACAATGGCGCTTGGGTGAGAGAAGCAGCTTTAGCACACTCTGAAAAACAAGCAAAGAAAGAAGAATTAAAACAAGCAATTTAATCTAAAACTGTACCCGTGACACAGTTACAAACCGAGCCACGGATATTTTGGGTTAATTATAAAAAAATAAAAAAATGGCAAATCAAGGACTACCAATCTGGGAAGTATTTATCAGAAGTAAAAATGGATTAGAACATCGGCATGTTGGAAGTCTTCATGCAGCAGATGCTGAAATGGCTTTGGAAAATGCGAGAGATGTTTACACTCGAAGAGAAGAAGGTGTGAGCCTTTGGGTAGTTGAATCCAAGCATATCACCGCTTCCAATCCAGAGCACCAAGGTGAATTATTTGAACCTGCTCAAGATAAAGTATATCGTCATCCAACTTTTTACAAATTGCCTGACGAATTAGAACACATGTAAATAACGGTTAATGATGAACGGTTAATGGTTAATCCCATTTTAATTAGAACTAATTTTCAGTTTGTTATTTTCTCAAAAAAAAATAATCGTGAAAGAAAAATTATATCAATATATTTTATTGCTCGGTGATAATTCAATGATTTTAGGACATCGTCTTTCAGAACTTTGTGGTCATGGTCCAAGTTTGGAAACAGATATCGCCTTGACAAATATGTCTTTGGATATGTTTGGCCAGGTTCGAAGTTATTTTAATTATGCAGCAGAAATAAAAGGCGGAGATGCAACTGAAGATTCTATTGCATTTCTACGCTACGAAAGAGACTACCTCAATACAATTTTAGTCGAGCAACCAAATACAGATTTCGCACACGTAATTGGGCGACAGTTTTTATTTGATGCATATCATTTGCCATTGCTTGAACAATTGATGGAAAGCAATGATGAGACGATCGCTGCGATTGCTGCAAAATCAATCAAAGAAAGTCGCTACCATTTGAGATTTTCATCTTCCTGGGTAAGAAGATTGGGAGATGGAACAGAAGAAAGTCATCAAAGAATGCAAACTGCGATGAATCATTTATTTCCATTCGTCCATGAGTTATTTCGAGAAACACCAATCGAAAAAGAAATGAAAGAATTAGGAATCGGAGCTGATTTGAGTTTGGTAAAAGAAAGATTTGACGAAAAAGTAAAAGAAGTTTTTTCAGAAGCAACCTTAGAAATTCCACAAATCCCATCTCGTCAAGTAAATGGGAAAACAGGAATTCACACCGAGCAAATGGGATTCATCTTGGCAGAATTACAATACATGCAAAGAGCCTACCCAAACATGACTTGGTAACATAGCGGCTGACTTTAGTCGGCTCGCAAAAAAGAGCGAAGCAACTTTTTCCAAAAAAAATCAAAAAAAGAAAAATGGACTCCGTCAAAAATAAAAATATAGAAGACCTCCTCCGCGAAGTCAGCGACCCAGAAATCCCCGTTCTCACAATCATGGACATGGGAGTAGTCCGAGAAATTGAACTTGACGAAAACGGAAAAGATTTATTAATAAAGATCACCCCAACCTATTCAGGCTGCCCAGCCATGGATACCATCGCAACCGACATCAAATTAAAAATGGATGGAGCAGGTTACAATACAACCGTAAAATTAATTTTGTCTCCAGCTTGGACAACTGATTGGATCACAAAGGAAGGAAGAGAAGCATTAGAAAAATATGGAATCGCTGCACCCCTCGATGAGACCTCAGACAAACTCGCATTGATTGACGGAAAGCGAATCGTGAAATGTACCAACTGCGGTTCCACAAATACCAAAATGGTCAGCCAATTTGGATCTACCGCTTGCAAAGCATTATTCCAATGCGAAGATTGCCTCGAACCATTTGATTATTTTAAATGTCTGAAATAAATTAAGCCACAGACCAACACAGACTTTACTGACATTTCCCGAACACATTTTTTTTCGGTAGTCAGTAAAGTCTGTGTTGGTTCATGACTTAAAAATAAAAGCTCCAATGTCAAAACAAAACGAACTCGCCGAAGCAGTTTTTCAAAAAATGATGTCCAAAGATTATTGTAGTCAATGGATGGGCATCGAACCAATTCTTATCGAAGAAGGACATTGCAAAATAAAAATGATAGTCAAAAAAGAAATGCTTAATGGTCACGGTATTATGCATGGCGGAATCGCTTTTGCTTTTGCAGATAGCGCATTTGCCTTTGCCTCCAACTCATTTGGACGATTAGCAGTTTCGATAAATGGAAGTATGAGTTACGCCAAACCTGCCAAGGAAGGAGAAGTTTTAATAGCAGAAGCAAAACCCTTAAATATTACTCACAAGACGGCTGACTTCGATGTTAATGTAATGAATGAAGTAGGAGAAATTTATTATTATTTTAGAGGCACAGTTTATCGAAGTAGTAAAAATGTAATTGAAGAATAAATATTGCAAATAAAAAAATAGAACAAAATTTTATCAAAAAAATAATGAAAGAAGCATACATAATCGATGGAATCCGAACTCCAATCGGAAAATTCACAGGAACTTTATCCACTATCCGAACCGATGATCTCGGCGCACACGTCATCAAAGCCCTAGTCGAAAAAAATCCAAACATCCCAAAAGAAGCTTACGACGATGTTATTCTCGGATGTGCAAATCAAGCAGGCGAAGACAACAGAAATGTCGCTCGAATGTGTTCACTTTTGGCAGGACTTCCTTGGTCAGTTCCAGGCGAAACAATCAACCGATTGTGTTCTTCAGGATTATCTGCAATCATCCATTCCAACCGAGCAATCAAAGCTGGTGATGGAGATTTATTTATTGCAGGAGGAGTTGAACATATGACTCGTGGCCCTTGGGTAATTTCAAAAGTTTCAAAACCATTTGGTAGAGATGCACAGATGCATGACAGTAGTTTCGGTTGGCGTTTTGTCAATAAAAAAATGCATGAAATGTACGGCACCGACGGAATGGGAGTAACTGCAGAAAACCTTGTAGATAAATATAATATCAGTCGTGAAGATCAAGATGCATTCGCTTACCGATCGCAAATGAAAGCTTCGGCAGCTCAAGAGAATGGACGATTAGCAAAAGAAATAATTGCAGTCGAAATTCCACAACGAAAAAAAGATCCCATCATTTTTGAAAAAGATGAATTTATCAGAGCGACTACGACGATGGAAGCTTTAGCAAAATTACGTCCTGCATTTCGTAAAGCAGAAAATGGAGGGACCGTAACTGCTGGAAATGCTTCAGGATTAAATGACGGTGCAGCAGCAACCATCATTGCTTCAGAGGATGCCGTGAAAAAATATAATTTAAAACCTTTAGCAAAAATCGTAAGCTCCGCAGTCGTTGGGGTAGAACCTCGCATCATGGGAATTGGCCCAGTTCCAGCTTCCAACAAAGCTTTAGCAAAAGCAGGTTTAACGATGGAAGATATGGATGTGATCGAATTGAATGAAGCATTTGCTTCGCAAAGTTTGGCTTGCATTCGAGAGTGGGGATTGGCAGATGATGATCCACGAATTAATCCAAATGGAGGATCGATTGCCATTGGTCATCCGCTGGGAGTGACTGGCGCTAGGATTTGTTATTCTGCAGCTTTGGAGTTGAGTTTGACGGGAAAAAAATATGCGTTGGTGACAATGTGTGTTGGAGTAGGGCAGGGTTATGCTGCGGTGATTGAAAATGTGAATGCTTAAAAAAAATAAATTTTTCAAATGAAAATAGCCTTCTTTAGTACCAAGTCATATGATCAAAAATCATTTAAAAAAAATAACAATCAGAAGCATCAACTAGACTTTTATGAGGCACGACTAAATGATCAAACAGTCAACCTTACCCAAGGTTATAAAGCAATTTGTGTTTTTGTAAATGATAAAGTTGATGCAGGGATTATTAAAAAATTGCATCAAAACGGAGTGCAAATAATTGCGCTACGATGTGCAGGTTTTAATAATGTAGATTTAAACGTAGCAGCAAAGGTTGGAATAAAAGTAGTAAGAGTTCCAGCCTATTCACCGATGGCAGTTGCAGAACATGCAGTTGCTTTAATTATGACGCTTAATCGTAAAACTCACAAGGCTTACAATAGAGTTAGGGAAGGAAACTTTGCGGTAGGTCGATTGACTGGTTTTAATCTTTTTGGAAAAACAGTTGGAGTGATTGGAACCGGGAAAATTGGCGAAGCTTTTTGTCAAATAATGCTAGGCTTTGGTTGCAACGTTTTAGCTTTTGATATTTTCGAAAATGAAAAGTTAAAAAAGCAAGGCATTAAATTCCTTCCCTTTGAAGAAGTTCTTCAGCAATCAGATATTGTCTCTTTGCATTGTCCGCTGAATGATCACACTCATCATCTCATGAACAAAGCAACTTTTTCTAAAATGAAAAAAGGAGCCATGTTGATTAATACGAGTAGAGGTGGGTTAATTGATACCAAAGCAGTTATTAAATCTTTGAGAAAAGGTAAATTAGGTTATTTAGGAATTGATGTTTATGAAGAAGAAGAACATATCTTTTTCCAAGATCTAAGTGAGCAAATAATTACCGATGATCAAATTATGAGACTGATGGCATTTCCGAATGTGTTAGTTACAGCTCACCAAGGGTTTTTGACCAATGAAGCTTTAGAAAATATTGCAACGACAACTTTGAAAAATATTTCTGATTTTGAAAAAGGAGTTGCCCTAGAAAATGAAGTGTCCATCTAACCTTTTCAGTAAAAAGAAATGAAACTAAAAATATTATACACCATCTTAATTATGAGTTTATGTAGTAAAATATTTGGACAAAAAGAACAACCGAATGATCCATATTGGGTGTTCGAAGAAGCGAGTCATTTTAAACCTAAACTAAACAAAGGGGATTTTTACAAACTAGATGGTTACGACTTTGGATGGTTTATTCTTCAGCCACTTTCCAAATTTGTAGGAGATCGAGATCAAGAACTCGAAAAAAATAAAAGCCTTTCCTTCGGTCAAAAAGCCTTGTATTATTGGTGGTATTTAGATGGGCAAGTGACGAATGGAGGCCTTGTACAATTTTATTTTAATGGCTATGGAAAGTACATGCCGACGATCATCAAAGGCCTAGAGTATATTGGAGATAACGATATGGCGAAGCTCGCAACGAAAGCACATCGCATTTATCTGAAAAATGAAAAACTATTTTTGAAAGCGCAAGAAGATGATTTGTTTGGTAGTGATTTGTATGATCGATTAGATGCCATGGAAGAGTTGGATGATGATTACTATGATATGAATGAGGCTACAATGAAAAAGATAGAAACGTTCATTCGAAAAAATCCAAATGAATTTTGCGTCGATGAATCGGGAGAAGCTTTTGACATGAGTTACTCAGGAGTTTGCCAAATTTTTTTTCCAAATAAAAAAATCAAAGAAGAGTTTCAATTAATCAATGGAGTCATCGACGGCACTTTTAAAAGCTATTTTGAGACAGATGGATTTAATGAAAAAATCGAATACAAAAACGGAAAACAAACTGGTGAAAAAGAATTCTATTTTGAAAATGGAAATTTGAAAAAGACATCAAAAATTCTTCCTGAACTCAATCAATTAGTCATTACTCTTTTTTATGAAAATGGAAACCCAAAAGAATTACAACATCGAAATTTAGAAACTGAAAAACGAATTGGTGCCTACAAAGAGTGGTATTCCAATGGGCAACTAAAAGAGTCTGGAACTTATATTTCTGATTACGAACGAGATGGTGATTGGTTAGAATTCCATGAAGATGGGAGTAAAAAGTTAGTAGCAGAATTTAAAAATGGAGATTATTTAATCCACCACTATTGGGATAAGGATGGAAATCATTTATTGAAAGCTGGAACAGGACTTCACATTAATGAGTACTCAATTTTTGATGGCGAACTAGAACGAAAAGAGCACGAGTATAAAAATTATAAAAAGCATGGTACCCAAAAAGACTACACTAATGGAATCTTAGGATTGTACCAAGAAATGGAAAATGGAAAGGAACATGGTTTGACGAGATCTTATTATGAAAATGGAAAACTAAAAGCGGAGACGATTTATAAACATGGAAAAGAAGTTTCAAAAATAGAATTTCCATTATTTAAAAATCCAATTGTCGTTGCTCAAATTACTTATGAAATGAAAGACGAATGGCTCGTCAATCGAGAATTAGAACCAGCTGATTCATATCCAGTTGCTTTAAATAAAGAAGAGATAGAAAAGTCATTCGATGTTGAACTTTCATTGTTTGATAGTTATGGTCCAGAGGGAAATATGTTTTATAAATATTTTGTAGCGATTGATGAAAAAGGTAATATTACTGACGTTGATTTTCAAATGGCAAGTAATGGTTTCTTGACTGAAGAAATAAAAGAAAGTTTTCAACAATTAAAATTTAAACCTGCTATGAAAGATGGGAAAGCGGTGGACTCATATTTATTTATGAAATATGATTTTCGGATGGGGGAGAAGGAAGATTAAAAGAAAATGTATTCTTGAAATAATACTTTTATAAAAATTGAAAACACCAAAATCCACCCGTGGATTTTGGAATACTACCAAAACTATAAGAAATGAAAAAATTAGAAAATTACGTACAAGGAAATTGGGTAGCTGGCGACGGCGACGGTTCTCCACTTTACAATTCAGTCACCGGCGAAGTCGTAGCCATGTCCACCACCAAAGGTTTAGATTTTGAAAAAATACTAGACTATGGTCGAAAGACAGGGGGCGCACCTTTGCGAAAAATGACTTTCCAACAGCGTGGAAACATGCTCAAAAAACTCGCGCTTTATTTGACCAAAAAGAAAGAGCAGTTTTACGAAGTGAGTTATAAAACTGGAGCAACTCGAGCAGATAGTTGGGTGGACATCGAAGGTGGTTTTGGAAATTTATTTTCGAATGCTTCTTTGCGTAGAAATTTTCCTAACCAATCTTTTCATGTCGATGGAGACTTAGTGGATATTTCGAGAGGAGGAAGTTTTGCAGCGCAGCACATCATGGTTCCCAAACGAGGAGTGGCAGTTCACATCAATGCATATAATTTCCCAGTTTGGGGAATGCTCGAAAAATGTGCAACGAATTGGATGGCAGGAGTTCCCGCTGTAGTCAAACCAGCAACGGCAACTTCATTTTTGACAGAAGCAGTTGTTCGAGAAATTATTGCTTCAGGGATTTTACCCGAAGGTGCATTGCAGTTAATTTGTGGTTCAGCTCGAACGATTTTGGATACAGTTGATTCTCAAGATGTGGTGACCTTCACAGGTTCAGCGAGCACAGGTCGAATGTTGAAAGCGCATCCAAGAATTATTTCAGAGGCAGTTCCTTTTAATATGGAAGCAGATAGTTTGAACTGTTCTGTCCTCGGAGAAAATGCAACTCCAGGAACTCCCGAGTTTGATTTATTCGTCAAAGAAGTTAGAAAAGAAATGACTTCTAAGTGTGGTCAAAAATGTACGGCTATTCGAAGAATTATCGTTCCTGAGCATTTAGTCGAAGACGTTCAAATTGCATTAGGAAAACAATTAGGAAGAATCGGAATCGGAAATCCAACTGCCGAAGGTGTTCGGATGGGCGCATTAGCAAGTAAGGATCAAGTGACAGAAGTTAGAGATCGAGTAAAAGAATTAGCGCAGACTGCGGAGATCGTTTATGGTAGTTTGGATAAGATAGATTTGATTGATGCAGACTATGATAAAGGCGCATTCCTTTCTCCAATTTTATTGTTAGAAAAAAATCCATACAAAAATTTAGGGGTGCATGAGATCGAAGCATTCGGGCCGGTGAGTACGATTATGCCATACAAAGGAATTGACCAAGCGATTGAATTAGCGCAGATGGGTAAAGGATCATTATGTGCTTCCATTTCAACATTTGATGATAATGAGGCAAGAGAATTTGTAGTTGGAGCAGCAAGTCACCATGGTCGAATTTTGGTACTTAATCGAGAGAATGCTAGACAAAGCACAGGGCATGGTTCGCCACTTCCAACTTTGATTCACGGAGGTCCAGGACGAGCAGGTGGAGGAGAAGAAATGGGCGGAATGCGAGGCATCAATCACTATCTTCAAAGGTGTGCGGTGCAAGGAACTCCAACTACACTTTCAGCAGTTACAGGTATTTATCAACCGAATGCAAAAGTGACGGAAGCACCTCAACATCCTTTTAAATATTATTTTGAAGAGATAGAAGCGGGTATGTCATTGCTTACGCACAAGCGAACAATAACTGATTCGGATATTCAAAATTTTGCGAATTTGACTTGGGATGTTTTCTATGCGCATACTGATATAACCTCTTTGGATGGGACGATTTTTGAAAAACGTGCGGCGCATGGATACTTCTTGTTGGCAGCAGCAGCAGGACTTTTTGTTCATCCAGCGAAAGGACCTGTGGGCGCAAATTATGGTTTAGACAATTGTCGATTCATTCGTCCAATTTACCATGGAGATACGATTCAAGTACGCTTGACTTGCAAGGAAAAAGTAGAACGCGATAGTCGAGGAAAAGAACATCCTTCAGGTGTCATCAAATGGTACGAAGAGATTTTTGATCAAGATGGTGAGTTGGTTGCGATGGCAACAATTTTGACTTTGGTACAAAAGAAATCTCCATTTCCAGAAACTACAAAACCATATTTACAAGAAAAATTAAATGCGTTGACAGAAACTACTCAACCAAAATGGGGGAGAATGACTGCTCAGCATTTAGTGGAGCACATGGAATTTTTTACTCAAATGGCTTTGGGGAATGTGGAAACTGAAATCACGACTCCTGAAAAGTATATGGAAAAAACGCAGGACTCACTTTGGAATTATCGTTCGATGCCGAAGGAATTTGATCACCCTGTTTTGAAAAAAGGAGAAGTGGAAGATTTACGATTTGGAAGTTTGGAGGAAGCGAAAGATGCTTTTTGGAAGGCTAATGAAGAGTTGGAAATTTGGTTTAAAGAAAATCCACAAGGGAAGGTGAAAAATACTGTTTTTGGATGGTTGGATCGATATGAATTTTCATTGTTGAATCGGAAGCATTGGGCGCATCATTTGGAGCAGTTTGGATTAGGATAGTTCGGATTTTCAAAATACTACAAATAATAACATCCCGGTTTTTCATATTGAAAAATCGGGATGTTTCTATTTTAAATAAAATAATACTTCAAACATCTGCAAGAAACTTCCTAATATCATCATGCAACTCCATGGTTCCTTTACGGGTTATTTTTGGCATATTGATAAAACCATGAATGACATTTGGATATTCTTTGAAAATAACATTATTACCAACTTCTTCTAATCGCTTAGCATAGGCTTCCCCTTCATCTTTCAATGGATCTAAACCAGCGGTACAAACAAACGCAGGCGGTAAATTGGTTAAATCTTTGGTCAAAATTGGTGAAGCTAACGGGTGTTCAACATCTGATTTATTGGGTAAGTAATTGTTGACAAACCATTGGATCTGGGTTTTGGTCAAAAAATATTTTTTGGAATATTCATTTATAGATGGAAATTCCAAACGCGCATCAGTAGTTGGATAAATCAAAACTTGTTTTGAGATTTTTGGACTTGCAGCATCTCTAGATAAAATTGAAACAACTGTTGCCAAATTACCTCCCGCACTATCGCCTCCAACAATTATTTTTTCAGCATTGTACTTGTATTGTTGACCATTTTGAGAAACCCAAACTGTAGAGTCGTAACAATCTTGATGAGGAATCGGAAAAGGAAACTCAGGTGCCAAACGATAACCTACAGATACTACCACCATATCATTTGTTTGTGCCAACCGGCGGCAAACTTTGTCATGGCTATCGATATTACGAGTGACAAAACCTCCTCCGTGATAATACACAAAAACGGGTCGATTAGAGTTTTTGGAAGGATGATATATCCGAACTGGAATCATTGCTCCGTCTCGCATTTTTATTTCTAAATCATTGATAGACTCCATTTTTAAGGGAGCATCATCGATCATGTGTGTTGTGTTTTTGAATTCTTTTTGGTTTATTTTTCGAACATAGGGAGCATCGATATTGGTGTAATCGATTTGTTTTGCAATATTATTAATGTAGAATAAAAGTAGTCGAAGTCTGAAATTCATTTCTTTTTTATTTGAAATAACATGAAAAAATCTGATCCTCCAAATATTGTTGAAAAAAGCTGTTGAAAAATCTTATTTGGTTAATTAACTGTATTGAATTTTCGTTTTTATTCTCATGGATGAAAATTGTCCTTAAGGAATATGAATGAAATATTTTTTTCAATTGTATCTTTTCTAAATATCTTTTGAAAGATATATCTTATCTTCCCACTAGAAAAATATTCTATCGACATGGAAGAAGAGGAAAAACCAAAAGAACAATTACAGGATTTAATTAAAGAAAATTTATTGCTTCGAACAGAGCTTAACTTTTACAAAGGCAAAGAAGCTGGTAAAGGAACTATTCTGAATTGGTTTAGACGACTGTCTACAAACTATCTTGTCGGTAGCGGATTGAAAAGAAGTGTCAAAAAACTTTACGAAGAAATTCCTGATCAAAAAGTCACTAGAGATTCACTCGCTGAATTTACTTCCCAATTAATAATTCGAATTACACGGATCGGCGTTTTTACTATTCTCATTACTGTGTTGCCTTTGCTAGTATTAAGTGTGCAAACCTATATTTTAAATAATCAAAATACTTTATTGCGTTATCAAAATAACCGATTGGATCAACAAGTCAATTTGGAAGAAGGGAACCGTAGGAGTTCTCTAGTTTTTTTGATGAGTAATTTGATGGATAAAATAGGCGATGAAACTAGTCAACCAAATAATGATGGACAATTGAGTGAAGCATTAATCAGTCGAATTATTTCATTAAGTCAAGCCTTCCGTCCTTATCGTTATTTGGAAAATGACCAACTTATCAAACAACCTCTTAGTCCTGAACGAGGACAATTATTATTGTCATTGGTCAATAGTAATCTGAGAACAGAAGTATATCAAAAGATATTTTCGAAAGCCAATTTCAGTTACTCTGATTTGCAAGAAGCTAATTTAGTAGATGCCTATCTTGGAGAAATTAATTTACAATATGCTAATTTAAAAGCCGCTAACCTACAAGGTGCGGACTTGGACTATGCAAATATTAGTTTTGCCAATTTGCAAAAATCAGATTTTAAAAATGCGACGCTGAATCACAGTAGGTTACTTCAGGCAGATTTGAGTGGGGCAACTTTAGAAGACATTGAAATGAGATATGGAGATATGAGGAAAGCAAATTTAAGCAATGCTTTCTTTGGTGGAGATTTTTCCAATACAACTCTTCGAGGGATCATCGTAAATAATTTAACTTTCAAATTTGTTGAATTGGATGGTGTGAGAATTCAAGATATAAATGTTTTGCATGAATTAGAGAGTTACAATGTTTCTGGTAAAAAATACATTGAAGAGTATTTTGATGTTAAGGAAAAAGTTACCAAAGATTCTCTAGGGAAAATTGTGGATCAATATTATGAGTTCGAGCGAAAAAAAGCTTCGACACTTGACGTATTAGGAGATTGTCAAAAAAGAATTTTAGACATTATTAAGAGTACAGATCGAATTAAAAAATTAGAAGAAGAATCGGTTAAGAGAAAAGATCCACTCGTTTTTATTGTGAAAGCACATCCCTTTGGAGAAGAAAGTTTAGGTGTTCCAAAAGATACAGTTTATCGGTATGAACTGACGACTGAACATCGACCAAAAGAATTGCCTATCTCAAAATTGTCATTTGATCCTGATGAAAATTTTATAACAGAAAAGTCTTTGACGGATACCATTCAGCACAGAATACTTCGGTCTAAACGAAGAGGTTTGTCAAAAAAATGTTGGGAATAACTTTCCATTATTTTGCAATGACCAACTTGTGAGTTTCTTTTTGTTTTTCATCAAAAATCACAATGAGATAAGCCCCATTTTGAATATTACTCAAGGAAATTTCATTCTGGTTTTTATTTGACAAATTTTGTTCGTAAACTTTTTTCCCATCAACTTGAAAAATTTGTAACAATACATTTCCGTCCCATGATTTTGGCAAATCTAAAAATATAAAATCACTTGCTGGATTTGGTGAAATTTTAAGCTCCAAAGAATTTTCATAAATATTAGGAAAATGGGTTAAAAAAGATTCCCAAATTAAGGCTGGTCTTTCTGCAGCAAAATAGTTAAAATCTTCGATTGTATTTTCCCATTCTGTTATTGAGTTTGGATAATTCCAACGTTCTATATGCCGAGGCATTTCTTGGCGATAGATGCTGGCTAAAGAATCAATCTTCAATTGTACATTAGCAGGTGAGTAGGTATTTTCCAAATGAAAATTTAATTGATTTTTATAGCGAATTGCAAATGATTTATTAGTCATCAAGCTGCGAAAAAGTCTTGTTGACCACTCAGGATTAGGCCAGCCAATCCAGTCAGTACGAGAAGCGTGCAAGTAAGAATCTTTATCCAGCTCCATAAAAGTATCATCATAATCATTTGCCAGCCACCGCCATTTACTTCCTTCCTCATGTGTTCGCCAAGCTCGCTCATTATTGCCTGCCCAGTCATTTCCACCACCATATACTTTGGAAATATGATGGTTGATAAAACTCTCAATATTAATCTGTTGTGCAATGAGGTCGTAGTTTTCATCATTTGTTAAATCTAACGTAAGTAAAGATTCGTTCATCAATTCATAGTCTTCAGTATTTCCTTCTTTGGCAATAAACTGCATGGCAATTTCCATATAATCAATTGCTTCCAAATCCCCTTCATGATAATTTTTAAAATAATATTTATCATATTTTTCTCTCAAATTGTGTATCCCCCAATAAGATCCATTGATAAAAACTACCACTTGTAGAGAAGCTTGGTAATCTACATTTTGGTTCTTCAATAAACTTTGAATCAAGACATCTGCAAATAAAGAACGATTAAAATCTTGCCCTGAATTGCGAAGCAAAACACGCTTATATTTCTCCCAACTTCTGTCTGTAAAAAATGGATATTCCATGTATTCATTTCCTAAACTACTCTTCGCTGCCAAACGAATACTTTTGCAGGGCATCAATCGGCTAGCCCCACCATGAATACGCATTGAAATATTTTGACGAAAAACGATATTTTTATTTTCATAGAAACTTAAGCCTGCAATTTTCTCCCAATCATCTCCTCTGTTAAAATAATTTCCAGGTTGCCATATATCTGGATCATCATCATAATCTTTCCCAGGAACATAAATTCCCTCTTCGTATCCGAACAGCCCAACGCTATCTGAAATGATAGAAAAAATAGGTAAGTCAATTTCATTTAAGGGCTCTCCAATAAAATATTCTTCGTAAAAAACGTTGGAAATTTGAATGTTGTTATTGAATAAAGCAGCTTTGATAATTCGCATTTTTGGAATTTTTACCAAGGGAGCTTTCCAAACATATTCGGAAAATGTAGTGGATGGATTTGTGGGGATTTCAGAAATTGAATTGGGTGCAGAGTTCCTCTCTTCGATAAGAATTGGGGTTGTAAAAATGGCAGATTGTGCTGTTGGGTCATTTCCATCCAAAGTATATCTAATTTGAGAATTAGAGGGTGAGGAGATTTCTAATTCAAAATCATTGGAATAAAAGCCTGATGGCACACTAAAAATAATTTCTTGTCCATTAGTGAAATATGGGGTCAAAAGAAATATCCAAAATGTTTTTTTCCAAAAAGAAATCATAGATGAAAATATTTTAAGTACGCTGCATTTCAATGGGTGGCTTATTTTTATAGAGTTTTGATTACTTCTAAAAATTAGAAATCCATTGAAAGTGTAAGATAGTTTAAATCAAATTTTTATCCTAAAAAACAAAAAGCACAACCTCCAACAAGATTGTGCTTTTCATTTTTTCAAGGAAAAATCATGCTAGCAACAACTTGCACTTTCGCCCCCTTCTTCTGTGTTAAAAGGCATTGCTCCTCCACATCCTTCGAAGACACCATAATGCGTATCCCAAGTTCCATAAAACTCAAAATGCTCGGCATAACGTGTTGCTTTCAACATCAAAAAAGTATTGCCGCAAACTGTCATGATTTTACCTTTGGGGAAATTATGATGATCGTCTAAGTCAAAACTGCTAGCATTATTTTCAATTGTTCCTTTGTACAAAACTGCTTGTCCATAGTCTTCGCATTCATCTTCCAATCCATCAATTTTCCACAAACGATAAGTAACTGAGAAGAATTGTATGTCTCCACATTTCTCTTGTACCTCTTTATTTTCAATTGTGATTGGATTATTTTTCACACTTCGTGGATCAGTAAAACCAACTTTTCTAGATGTTCTCAAAAAGTCATTCCAGTACAAAGCACCGCTCAAACATTCTCCCCAGAGTACAGGGTCAGCTTGTAATTCTTTACTGATTCGACGATCACTATAAACATCGCTGAAATACATTTCGCCTCCTGGCTTTAGCAACTTGTAAACATCAGCTAAAACTTTTTCCTTATCAGTTGCCAGATTAATTACACAGTTTGAGATGATTAAATCAAAACTATTTTCTTCTAAATTTAACTCTTCTAATTTTTCAATATTTCCTTTTAGGAATTTTACATTAGAATGTTTGTAGCCAAATTTTTCAGTATGATAATCAATATGTTTATTCGCCACATCAAGTTGCTCCTCAGTCATATCTACACCAATCACTTCACCTTCTTGACCTATGAGTTGAGATAAAATGTAACAATCTCTACCACTACCAGAACCCAGATCAAGAATTCTAAGGCCTTCCAGTTTTGCAGGAATTGCCAATCCACATCCATAATATTTTGCCATGACTTCATCATGAATATTACTTAGAGCTGCTTTGATATGTTCAGCAGGTTCCTCCATTGTGCAGCAAGCATTCGTCTTTAAATCTTCACTTTTTGACAATTCTTTGCCATAATATTCTTTAATCTCCTCGTGCTTATTTTCCATGTAACTATTTTTAAGTTAAAATTTCATACTCATCAAAAAACAACAAAATTAAAAGTTCTTTTGAAAACAAACTAAAATTACTTCTTAATGTTGTTCCATGAAAGAAAAACAGGACAACATGTTTTCCAAGCGACGGTTTGACCCAAGAGTAGTAAACTCGTTTCGCACTTCTATTTCAAGTCACTATTATCCGAATTAATGTCGTTTTCGTTTTTATCGTCATCTTCTGAAGTTGATAAATCATAATCATCTTCATCAGTATCAATTTTGTTTTCACTCTCGACCTTTTTGCCATTCTCTAATCCTAATAAAATGGAATCATTCTTAACGTAAAGCAACTCTGTAGCCTTGATAAGGTTACTTGCAATATCAGAAATATAGTTACTATCATTAGCTAAAGATGTGGCCATTTCGCTAGTAATTAATTCTTTTCGGATTAACTTATCAAGAGATCCATCAGTAAGAACATCTCTTTTTCTGGCCATTTCTTTTAGTTTCATTAGAGATGCCAAATGTTCCTCTGGAGAATGATCATCCATAATGAAATAAATTTTTCTTAAAACCTTAGTCATCTTCTTCCGAAGCCGATCGTATTCTTTTTTGATAAATTTATTATCAGAGAGCATGTATTTGTCAAGATTACCTTGCAATGTTTTGGCATCTTTTACCGCCTCTACGATATATCGGTTAGCTACTTTTATTTTGTTAACAGACTCTATTTTTTGAGAAGATAAATTGAAAAGGGAAAGTATTTTCGTTCCATACTCGATAATCTTTCCATAGATCGTTTTCACTTTGGAATAATAAACTTCATCGATATTGATATCAATGATTTCCTTTGAGGAACGAACTAATTTTTTAGGTTTTAAATCGGATCTAATATCTCCACGATGTAGATTCATACTATGTGCTAAAATCTTGAATACTGGTCCTTCAAAAAGGCGTTTAGATTCATTCAACAAAGCGCTAATTGCAGTTTGAGGATAATTGAGTGCATTTTTGTTGAGATACTTTGGTTGTTCAATTCCTAGTTCTATTTCCTCGCGATAAGGAATTAGTTTCTCTACAATTTTAACGATCAATCCAATAAACCAAATTAAAACAAAAGTATTAATGATATTAAATACGGTATGAAAAACGGACAAAGCGACAGGTATTGCTTCGGGAGTATCAAAAGGAGAAGCTCCTCCATTTTTAGTGACGAACCATTCGATTCCATTGAGGAAGGGATAATATAAAATCAACATCCAAGTCACTCCCAAAAGATTAAAAATCAAATGAGCCCTGGCGGTTCGTTTGGCATTTAAATTGGCGACTAAGGCGGCAAGATTCGCCGTAATTGTAGTTCCAATATTTTCACCTAAAACCATAGCCGCAGCCATTTCGAATGGAATCCAACCTTCATAACACATCACTAAAGTCAATGCCATAGTCGCACTCGATGATTGAAGGACAACGGTAAGTACTGTTCCGATCAATAAAAAAATGAGCACCGAAAAGAATCCCAAATCTGTATATGCTTTTAACCATTCTAAAATTTCTGGATTTTGTTTGATGTCAGGAACAGCATCTTTTAAGAATTGAAGCCCAATGAAAAGAATGGCAAAACCAATTACAAATCCTCCCCAATGTCTGGTTTTTATATTTTTTGAAAAGGTCAATAAAAATCCTAATCCAACTAAGGGAAGGGCGATGGCAGCCATACTTACTTTAAATCCTAAAATGGTAATTAACCAAGCGGTTACAGTCGTTCCAATATTGGCTCCCATGATTACACTTACGGATTCAAACAGAGTAAGTAATGAAGCATTTACAAAACTTACAACCATAAGTGTTGTTGCAGAAGAAGATTGAATGACTGATGTGATGAGAAATCCGGTGAAGACACCAAAGATTCTATTAGAGGTCATGGATGCTAAAATGTTTCTCATTTTATCACCTGCGACTTCCATCAGGGAGTCACTCATCACTTTCATTCCATAGAGGAATAGTCCTAGTGATCCAAGTAGTGTAAGAATATCCGTAAATCCGTAATTCATATTCGTAAAATATTTTCAAAGTTAATTGATAAGAAAAGAGGATTTAACTTGGAGCAATTTTGCACTAAGTTAACATTCGATTTACATTAATTTAAGATAAGAAAGAAAATTTCTTATTTAGATATTAATTTTATTTAAAAAATAATCATGAAAAAAACTGACCCACCAATTATTGTTGAAGCGACTTACTCCACATCTGTAGAAACAGTCTGGAATGCAATTACTCAACCTGAGAAAATGCGGGAATGGTTTTTCCCAAACATTGAATCATTTCAGCCTGAAGTTGGATTCGAAACTTCCTTTGCCGTCCAATCTGGCGAGCGAACTTTTACTCACCTTTGGAAAATAAAAGAAGTTATTCCTTCAAAGAAAATATCCTATAATTGGTCCTATGAAGAATACTCAGGTGATGGATATGTAGAATTTGAAATTATTGAAAAAGAGGAAGGGGGCCAACTTCGCTTAACCAATATCGTCACAGAAGATTATCCAAATGATGTACCGGAGTTCAAAAGGGAAAGTTGCATTGGTGGATGGAATTACTTTTTGGGAGAAAGATTAAAAGCGTTTTTAGAAAAAGTATAAAAATCAAAAGAGGCCAAAAATTAATTTGACCTCTCAGGATTAAGGGGGGTATAGGTGTTATTTTATTGAAAATAAAAATTATTGTTTTTTCATCCACATCTTCTTCGCCATTTCCATACTCCGCTTAGGATTTAACAATAAAACATTTTCATTGTGAGGTGAAACAGTTGCACCCTTGATGATTAAATCTTTCACGTCTTGCACATCAAATGTTGGGTACATTGCCCAGATTTTTCCAGCCAAATTTGCCACTTGAGGTGAAGACATTGAAGTTCCTGACATTTTTTGGGTTGCACCTCCTGGAACAAAACTTTCTACTTCATATCCATTTCCATACACATCCACACTTTTTCCCATAGTAGTAAAACCAGTTTCTTTTCCTTCGATATCTACCGCTCCGATTTTCATTAAATTTGGTAATTCAAGTCCTGAAGGAATATTCTTGGCAAAATCCACATCGTTATTTGAATTACCCGCTGAAGTAATAAATAAAATCTCAGGGGCATCTTTCATTGCTTCATAAATGGCATCTCGTTCCATTCCAAATAATTGCTTTGCTAATTTTTTCCTTTCTTCTTCATTTGCTCCAATTCCATTTTCTGCCAATCGGTTTTCATACCAATTTTGTGAATAACCCCAACTCATATTAACAACTCGAACATTATTATTTTTGAAATAGTTAATGGTACTTGTATGCATATTTGCCCGATTTTGAGATTTCTCAAGAGTAGGCGGTGGTGCAATATTTTTGTAGGTATAAGTAATTCGTGCAGCCATGATTTTTGCTTTAGGATTACCTTTTGCGGCAATCCCTCCTACGTGACTACCATGAGCGTAATTACCATACAAGCCTAATTTTTCAATAAACGGACTTACATCATCTGGTTTTAGGGAAGCTATAAATTTCTTGAATTCATCTGCTTCTTTACTTTTTATGGCAGCATTCATATCTCCTAATCCTTTTGAATAAAGGCGATATTTTTCAATATCTGGATGGATTTTTTTTGCATTCAATAAGACTCCTATTTCTGGTTTTCCTTCCTCATCAAAACCAATACCATGAACATCATCAATGAATCCATTTCCATCGTTATCCTTGCCGTCTATTTTTTCTTTTGAATTGATCCATTGATTATTTTTTGGAAAAACATTCATGTCAACTCCTCCATCCCAAATTCCAATTACCACAGGTTCAAGTGGTTCATTGTTATCAAAAGTTACATCACGATCCTTCCAAATATCAACTAAGACTACTTCTGCATGATTCTCATTATATAATTTTTGATACACGGGATGATAAATTTCCTTTGCATATGGCAACATAATTTTGAAGGTGAGATGCATATCTAATAATCCAAAAGAAGCAAACTGCGGAACTTGACCTTTTGACTTATCCAATACAGGTTGCATTTGCCCTTCTAAAACTCCTAGGAATATATTTTCATTAAGGATACCCAACATTCCAACAGCACTTTCTACAGATTCTTTAATCACTTCATAAGGAGCTGCTTCTAGTGATTGAGTCAAGTTTTTTCTAAGGGCTTTTTTGAATGCCTCCTCGCTTGATATATTTTTATCTAACTTCGCTAAAATATATGCTTCCTCTTCGATACCGCTCAACAACTTATCCTCTTCTTTTTCGGAAAATTCTCTTTTCCTTTTCAAATGCTTTAAAGCAGTTTTATAATCTTTTTTAACCAATGCAATCGTTCTAAACATACCTTCATATCCTCGAAGGGTGGCTTTGTCTTGGATATCATATTTTTCCAAATCTGCTTTTAAGTTATTTTCTATTTCGTTGGCTAATCGAATAGCTAATGCATCATCTTTGATGTAATCCAAGGCGGTAGAACTTTCCAATTTATAATAATGCTTCGGTAAATCTTCCGCGGTTTCGATTTTTATTTTTTGTGAAAATAAAGTGATGGTAAAAAGCAAAAGGAAGGTAATGGAGGTTATTTTTTTCATTTGATAAATAATTTAGGTGAATTAAAAACAGCTAAAGACATCATTATCCAAATCATCAAAATAACTCCTACAATAGGTACGAATGTTACATTGACAATATGGAAAATGACAAAAGTGAGTTTTGTGAAATATCTATTGGCAAGAGATAAAATCTCTGGGTTAGAGTTTGAAAATTTTCATTGGAAAACCGATTGATTGATTTCCAACTCTTGTTCCATTTGGTTCATTAGGGAATCGCTGGGTGAATCTTTAGATACTTATTTTCCATTATCTTTTACTGCATTTAGTACTTTCTCCCACCTTTCATCAGAGTATAAATTGACAAAGTCCTGATCATCTTTTATATACTTATAATTGTCATATTTCATATCAACAATCATCTTTAGATACCGAAAAGCATTTTCCTTATCTTCTACCAAGGCATAAAAGCAAGCGATATTATATTTATCTCCTAGCTCCACTTCATCCGGAGCTAATTCAAATGCCTCTTGAAGGCTGGCTAATCCATTATGGTAATCTTTCTTTTTGTAATAAAGTGAAGCAGCTTCCTTTAATACTAGGAATTTATTTTTGTACAAGTAACGAACGCCTCTGGAGCTAGCAGGTAGTACTACAGAACCATGTGTCTCATCTTCAAAAATTACTTTTTGAGATTCAATGTTCTTATTAGTTTGGAAGAGATCATATAATTTATTTGCATTTGATTTCATATTACCACCTTCTAATGACCCAGCTGCAATGAATATTTTTAATTCGTTGGCATTTTTAATGTTATTTAAAAGCTCCTGATCCTTAAGTAAAAATTCATCACCATACCATAATGAAGGACTAATGATAGCTAATTTATTAAAAAGTAAAGGTTCTTTTTTTAAAGCCCAAGTGACAAATAATCCACCTAATGAGGCGCCGATTAATCCATTGTTTTCAGGATCAGTTCCATAATTTTTTTCCATGTAAGGGATCAACTCTTTTTTGATAAACTGAAGAAATTTATCTGCTCCTTTTGTAGTATCTACCTCATTTACGGGCGGGAGTAAGTCTCGTTCCCTTAATTTTCCCCAAGCAAAAGGGTTCGTTTCATATGCAATTCCTACAAATATGACTGGATCAATTTTTTTACCCCACAATAATCCTGAAGCCAACTCATTCATAGTCCCTGAAGTTCCCCAAGCATCCAAATAAAAGAAAACAGGAATTTTTTTGTCACTTGGTTGATAACCAAATGGAGTAGTGATATGTAATTTGTAATCTTCTCCAACTATATCAGAATGTAGCGTTTCCAATTTTGCTCTTGGGATATTGGTCATACTAAACTGAGCTGCTAATTGAGAAAAACTAAAGCATAGGATTAAAAGAGTTAAAAGGTTTTTCATGTTTTGATTATTTTTATTTTACGTTTTTTACTGATCTTAAAATATCCAATCCAAAAATTAACCACATCAAGAATACGATCGTACCAATTGGCAGAATGGAGGCTTTGATGAATTGAGTAATAAATGAAGAGGATTGTTTTGTAATTTTTTCTTTAACTACTTCTGGTTTTTGATTTTGGTAAAAATCTAAACTTGCTGCTGAAGCAGGTGAAATGAAATTTTCATTTTGGATGAAATCAAAGTCTAAATTGACTTGTTGAATCTTTTTTTGGAACAAAAATCCAACAGAGAGCAAGGCTGCAAAAAGGATAGTGGTTTTCATTTGAAAAAATTTTGGGGTTATGAGTATTTCGTTCGAATTTGATAGTACAATTTTAACATCATCCTTCCTTTATAAATATTTTTTTTCGCCAACCTCATATTTTATTCAATGAATGGCTCGAAAGTTTCTATGAATGAAAATTCCGTGATTAATTAGGTTCATTGAAGTAAAAAATAGATTCGTAGAAAGAATACATCCATTCGCAAAAAAGAAAGTAGAAAGTTCTTTTCCTCTGCTTAAATTTGAAAAGTATATTATCCAAACAAATGAGTGAATTATTGTATCTTCAACACATGACCAATTCGCGTGAACTAACACAACCTAATCAATACAAAAAATGGATTCAGCTAGGACATCTACTTTTTTGGGTGTTGTTTGGCGGAATTATGATGGTTATATACAATGGATTTGTCGGAGGATATTTGAAAGCAATAGTTCCTACTCTGGTGAGTTTGACAGGATTGATAACATTGACATATGTTCACCTTTGGTATTTGTTGCCTCGATTTTTTTCCAAAAAAAAATATCTGACCTACGGAGTTTTAGTTTTTGTAGTTCTATTATTAACCACTTTATTTCGATTTATTGTAGGTTGGGAAATTGTAAACATTTTAGGATGGGATTTAAAAAGCGAATTCACACCAGACTTTTTTGGAGGAATGTTTATCTCGGGATTCTTTATCCTTTTGATTACCATTCCACTTCGTTTGATTGAAAATTATTTTAAAAAAGAAGAATTGGAACAGGAACTTAAGACTCAACAACTGGAAGCGGAACTGCGATTTTTAAAAGCGCAAGTCAACCCTCATTTTTTATTCAATGCGTTGAATAATATTTACTCGTTGTCATTTACCAATTCTTCTCAGACACCTGAAATGATTTTGAAATTGTCGGACATGATGAGTTATATGTTGTATGATTGCAAAACGGAAAAAGTTAAACTCACTTCCGAAATTAATTATCTCCACAATTTTATTGCCTTGCAACAACTCAAAAAAGAAGGCGAGTTAAAAGTTGAATTTCTAACCAAAGGAGACTTTTCTAATATTTATATTACCCCAATGCTTTTTATTCCTTTTTTTGAAAATGCGTTTAAACACGGCAACTTGGAAGACACTAAAAATGGTTGGCTTAAAAGTGAAATGAAAGTAGATAATGGAAGTTTATTTTTTTCTATAAAAAATACTACAGCAAGAGAGAAATTAAAAAAAGAAAAGGGGGGAGTTGGATTAGAAAATGTTCGGGAGCGATTAAATTTACTTTATCCAGAAAAGCACAAAATGAAGATTGAAAAAAATGAAAATGTTTTCAATGTAGAATTAGAAATTCAACTTTAGAAATGATTAAAATAATCAAATGAAATATAATTGTGTCATAGTTGATGATGAAAGGCCTGCTTTAAAATTGCTAACGGCCTACATCAATAAGTTACCTCACTTGGAGTTAGTCGCTTCTTGCGAGGATGCTTTCGAGGCAATCGCCGCCCTTCAAAATCATCATGTTGATATTTTATTTTTAGATATTCATATGCCTGAATTTACAGGGATTGAATTGCTCCAAAGTTTGAAGCAAAAACCTCAAGTGGTTATGACTACAGCTTATCGTGAATATGCGGTGGAAGGTTTTGAAATGCAAGTGACGGATTATTTGGTTAAGCCATTTTCTTTTGAACGATTTCTTCAAGCGGTCAATAAGGCCACTCAAAATTTAAATAAAACAAAGCAAACAGAATCTAACTCCTCATCTACTGAAACACTTTCTGACATTTCTGAGAAAAAAAATGACGCCTACTTTTTTGTGAAAACTAATCATAAAATGGAAAAGGTACCTCTTGCTGAAATCTTATATATTGAAAGTATGCGAGAATATGTTTCCATTCAATTAAAGTCTAGACGATTCGTTGTACATCAAACGATGAATGCGATGGAAGAAAAATTGCAGCTTCCAGATTTTATGAGAGTTCATCGATCTTATATCATTGGACTTAATCACATTGAGACGATTATGGGAAATGTATTGAATATTAATGGAAAAGAAATTCCAATTGGAGGAAGTTATCGGAAGTCGTTTTTTGATCAAATAGAAATG
>CAZMBP010000083.1:0-12594 GCA_964564545.1 uncultured Saprospiraceae bacterium
TTGAATTGGGTGATATGTGTAAAATGTGGGTATTTATAACTTGTAGAGTTTGTGTATTTCTCTACTTACGGTGCGCAAAACTAATACATTTTTTTTAAAACATACAAAAAATTGTCATGTATTTCTTTATTTTTCAAAAGATTAAACTTGCTTTATAGCACAGCCAAATCTACAGATAACTCAAATCGGTTATCCAAAATAGGTATTATTAAATCAAGGTAATTCCCTTTAATGACTTCTCTTTTTATATTCAAATTCTTATCTTCTAAAAAAAGTGGTTCAACTAACCTAAACGTATTTTTAGATTCGAAAAAGGATTTCTTATGAATATTCTCTGGAAAAGGAGCATTGATCCCCACTACTTCTGAAATATAAATGTATTCCTCTTTTGGAGCTATTTTCCATCGTTGCATTCCTGATTCATTTTGCAAATATAACTTTGGACACTTCCCAATAAGCAGAAAATCAATGCCACAAAAAATGTCTTGTGGTTCTTCTGGTTCCAAATTTTTATCACTTTGATCAATCCAATCTCTCACATAATATTCCTTTCGAGCAACTGAATAAACTTTCCCTTTTTTATTAGTTGAATCAATTTTTTCATTATAAAAACTATCTCGATACCAGACTGTTTGTATGGAAAACTCAAAACCTTTTTTGATAAAAAACTCGATGTAAAAATCCATCAAAGGTTGGATATTTTTTCCATAAATTCTTACTCGTCCATTCCCATTCATTGGATTAGCTTGCATCAAATTTTTAACTTTCAAATCAAAAAAATCATCTTTCCATTTTTCCAATTGTTCTGTCCATTCCGTTTTATAGCTTTGTAACTCCATACAAGCCAATGAAAAATTAGTTTCTAATTCTTCCATTTCCATAGCTTGAATTTCAACTTCAGATTTTAAATTTAGCAAAATGGAATACCTTTCTGATCTACCCTTTTCATCCCAAAATCTTTCTCCCAATTTATTTTTTTCTCTAATCAAAATATCTAAATCGCTCATCAATTGAGTAAACAAAAAGCCTGATTGAAACTTCTGCATTTGTCTTCTATACTCTCCAGTCAAATCGGCATAATCGAATTTTTCAATTTCTTCAAAAAGTAGATCAAGTCCCAATGGATCTGAATCAACTGTAATTTCAATGCTTTCCTTTTTCATAGAAATATTCACTATCAGCTGATCATCTATGTCAAACACATTCACTTTTTTGGATAACGGAATAATTAATTCTTGGCGCAAGGCTCGCTGCAAATACCTAGCACCATATCGACTATCATATCCTTTTTGGGATAAATAATCTAAGACTGCTTCCTCAATCGACAAGTCCATTCTCCGATAGCGAATTCCTTCTCTTTTTTTGAGTGCTTCGATTTCCCTTTCCACTACATAACGAACTGTATCTTGCGAAAGAGGTTCAAAAGGAATCACTTGATCAATTCGATTATAGATTTCAGGTTTGAAATAATCTTGAACAGCTCTCAGATACCTTTGTGATATCTCTTTATTCTGATTTTTATTTTCAGGTCCAATGGTTCTTCTTTGCATTGCCGCAGCTCCAATATTGGAAGTCATAATAATTATTGTACTACAAAAATTCACCAATTTCCTACGACTATCAGTCAACCTTCCTTCACTCAACATCTGCAATAAAAGATCATAAAAATCTGGATGTGCTTTTTCAATTTCATCAAAAAGTAATACACAAAATGGTTCTCGTCGAACTGTCGAAGTTAATAATCCATCTGAATAAAACCCAGATCCTAACAATTTGCTCACCGCATCATAACTCGAATATTCGCTCATATCAAATCGAGTCATTCGATCACGACTCCCAAACATAAATTCTGAAAGTACTTTTGCTAATTCCGTCTTTCCTACTCCCGTTGGTCCAACAAATAGAAATGAAGCAATTGGTTTTCCTGTTTTTGAAAGACCAGTTTTGACAGTACTCAACATATTGACCACACTTTCCACCGCGCTTTCTTGTCCAAAAACTGCATTATTAAATTGAGCTTTGATTTGGTTAGGATGCATAGGAATATTTGGATCAACCATAAATGGAGGCATTCCTGTTTCTTCACAAAAATGACCAATGACTTCTGACCTTGAGATTTCAACCATTGATTCTCTTTCTTTGGCAGAAATTTGATTGAGTAAAATACTCTCTAAAAATCGGATAGGTTTTCCTGGAAAACCTGAATATGGGGTGAATCTTTTATTCAATCGAATCGTCTCTTCTATGGCTTCTGCCTCAAGTTTGATTTTGTTTTTTGCGGATAGATTTTTTACTTTTTTCAAAATAATATCTTCTAAATCACTCTTTGGAGTTTCCATGGAAATGATCTGAAAATTAGAAAGGTAATTAGAACTACGTAGTTCAATAATCCCTTTTTCTTCATTTGTACATTCTGAAATAATTGTTAACTCACCTCTACTAATATATGGCAATAAATATTCAGCGATACTAATGCTGTTCCCTTGATATTTTCCTACTTCAAATAACTCCAACAAATTTCGAACAAAAAGAATATCGCCCTTAGTGGTTAATTCTTTAACAAGAGGAATGATATTGTCTTGCCAACCTGTATCTCGAGTTAATTCTTTGATTAAAACGGAAGCACTTGTTTCCCAAATCTGTCCCCGAAAATTCTCTTCCTTCCTTCTATATGCTAACTCCCAAACTAGTGCTGTTTTTCCAACTCCCGATGCTCCTACCAATAAAACATTTCGAATAGAATTACCTTTCATTGCTCGAACCAAACGATTCATTTCTGACTCTCGTCCAAAAGTTATTTTCTCGTCTATTTGTAATTTAGTCGCAACTTTGGGCAACCATTCATCACTTTGCATCTCCTGGGTATTCACTAACTCCGCTGGTGTCGGAAATGTTATTTCAATATCGTGTCTCAATAATTCAATCTCATTATACCATATAGCATCAACGATACCATGCACCGATCCCAGTCTTCGAGATCTTCTAAAATCTTGCAAAATGATTCCAACCAAATTATTTTCTATTTCCTTTTCAGTTTCTGCAAAAGCTTCCAATTTTAAAGCTGGAACCACGCACCAATATCCTCGCTCATTTTTTTTATAAAAAAAATCAAACTCCAATTCAATACTTGGATGAGAAAATCCATCTCTAGATTTTGGAATAGGAACCAAAATTTTAGATTTGATAAAATCACCACTTTGCCAATGATCCATAATGTCTTTTAACCTTCCTTTGTTGGTGACATGTCGTTGATAATCCTTTGCAAACGATTTCGCTACTTTTTCAAGCGATTGAGAAAATCGCATTAGACCTAGATCATGCAAAGGTGTCAATCCTGGAGAACCAGTTGTATAGTGTAATTTGAAAGCAAAAAAAGGAATGGTTACAGTATAAGGCATTGGATGAAATGGAAATAGTTTTCTTTGAAAATTGAGTTGCACAAGATAATGGAATTTTTGATAACGGTGAATGGTTAACGGCGAACTACTAATGTCTCGTTTGTAATTAACCGTTAACCATTCACCATTATCAAAAATTCCAAAAAAAAGCACAACCTTTTTCAAGATTGCACTTCCCCTTTTATTATTAAACTAAAAAAATTAAAATTCTAATTATGCTGCAGCATCTGTATATCCCCAAGAAAATTGAGTTTCATATTTTTTCAAGGCTCCTTTTTTCAAAATCTTCCTCGCTTCTGGATCAAAATATAACATTCTCAAAACCTCTGAAAACCCAAACACATTTTCTTGAAAACTATCATGCTCGATCATCATACCACAAGTTGGATCCATCATATCATCCAACTTCTCAGATTCATAACACACAACAGGCAATCCAAATGAAAACGCCTCAGATATAAGTCGAGTAATATTATCTTTAGAAGGTAGTAGCATCACAGAAGCATTATTATACCATTCTTCAATTTCTTCTTGTTCACTCCACGAAACGATTTCGATGACTTTTTTGATTCCAAGTTTTTCAGCCTTTTGCTCTATATAATCTAACAAAGTTCCCTTGGTAACCATTATTAATTTCATTTGTTTTTGATGTTTTGAAGTAACATCATAATATAAATCGGCAAATGATTCTAAGGCAACATTAATTCCTTCTTTGTGAATAAATTCACCTAGTGATAGTACATTAAATTTGGACATTCTCTTAAAATTTTTCCTATCAGTTCAATTTGATTTTGGGTAAATCAAAAAAACCAATAGTTCATGGTTATAAAAAAGTAATAAAAAAGAGATGTTCGAATAGTGTTTTAGAAAAGTTCTGGGAGTTTTTTTACAAATAAAAAAGACAACCAGTTTAATCATTTAGGAGTAAAATTAGAAGGGATAGTGATTATGTATAATTAACTATTATGCAAATCATTTGCCTAAAAAGAACTTTTTCATGTAATTCTACCAATCAATAGAATAAAAAGTGTGACTTTTTTTTTTGTAAAAAAAACTCTAAAAGATTTGTTTGCAAAAAACAATGAAACACATTGCAAAAATCAACCTATTATAATATACTTATTTGCAATACTTTATACTTTAATTAAAAAAACCAACTAACACCTGACTCTATTCGCATATATTTTCTATATAAATTACTATCTTCAACTGTGACTATTTCATTCTTTTAATTTTGATTAATAATCATAAGATATTTTCCTGCCATTGCAAGAAAAAATTACTTTCAATTCTGAAAATGAATTAAATCATAGTAGATATTCAGATTATTACCTAAATTTGTGCACCTCTTCCTTTTGACAAGCACCTATAGTCATAGATACTGGCCCTTTATCAAAACAAACATATTGCTAAGACTTAAAATTAGTTCTGACTTTAATTAATGAAAAGAAAGTTTTCCCCGAAGAAAATATTTATTGTAGAGGATGATCCTCTATATATTAAAATTATTAAGTATGTTTTGGAGTTAGATCCTGAGCATGAGGTGCACATTTTTACTACAGGAAAAGAATGTATTGATAATTTATACCTCAACCCGATCATTGTAACTTTGGATTATTCATTGCCAGATATGACTGGTTACGAGGTAATGGAAGCGATCAAAAAATACAATTCAAATATTGGAATTATTGTTTTATCTGGACAACCTGAGATTTCAGTTGCTGTAGATTTCATGAAAGCCGGAGCTTACCTTTATATTGTAAAAGATAATGATACCAAGGATAAATTACTCCTCTCCGTTCAGCGCTTAAAAAAGCAAATAGAACTCCAAGAAGAAGTTGAATTCCTTAAAGATGAATTAGTTGATAAATATAATATCACTAATAATCTTATTGGAAAAAGTAAATCAATGCTTCGAGTGCAGAAATTAATTTCAAAAGCGGTACAAACTAATATTTCAGTTACCATCCAAGGTGAAACAGGAACGGGAAAGGAAGTCGTTGCACGATCCATTCATTATAGTTCAAATCGAAAAAAAGGAAATTTCATTGCAGTCAATGTTACTGCAATCCCAAAAGATCTTTTAGAAAGTGAATTATTTGGACATGAAAAAGGAGCATTTACAGGAGCTTCTACTCGCAAAATCGGCCTATTTGAATTAGCAAATAATGGAACTCTATTCCTAGATGAAATAGCGGAAATGGATATTTCCCTGCAATCTAAATTATTGCGGGCACTTCAAGAAAGAGAAATTATTCGGGTAGGTGGAACGCAAAATATTCCTTTCGATGCAAGGTTAATTGTAGCAAGTCATCGTAACTTAGCAACTGAAGTTGAAAAAGGCAATTTTAGAGAAGATCTATATTATAGATTGTTAGGATTAACAATTGAAATTCCACCTTTGCGAGATCGTGGGAATGATATTTTTCTTTTGGCAGATCATTTTCTAAAAGATTTTTGTCGAGAAAATAAACTTCCATTGAAAACACTTTCTAAGGAAGCCAAAGAAAAATTAATTGGTCATAGTTTCCATGGAAATGTAAGAGAATTAAAAGCAATCATAGATTTAGCCGGAGCAATTTCTGAAGGAAAAATTATTGAACAAGAAGATATTCAATTTAGTAGTCCTAGAGGCAGAGAATCATTTTTGGATAAAGAAATGTCCATGAAAGAATATAATCATAAAATTATTCATCATTATTTGGAAAAATATGATAATGATGTTTTATTCGTAGCCAAGAAATTAAGCATTGGTAAGTCTACGATTTATAGAATGTTAAAAGCAGAATAAACCTAAATTAACTAAATTCTTTTCTGCTATCCAACCAGCTGGATTTAAAACAAAAAACTATACTTCAGTAATTTAGTGATGTATCCTAAATTGCCTGTATTGTTTATTTAATTAGTATTCTTTAATTTAAAAGAGAAGTTGTTTAAGAATGTTGGCTGACCGAGGGAGAAGTATTGCTAGTATTGAGCTAAAGCTTAATATTTATAATGCTTTTCGAGTCAGTCAGTAAGACATATTTAAACAACTTCAGAATTAAAAATCTCTTCAAATTTTCTTTATGGATAATTTTGAAAAAAATGTTAGTGCAACTTCCTCTGATTATGGAATTCATATAATGAATCACTCCTCTGATAAAATAATTGTCATAGATCATGACTATCGACTAAAATATTTCAATCCTTCTGCTCAAAAATATTCTTTTCTATTCGGTATCGACCACCTCGAGTTAGGATTTAAAATGCTGCCCTCAAGAGAAGTTAATTTCTGGAAAAAAGCTTTTGACCAAGCTTTAGCAGGAGAGGTTCTAGAATTCAAGAAAGTATACTTAATTAAGGATGAAAAATATACTGACCTCGTCAATATTTATCCTATTAAAAACTCAAAAGGTGAAATTACGGAGATCTCATTTCATGCTAAAAATTTTGAAGTAGGTCCATTTATTCAAAAGGATCTTTTAGAACATGAGAATTTATTCCAAAGTCTTTTTGACACTAGTCCAAATGGAGTTACTATTCGAAAGTTTAAAACCCAACAGCTGCTAGGTTTTAATTTGAAAATTTGTGAAATGCTTAATTGTACTCCTGAGGAATTTCGTAACTATGATCGTTCCAAATTTGTCTTTTATGAAAATACAAATGAGATGACTGAAAAGATGAAATTGTTGGAACAGGATAGAATCGAAAATTTTAAAATAGAAAAACAATATAAACGAAAAGATGGAAGCGTTTTTTGGGGTGTGGCAACTCGATCCATTTTCAAAATTGGAGAAGAAACCTACCAAATAGGAATCTTAGAAGACATCAGTAAACAAAAGCAATTTGAAGAACAACTAATACGAAATGAAGCAAAAGTAAAATCAATTTTCAACAGTACGACGGACAAAATTTTTGCTGTAGATAAAAATTACCAGCTCGTTGAATCTAATGTTGCAGCCCTAAAAACATTGGCTTTTTATAATTTGAACAAACCTCAAGATAAAGTTCAAATTTCTGATTTTGATTTTTCAGATAATAGTCCTTGGAAATCTAAATTAGATCGAGCATTCAATGGAGAAGAATTTAAATTTGAAGCAAATTACAATGATGATGGTGAAGATCGTATTGATTTGATAACTGTTTCTCCACTCAAAAATGTTGAAGGTGAAATTGTTGGAGCTACAGTATATGGAACAGAAATAACTGAACTTAAAAATATTCAAAAAGCATTAGCTGATAGTGAAGCCCGATTACAAGATGCCCAACGACTTGCCAAATTGGGTTATTGGGAATTGGATGTAAAAACTCAAATGCTTGATTGGTCCGAAGGATCATATAAAATCTATGGATTTCCCGTTGGAGAAAACTCTATTAGCCTTGAGAAATACTACAGCATGACTCATCCAGATGATCGAGAGATTTTCAAAAATGCGTTGGAATTAGCAATTAGTGACGGAAAGCCATTTGGATTGCATTGTAGGAAAATAAAACCTGATGGAACACTTCTATACACCTTCGGTCATTGCGAACCTTATATGGAAAATGGAGTAGTGACTAAAGTATTTGGAGCCATCCAAGATATTTCGACAGAAGGGGAAATCAAAAACAAACTAGTTAAAAACGAAGCGAAAGTTAGAGCAATTCTGAATAGTACAACTGACAAAATATTTGCCATTGACCGTGAATATAGGTTAATGGACTTTAATGAACCTGCTGCCAAAATTTTACCTCATATATTTGAAAAAGAAAAATTAGAAATTGGGGAGGAAATGTTAGCCCAATCTGAAAGATTACGCACCCTTTGGATTGATCATTATAATAAAGCATTAGCAGGGGAAAGAATTAATATAGAAAAGACATATTCCTATGAAGGGGAAGCGAAAACTGATATTGTCACCTTATCTCCTATTTTAAATGCAACAGATGAGGTCATTGGAGTAACTGTTTTTGGAAAAGAAATTACTGATCTTCTTAAGACAAAAGAAGCTTACCGAGATACTCAAATAAAATTGAGGGATGCTCAAAAGTTAGGAAAAATTGGAAACTGGAAATATGATGGTCAAACTCAAAAAGTCACTTGGTCTGATGCCACTCTTTCTCTCTTTGATTTTAATTTAGATGAACCCTCTCCTTCTCTAAAGGAAATTATTGCCTTAGTTCCTCCCGAAGAATTTACTGAATATACTGAGGCAATTTATGCTTCACTTAAGAAAGGTGTTCCCTTTGAAAGAGAAGCTCGACTTAAAACAAAAACAGGTCGATATATTCACACTATCGGAAAAGGGATCGCTACTCTTGATGAACATAACAATTTGATCTCATTTGAAGGAACGATTCAAGATATTACAGAACTAAAAGAAAAAGAGAAAAATATTCAGAGTACAAAACAAAAATATCGAGACCTTTTTGAAGATGTTTATGATACAATTGTCATTATTAACAAAGATGGTTACATGGTAGATTGTAACTCTGCCGCGGAGAGGTTACTTGGTTATAGTAAAGAGGAACTTAGTAAAATGCTACTTAAGGAGGTGGTTCATCCAAACGATCAAAAACACTCTGAATCCTATCTGCAAAAATTAATTACCGATGGATATTATAGCAATTATCAGGGTCGAATAATTACTAAAAGTGGAGAAGTAAAATATATTCAAGTTAACTCCAATGCTATTTATGATAATGGAGAAATGGTTGGATCAAGAGATATTGTTCGAGATATTTCTCAGCTCAAAAAAGATGAAGAAAATAGAAATCAACTTTTCTCACAATTAGCTGAAGTTAATAAGGAACTAAAAGAATTTGCATATATCGTTTCGCATGATTTGAAGGCACCACTTCGGGCAATCAAAAACATATCCAATTGGTTATCAGAAGATTATGGCGACAAACTAGATAACCATGGAAAACAACAATTACTATTATTGACCAATCGAGTTAATCGAATGCATCAATTCATTAATGGTATTTTTGAATATACAAAGGTGGGCAGAATTAAAGAAACTAAAGAAATTGTCTCAGTCGAAGAGATAATTCAAAATACTAATTTAATGCTGAACCTTAAGGAAAATGTAAAAATTAACTTCCTTAAAAAACTACCTGAAATTTACTGTGAAAAAATAAAAATCGAACAAGTTTTCCAAAACCTTATTTCTAACGCCGTAAAATATAATGATAAAGAATCCTGCATAATTGAAATCGATTATGAAGATCTAGGTACCCATCACTTATTCAAAATTAAAGACAATGGAAAAGGAATTGAAGAGAAAAATTTTGAAAAAATATTCCAAATCTTTCAAACTCTTCAATCTAAAGATGATTTTGAAAGTACTGGAATTGGATTAAGTATTGTCAAAAGAATTATTCAACTCCACGGAGGTGATATCAACGTGAAATCCAAATTAGGTGAATACACCATTTTTGATTTTACACTTGAAAAGTAACTACTCTCTAATAAATAGAAAATGAAAAAAATTTTAATCATCGAAGACGATCTTATTGATCAAATGGCATTTGTTAGAATGTTGGAAAAACAAAATCTAGAATATCAATATTCAATTGCCAAATCAATTCATGAGTCTAAAAAGAAATTATCTACGGAGTCTTTTGACTTGGTCATTAGTGATCATAACTTAGCTGATGGAACAACCTTTGATTTATTGGATGATTTAAAAAACACTCCCTTCATTTTGATTACCGGAAATGAAGATAAATCTACTATCAATACTTTGGAAAGTAAGTTAGGCGCGATTGCCTGTTTTACTAAAGACTTAGATTTGAATTATTTGAAAGAATTGCCCTTAGTTCTACATCAATTTTTTAATAAAAAAAATGATGGAACCTCTTCAGAAATAAATGACAATAATAATTTACCCCCTTCTGGCACTTCAACTTCCCATCAAAACGTTTCCATCAATTTAAAAAATGCCTACAAGATTTTTGATGGTAAAAAACAAGAGATTAAAGATTCTATCGAACTTTTCATTTTTCACAAACCAAGAGAAATGGAAGAATTATACAATCACCTTAACAATCAAGATTGCAAAAACATAATAAGAACCACTCATTTGATGAAATCAGGTTTTCGCATCTTTGGAATGATACCACAAATTGAAATGGCTAGTTTCATCGAAAAAAAGGCCTCTTCATCTGAAACAGGTTGCACTTCCGATGAAGTTTTCGATTCCTTCAAACAACTTTCAACTGACACTAAAATTGCCATTGAATTACTAAAAAAGGAATTACTCCTTTTATAACTTAAAAGTAATTTTCAATTATTATCGCTGATTTTGATTTTTGATTTCCATTTTTTTGATTGTAATTTTGGCAAAAATTTCACTTTATGATTGCTTTAGACCTGCTTCGATATAAACCTTTTTTAAAATCCAAAAGAGAAAATGGGAAGCAACTAATCTTTTGTCCTATCCGAAAAAAATTCCTTGTTTTACAGCCAGAAGAACTCGTCCGTCAACTTTTGTTAGTTTATTTGATGGAAGAGAAAAATTATCCAAAATCCAAAATTGCAGTAGAGAAGTCTCTGAAAATCAATGACTTAGAACATCGCTTTGATATATTGATCTACGATAAAAATAATCTGCCATTTCTCCTTGTCGAATGTAAAGCACCCGAAATTAATATCGAGAAAAGCTTTTCTTGGATGAATATCCTTTCTGATACAGAAGTAACTAAATCCGAAATTAATATCAATCGTAATCCTTTTGAACAAGCCGCTCAATACAATTTTCAATTACAAGTTCCTTATCTTTTAATCACTAATGGTATTTCAACATTTTTATCAAAAATGGATTATGAAAACCAATCCTCAGAATTTTTAAAAGAAATACCTGAACCAAAATAACCAAAGCCAAAAAACAATGGTCATCCTTATTGTAATTCTATTTTCAAAAACTTATCTTTTTTTTTCCTAACAAATGAAAATTCCTATTTTGTGGGATAAATATTGAACCCAAATTTTCATACATACTACCTAACCAAAATATACCTTAATGAGAAAAGATAAAATTCTCGTCATTGGAGCTAATGGTCAAATTGGAACAGTTTTGACGGAAGCCCTTCGAGAAAAATATGGCAATGACAATGTCTTAGCCACCGACATTAGAACCTCTGATAACACTCAGCAACCATTTGAAATTTTAGATATTTTAGATAGTGAAGGTCTTTCTAAAATTGTCAAGAAATATAATATCACCCAAATTTATCATCTAGCAGCCATCCTATCCGCTAGCGGTGAAAAAAATCCAAGACGAACTTGGGATATCAATATGAATGGATTGTTCAATGTGCTGGAAGTAGCCAAAGAACAATCATTGGATAAAGTTTTCTTTCCAAGCTCAATTGCTGTTTTTGGAGCTCACACTCCAAAAGAAAATACAGCTCAATTTACTTATCTAGATCCTGCCACAGTTTATGGAATCAGTAAGACAGCTGGTGAAAACTGGTGTCAATATTATTTTGATAAATATGGATTGGATGTGCGTTCTCTTCGCTATCCTGGTGTAATTAGTTATCAATCAATGCCTGGTGGAGGAACTACAGATTATGCAGTTGATATTTTTCACAAAGCAGTTCAAGGAATAGATTTCGACTGTTTTCTTTCTAAGGACACCAAGCTTCCAATGATTTATATGCCAGATGCTATTAGAGCAACTTTGGAAATAATGGAAGCTCCGCGTGAAAAAATAAAAGTTCGTACTAGCTATAATTTAGCAGCTATGACTTTTTCTCCTGCCGAAATTGCAGAGGCCATCCAGCAGCATTTTCCTAATTTCAAAATAAACTATAATCCTGATTTTCGTCAAGTAATTGCCGATTCTTGGCCAGCTTCTATTGATGATACAGAAGCAAGGAATGATTGGAATTGGAAAGAGGAATATGACATTCACGAAATGACAAAAGACATGATTTTGCAACTTTCAAAAAAATATAATTTAGTCCCGTAGCTGGACTCAAGAGAATCCAGCTACGAATAAAAAATAGACATTGGATATAGAAAAAGCATTACTCCAAGAACATTCTAAAAACCAAGCATTAAAAATTGCTAATTATATTGGTGCTTCGCAAGATAGGTTTGATGAACTCATGAAATATTTTTTTCATGATGATTGGCGATTGAATCAGCGGGCAGCTTATGCCATGAATTTTTCTGTGGAAAAGAATCCATTTCTGTTTAAAAAACATTTAAAGAAAGCTGTTC
>CAZMBP010000084.1:0-200885 GCA_964564545.1 uncultured Saprospiraceae bacterium
CTCTGCAAATGCATCGACAGTCAAAAGTTAAAATGAGAACCTATAAAAAACAAAAAACTGAGTACCAAAATGATTTAGTACTCAGTTAATTTTGGAATATTATATTATTTAATCTTGTATCATTATTTCAGGACAAGACAAAAAGAAAAATTAAACTTTATTCTATTATTGAATTGTAATTTCAACCCTGTTGTTTAGAGCTCTACCATCTTCTGAATCATTAGAAGCAATTTCGTTGATTTCACTTTTTCCTTGGTGCTTAATTTTCTTACTTGGAACTTTTCCAATATCCCTCAATAACCTTCGAACGATATATGCTCTATCTATCGAAATTTTTCTTCTAGATTTTGCAGTACCTTGATTATCCGTATATCCAGTTACCATCAAAATCTTACCTGGATTTTCATTAACATAAGCTAAGGCAAGATCTAAATAATTTCTAAGCTCCTCATTCATTTCAGGTTTTGCTCCGTTTGCTCCAAATCTAATTATAAATGGACTAAAAACCGAAAACGTTTCTTCAACTCCAACTGGAATAACCTCTTCTACTACTTTTTCATTTCCTTCAAAACTTACGGCGTTGTATAATTTTTTTCCCTTCAGCTCTCCTTTCAATTCTTTTCCTGAGGTCATAATGCTTTCAGCAGGTGCTCCATACAGAACCAATTTTGCTTTTACAGCTTCCGCTCTTTCTTTTCCTAAATTAGAATCACCTTTATATTTTTCTGAGGAATAATAATTACCCACTAAGCTTAAAGTTCTATTTTTATTACTTTTAAAATGAGCTGCAATTTTTTTGAATTCCCCACTTGTAGCTGCTGGTAAGGTCAGAAAAATTCCAGATGTTTGAAATGAAAAAGCATCTACTCCTTTAGTTTTAAATGCACCATCGGTAAATATAAATTTGGAAGGTGAATCAACTGTACCACCACAAAAGTTTGTCCAACTCAACACCCAGGAACCAACTAAAATAAATAAAGCAGATAAAATTCCTAATGAGGTATTATTCATAGTGTTGCTATTTTTTCTGGACACGAAATCCAGGTTTTGTTTATAAATAAGTTTTAATCGAAATATCTTGCATTCATGAAAATTGGTTGTACTTCTTTGCTAATTTAGAAAAAATAGAATCAATCAACGAAAAATAATAAGAGTTTACCTTCAATTTAAATATAAAAGATTTTCCGATTTATACAGTTAATTCTTATCTTGGATGCACACATTTCTCAAAAAATATAAGAATTTTTGCTCCATTCAGTATAAACCATTAGTAAGTTTTAATCGCCAATTGTGACTTTTTAATTTTAAAAATTCACAGAAATGAATCCATTTTTTTAATACTATCAATAAAACTAAAAAATACCATGACAAGTCTGAGTTTTATACTTCTTATAAATTGGATGTGCTGGATCCCTATTTTATTATTTGGAATAGGCGCTTGGCTATTGGGAAGATTTTTTGGCAAAAGTTCTTCTAAGACTAAATACACTAACCTTATCAATGAAAAAGACGCTAATATAAATCTTGTCCAGAGTGACTTAAAAAATGCACTTTCTGCTAAAGAAAAAACTGAAAATGAATATGCTGGATTGAAAAATAGATTTTCATCACTTGAATTAGATTATCAATCAGCTAAGAATATTGAACCACAAGTAGTCGAAAAAGAAATCGAAATAGTTAAAGAGGTACCAGTAGAAGTCATTAAGGAAGTGCCGGTTGAAGTTATTCGAGAAGTAGAAGTAGTTAAAGAAGTGCCTGTAGAAAGATTAGTAGAAATTGTAAAAGAAGTAGAAGTAATTAAAGAAGTGCCGGTTGAGATGTATAATAACTACGAAACTCTTAAAACGGTGGACATAGTAAAAGAAGTACCTATCGAAGTCATCAAAGAAGTGGAGGTAATTAAAGAAGTACCTGTTGAGATAATCAAAGAAGTAGAAGTCATTAAGGAAATAGAAGTGATGAAAGAAATGCCGGTTGAGATACTGAAGGAAGTGGAAGTGTTGAAAGAAGTAGAAGTCATCAAAGAAGTAGTTGTAGTTCAAGAAGTCGAAGTTGTCAAAGAAGTTTCTGTAATTCAAGAAGTACCTGTAATTCAAGAAGTCGAAGTCATTAAAGAGAGGGAGGTAATCAAAGAGGTACCTGTCGAAGTGATAAAAGAAGTGGAAGTCATCAAAGAAGTGGAAGTAGTAAAAGAAGTGGAAGTGGAAGTCATTAAAGAAGTAGAGGTAGAAGTTATCAAAGAGGTAGAAGTGGAAGTTATTAAGGAGGTAGAAGTGGAAGTCATCAAAGAAGTAGAAGTAGTAAAAGAAGTGGAAGTGGAAGTCATTAAAGAAGTGCCGGTTGTTATTGAAAAAGAAGTAGAGGTGGAAGTCATTAAGGAAGTAGAGGTCGTACAAGAAGTTCCGGTTGAGGTGGTCAAGGAAGTTGAAATAATCAAGGAAATCGAAGTCACTAAAGAAGTGCCAGTTGAAGTCATTAAAGAGGTTCAAGTGATTAAACCTGTTGAAATGATTAAGGAAGTGCCGGTTGAAGTCATCAAAGAGGTGGAAGTGATTAAGGAAGTGAAGGTCATCAAAGAGGTGGAAGTGATCAAAGAGGTCGAAGTCATCAAAGAGGTGCCTGTCGAAGTGATCAAAGAGGTCGAAGTCATCAAGGAAGTACCGATTGAAGTAACTGTATTCAAAGAAGTAGAAGTCATCAAAGAAGTACCCGTCGAAGTGATCAAAGAGGTGGAAGTAATCAGAGAGGTTGAGGTAATTAAGGAGGTGCCTGTTACGCTTCACACCAATACTCAGACTATCAAAGCTGTTGAAATGTTTAGAGAAAAAGCAGTTCTCAAAGCAAATAAGGGAAAATCGGGCTATCGATCTGAATACCTTCAAATAGTTGAGGGAATCGGACCGAAAATCGAAAAATTACTTCACGCAGCTGGAATCAAAAACTGGGACGACCTTGCAGAAATTAGTCAAGAAGATTTAAAAGAAATCCTAGAAAATGCAGGACCTCGATACAAAATGCATGATCCTAGCACTTGGTCAAAGCAAGCAAAATTAGCTTCTAAAGGAAGGTTTGATGAATTAAAAGAATATCAAGACGAATTAGATGGAGGAAAAGAATAATCTTTTTTTCTAACAACAACATAACCAAAACTTAGAAACTTTAAGTATCCCGAATTTTCAATTTGAAAGTTCGGGATTTTTTTTTCAAAATTTATGATTGGGATTTGAATGAACTGTTGAATTGTTTTCACTCCCCTTATTTCCCCTGCCGCGCACTTTCCAAATAATTATTAAGAGTCTCAATTTGCTTCGGGTCAACAGCAAACTCTTTGGCTTTTTCAAAGTATTTTATCGCATCTGGAAACTGTTTCCGCATCGCATGAATCACTCCTAAATTTTGCCACCCATCAACATACCTAGGATTTTTCTCAACAGCCTTTTGATAAACACCTTTGGCTTTTTCTAATTCTGCATTCGCACCAGCAAGATTACCCTTCGCTCTTTCTTGCGCACTTTTTTCAAAATAAATAACACCCAAATTGTTATACGCTTTGGCATTATTCAAATTATACTGAATTGCCAAATTATAATGTTCTTCTGCTTTGTCATTGAAACCTGCTTTATTGTACCACCACCCTAGTCTAGCATGTGCATCTGAATATTTTGGATAAACTTCAACTGCTTTCTCCAAAACAGTTTTAGCTTTATTCATCATATCTGATTGTTCGTTACCTTCCAGAGTCAACCCTTTTTTGGATAACTCAAGACTGTAATGATATAATAATTTCCCACAATTTGGAGAGGTTTGAATATCAGTATCATACAGCGTAAAACTATCTTTCCATGCGGTATTTCTATCAATAGTTTTATAGGAAAAAAGTAATGTCACAACTCCTAATACTCCAAGTGCAACCATATTCTTTTTGAAAAAAGTACTCATTTCAAAATCTTTACTTCTACCCTCTTCCAACTTAAATATTTTCATCAAACCATAAGCTGCAGCAATCGCAAAACCCAGAACTGGAACATACAATAATCGTTCAGCATATGAAGTTCCAATATTAAAAACCAAATTAGAAGTAATCGAAAGGGTCAAAATATAAAACAAAATGCCAAAAGCAAAAACTGATTTTTTCTTCACATTCATTAATGCCCAAACACCTAATCCTGCATGTATCAAAAATGATAAAAGTGCTTTCCAATCACCAAAAGAAGTTAATGGAATTTGTGAGTAACCTGCATCCGAAACCAAAGGATGTGGCAAAAATAACAACTTCAAATACCTTCCTAAAATAAGAAACGCTGTCGCTTTTTGTTCTGCAAATCCATCTGCAGAAACCAATACATTATCTAAAATTGAGGTATTATCCGTCCCAATTGTTTTCCCCAAAACAGCTCGCAGAATGGCAATAAAAATCAGCGCCACAACTAAATAACCTCCTGATAATTTTAAGTTTTTCTCTAATGGAGTCTTGGTGAAAAAGTACATTAACAAAGGAAATACTGCCACATAGGTCACCGAGCTTTCCTTAGCCATGATCGCCAAAAAGAAACTTCCTAATGATAATCCCAGCCACTTTATATCTGATTTTCTTAAATAATCCCATAACCAATAAACTGCTAATAAGAAAAAGAAAAATCCCATGATATCATCTCTCCCTTTGATATTGGCCACCGACTCGGTATGCAAGGGATGAATCATAAAAATAACTGCTGCTGCAAAAGGCAAAATCAAATTATAATTCTTAAAAACGCGAGCCAATACAAAGAATAAAAGGATCCCAGTCAAAGCATAAAACAATACATTAACAAAATGCATAAAATTTGGATTGTCAGGAAAAAGCTGCCATTCTATTGCAAACATCACAGGTGTTAGAGGTCGATAGAGACTTCCAAAACCAGCTCCATAACCATAGCGATAACTATGGGTTAGATGCGTTCCTATTCCTTCAAAACCTTTTTGAGTAACAAAGTTTTCTTTGATAACGGAAAAATCATCCAATGCCCATTCGTGCTGAAAAGTATTGGCGTACAAAACTAAACCTAGGGCACCCACAATAATCGCAAGTGGTAAGTATTTTTTTAATGAAAATTTAATGGTAGTCTTATTTCTATTTTTTGTAGAGGATTTAGCTGACTTTTTATCTTTCCTTTTTGACATCTTTTTGATTCTTTTTTGACAAATATAAGAGTTCTTAAACAAATTTCGCCTCCGGTAAAAAATGATTTTTTTTCAAGAAAAATATGACTATGGTAGAATGATTTTAAAAATAAATTTTGCCTAGATTTGCACATTAAACTTCGTCTAGAGTAAAATCAAATTATCATCAAACAAAAAATTAAATTCTATCTCTCTTATTGGATATTTTGGCTGGTTTATTTTGTTGTTGCAAAATTAGTCTTCCTTTTGTTTAATTGGAGAAAAACAACAGAGGTAGAATCAACTTCAGAACTACTTTCAATTTTTTATCAGGGATCAAAATTAGATCTTTCAATTGCTGGGTATCTTCTCTTGATTCCAACTATAACCATTATTCTAAGTTCTTTTTTTAAGAAAAATAAATTCCAAAAAACCATTCTTATTTACACAAATATATTGTTATTAATAATATCATTTTTTGTGATTTTAGATGCATCACTTTATGGTCATTGGGGAAACAGATTAGATATTTATGGCGCCTTTTATTTAAACAATGCTAGTGAAGCGATGAATTTCATCCCACTCAAGACATTGATAATCAACACTTTAACATTTCTAACCTTAGGTATAAGTGCTTCATTTTTTTATAAAAAAATGATACATCCATTAGCTGATATCCATCTAAAAAATAGGTTTTCAGTTCCATTGACTTTTCTAATTTTGGGAGCACTTTCCATTATTCCCATTCGTGGAGGAATTGGTTTAAATCCAATCAACCTAAGCAATGTCTATTTTTCTAACAATACATTCCCAAATCATTCAGCGATCAATGTAATTTGGAATATTGCTTATACTTTTTCGGAAAAAGAAAAATTATATCAGACTTTCAATTACATCGAACCGAAATATGTGGAACCCTATCTTAGAAATATATATCCTAAAGAATCACCTGCTCCAAGTATTTTAAAGAACCAAAAGCCAAATATCCTTTTTATCATTCTAGAAAGTTTCACATCAAAATTGATTAATGAAAAATGGAATGGAATCGAAATCACCCCTAACTTAAATCGACTAACTAAAGAGGGAATTTATTTCTCCAATTTCTATGCAAGTGGTGACCGAACCGACGAAGGGTTAGTGAGTATATTTAGTGGATATCCTGCTCAACCTATTAGCTACATCATTAACTATCAAAACAAAACGGCTAAACTCCCTTCGATCATCCAAGACCTAAAAAAAGAAAATTATCATTCTTCATTTTATTATGGGGGAGATATCAATTTTGCCAATATGAAATCCTATTTATTACAATCTGGGATGGAAAAAATTATTGATAAAAATGATTTCCCTTCAGAGCAATTCAATGCGAAATGGGGAGTCCATGATCATTTTGTTTTTGATAAATTATTGATGGACATTAAAAATTCTGAAGAGCCTTTTTTTAAGGCTATTTTATCCTTGAGTAGTCACCCTCCATTCGACACTCCAATTCCAACTGTCATTGAAGGGAGTGATGACAATTCACTTTTTGCTAACTCTGCAAACTACACCGATCAAGCTCTGGGAGATTTTATAACAGAGCTTTCACGTGAATCAAAATGGGAAAATACTTTAGTTATTTTATTGGCAGATCATAGCATTCCATACTTAGACAATTGTCATATTTCAGCTCCGCAAAAATTTAAGATTCCGATGATTTGGCTAGGTGGAGCATTACAAGATTCTACTTTCGAAGTTCATAAATATGCTTCTCAAACGGATATTGCAAATACATTGTTAAGTCAATTAAAGCTTAACATTGAACCATACGAATATGGAAAAAACATTTTATCTCCTTCTTCAAAATCATTTGCATTTTATACCTTTAATCATGGCTATGGATTTTTGGCAGATAGTACTGAAGTAATTTATGATTACTCAGGAAATCGCTTTTTAAAACAAGTAGGAAATACATTTCCAGATTCGATTGGCAATGCCTATTTACAAAAAATCTCTAACGATTTTTCTTCAAAATAAAACCTAGTAATATGAAAGAAGAAAATAAAAAACAAGATTTCTCTGAGGAGGAAGACCTTGCTGATTTCACCGCAGAGATCAATAAAAACATTGACGATATTCGAACTTCAACTGACCATTTTTTTAAAAGGAAACTAATGATGTTTTGCATCAGATGGACCATCACGTTAGTATTACTTTATATTTTCTTAGATAGTTATCCTTGGATAAAATATTTAATGTTTCTCGCAATTCCACTTGGAGTTTTAAACTTAGTTTTAATTTTTGTTGGTAGGAAAAAAATCAATAAAAAACTTAAAGATACGGAAGACAATATTAAATCATTATAACTTTTGGTTTGATGTTGAACGTTAAGCATTTTACGTTATCTCAACTCAGACCAATTCATTTATAATAAACTCTATTATTAATGTAACCAATTCTTTATTCGTTACACTAACGCGTAAGTATTGATGTATTGAGAATCAGATAAGAGAATGACCGTTCTCAAAAAACTACTTAAAAACATGTTGAGATTCTTATTCCTTTTTTGTTTCCTTCCCTTTTTTCAAAACTCCTTCGGTCAAAACCTTATTCCAAATCCAAGTTTGGAAGATGAAAATACCTGCCAAAAATATCAAGAACAATGCGCTCCAAAAGCATGGAGATCCAACACGCTAAAAGCATTTCTTTATTACGATTACAAAATATCTCGTCAAGACGAATCAGTCATGAAACCTGCTAAGGGAAGTCGTTGCATTTCCCTCCGTATGTTTAACACAGGTAGAAAAATGGATCGTTCTTACGTTCAAGTACCTTTCCTTTGCAAATTAAAAAAAGGGAAAAAATACAAACTCCAATTCCAATTTTTAAGCAAAACATATTTTGTCAATAGCTTTGAAATTTATATGGCTGACACTTTAATGATAACCAAAAAGAATGATCCTATTTTTGAAATAAAGCCACAAATAAAGTTTGAATTCTCTAAACCGTTTTCGCCAAATAAATGGATTACATTAGAAACAATTTACGAAGCAAGCGGCAATGAAGTAGGAATGATCTTAGGTAATTTCAAACGTGATGACGAAACCGTAATTACATTGTTACGAAAAAAGAAAAGAAAGGATAGAACAATTAGAAGAGTCTATCATTACTTTGATGATTTCTCTTTGACTCCTTTGGAAAAGATAGAATCAGATTGTGATTTGGAATTAAGTAGAACTCATATTTATTCAGATTCCGTACGACATTCCATAACACAACATCCTCATTCCACTCAAAATGTAGAAGTATTGTTAGAAAAACTAACAAAAGATTCTATCCTTGAAACTCCAACTTCTCTAAAAGAAATCACGCCTCAACCTAAAATTGTTTTTGAAGAAAAAACTTTTGTGCTTCCCAATATTTTATTTGAAAACAATAGTGATGTTTTACTTCCTATCTCTTATAATTCTTTGGACGATTTAATCGTTTACTTAAGGAATAATAGAGTCTTGAAAATAAATATAACTGGACATACCGACAATATTGGGAAAGTCTACACTAATCAAATCCTATCCGAAAAACGTGCTAAATCCGTTGCTAACTACTTGATTTCCAACGGAATACACATTTCAAGAATCAAAACTATTGGTAAAGGAGAAAGCCAACCAATTTCTAAAAATGATACACTCGAAGGTCAAAAGCTAAATCGAAGAGTTGAATTTGAAATCATTAAATAATTTTTTGATTTATTTAACTTTATTAAAAACAAAAAAATCAAGTTTCGCATAGCTTTTGCTACCTTGTAGAAAAGGATTTTATCAATGAGAAAAATTTTTACTTTTTTTATTTTCGTAATATTTAATACTGCCCTGTTTGCCCAAAATTTGGTTTCCAATCCAAGTTTTGAATCCTATAATCGACGTCCAGCAGCAATGTTGGATGAAGGATTAGAATTTACTCGTGCAGTACCAAGTTGGGTTTCTCCAAATAGAGCTTCCACCGATTTTATCACACCACGTTTTCGTTCTTCAAAAGTACAATTAGTCGAACCACACTCAGGTAAAAATATGGTTGGCTCAGTTGTCCAAGGTGCTCATTGGGCAGAATATATTTCGGTCAAACTAAAGGAACCGTTAGAAGTTGGAAAGAAATATTATGTTGAATTCTGGATCAATGCTCCACAGTCCTACAATAAAAATGCAACAGGAACTCCCCTCTTTAACAACCACTTTGGGATGCATTTCAACAAACGATTATATTTTACCAATACAAAAATTATTGAAGCAAAACCACAAATTTTTGCACAACCTGAAACAAGGCTTCAAGCTAATCTTTGGCAAAAAATAAATGGTTCGTTTACCGCCGACCAGACTGCTACTCACCTCTATATCGGTCAATTTTTAGATAAAAATAATCCTACCAATATTATTGAAGCTTACTACTTTTTGGATGATATTTTTGTTGAAAAAATTGAAAAAGAAGCTGAACAATTTGAGCCAAGTAAGACTTATCAAATCAAAGGGAAAGTTGCTTCCATCGTCATGGAAAATATTTATTTTGAAACTGATAAATATGATTTGCTTTCGGAGTCATTTACAGAGTTGAATAAGTTGGTAAAAATCATGAAGGAAAATTCTTCAATGACCATCAATATAAAAGGGCATACGGATAGCGACGGCGGCAAAGATCACAATCAAAAATTATCAGAAAATCGAGCAAATGCAGTTCATGATTATTTAGTTAATCAAGGTATAGAAAAGAAAAGATTATCTCATGAAGGACATGGTGCAAGTCAAGCGGTTGCTGATAATTCTACTTCACGAGGAAAGCAAAAAAACAGACGAGTGGAGTTTGTTACAAAATCACAAGATACCATTGGGCAAGGAGTTATCTTGACAGATTTAGCCTATGAGTTTTCTCAAAACATAAAAAACAATGCTGTCCGTTTAGCGAATATTGGTAAAGATGAAAGGTCTTGGAATTGTGGAACCATTTTTCAAGAGCCATTCAAAATGTCAAGAGAAACGCAACAGCAAATGAATACTTTTGGTGAATTCAAACCGCTGGCAGCTCACAATTTTATTTTGTCAAAAACCAAAGCAAACCAAGTTGTTCAAATCCAAACATCACCGCTTCATCCTGAATATCAAATGTTTATTTTAGAATTATTAGGTGAATGGTATCAGCAAGGATTTAGATATATTGGTTTAGAAAATATAAAAAACCTAGAGTCTATTTCGAAATTAGGATTTCCTACTTTTGAAAATGGAGGACAATTTCATCAGGCGATCTTTGGTGAAATTATTCGACAAGGACAATTAGCAGGTTTCCAATTTTTCAGCCTCTCTCCTAGCGAAAGTCAATTGCAAAAAGCAATGTCCATTTTGAAAAAACAAAAATTCAATTCTGGAAATCAATCGATGGAAGAAGCTGCAAAATACTGGGCTGGCGCCATGAATGTCAATCGGATTTTGAAGAAAGATAAAAATGCAAAAGTATTGTTATTAACGAATGACATTACTGAAGCTAAAAGTGGAAATCCATCTACAATTGCCTATTGGTTGAAAAAATATTCTCAAATTAATTTGCTGAGTATTGGTCAAACCAACATTTACGATCCTTGCGGAGGTCCACAAAATCCAATTTTGAAAAGGATGAAGATTTCCAAGCCAACCATTTTCCAAAAAAGAAATATTATTTTAGTTCCTTACGAAAGAGAGCAAAGGCAGGCATTCCAGACACATGACATTCATGTATTCCATCCAAGGAATACATTCCCAAATAATCGTCCTCAATATTTATCAAAAACAGGAGTGCGAAGAGCTTCTCAACTTAATATTGATAAATTCAACATGAGTTATCCTTGTTTAGTATTAGCTTACAAAAAAGGAGAAGATGTGAATAAAGCTATTCCAATTGATGTGATAGAACTAACTGACAATCAGGATAATACACCTTTAATTTTACCGAATGGAGAATACGAAATCGTGCTACGTGATAAAACCAAAAGGAAGAAAATGGAAACTACCATAAGATAAAATTATCAGACAAAGTTCTACTTTAAAAGCAATCTGTAATTCATTTTAAATTAGATCATTGAGTAGTCTTCCACAAAATCCAGCCGCTAGATTTTTGACGAAAGAAACAGAGAGTTACATCAGGTCAGATTGGACTAATTTTTTAATCAAAAATTCCGTCAACTTTCATTTTGTCAATATACATTTTTGCGCCATTGATATTTACGTGCTGATAATCTCCAAAACCATTGGGATCTTGGATGGCATCTGCATAATTATAAAATGGCTGCCCTGTTGCCATTACAACTCTTTTTTGAAAATGTTCGAAGTTGACAATCTTCTCAACAAAAGAAGGGAAAAATGGGCTTACGACTAATTTGATTTTAATATCATTTGCTTTTGCTATTTCAACTGTCTTTTTTAATTCATTAAACATCATCTCTACTGTTGAATAATCAAAAGGCCCAGCATAAAATGGTCTTTGTTCTTCAACAGCATTGACCATATTTTCATTGATCACACGATCAATAATCCAATCTTTATCTGATCGATTATAGTAAAACATCGCACGTTGAAAGATTTCACTATTGTGCAAAAACAAATGACTCAACTTTCCTCCATAAAAAACATTTTTGGTATGCTCTTTCACCAATGTTCCTAAACTATCAGAATATGGTGTATAAACATTGAAGCCAGAAATTAAAGTTGTATCCACCCGATTCATCATGGTAACATCTACTATCAATAAATCTGGTTTTTTATTATACTTTAAATAATCTTGTAACAATACTCTTCCAAGATTCATAGGTAGTGCATTATAACTAAGGTTAAATGTTTTTTTCCCAGTTACTTCTTCGATGTAAGGTTGATAAAAACCTAACCCTCGAGAATTTCCCATAAATAAAATATCGCAATCTGCTTCTCCTCGATACATTTTGGAATATCGAAACTCACTATTGGATACCATCTTTTTTAAGACAAATCCACCTGAGCGATCTCCTGCAAAGAAGAGAATGATAACCGCAAAAATCCAGTATAACTTTTTCATATAATAACCCCCAGCCCCTAAAGGGGAGCCTTTTTTCTTTGCCTTTCGGCTAGGAAAAAAGTTTATTTTATTTGTTTGTTACTCTATTTTTTGAGCTAAACATAGGAACTATATTTTTTTTAAAATTTTGAAATCACTACTGTGTTTAACTTTTATAAAGTCTTTCGACTTTATAAAAGGCTCCCCTTTAGGGGTTGGGGGTTAAAACTGAAAATAAATAAAAGCATTCGCCCCAAACGATCCAAAAAATGCAATGATCCACAACAATATCACAAAACTCACCACTCTAAAAACTGGACTTCTGCGAATCAACTGACTATAATCAAATTTGAAATCCGAGATTTCAACTAGCAATAACATACCTATTAATATAAATCCTTTGAGAGCCCAAAACTTATTGACGATACTTCCCGGAGTAAAATTTTCCAACGATGCAATTCCTTGAATATAAATTGCCGCAACATCAAAATCAGGCGCTCTAAAAAATACCCACGCCAAGCAAGTGAAAAAATAGACAATCAAAATATCTGTTCCTTGCTGCATTTTTTTTGGAAAACGAAGCGCCGTCATCAACTTTCCAAATGGTTTCCCCAAGAATCTTTGAACGATCAAATACATTCCATGTAAGAATCCCCAAAAATAAAATGCCCAACTTGCTCCATGCCATAAGCCTCCCAACAACATCGTAACCATATTATTCATGTAAGTAAATCCTTTGACTTTGTTTGCTTCAGACTTTCGCATATAAACTACTGTGGTAAAACTTACTACCCCCAAAATACTTAAATAAACTAAAGCAGTCTGCCAACTCCCTGCCCAAAAGATACTCAACAAAAATAATGGCAAAACAATAAAAAAAACTGATCCAAAACTTCCACCTCGGCTTCCACCCAATGGGATATATAAATAATCTTTTAACCAACTCGACAATGAAATGTGCCATCGTTGCCAAAACTCACTAAAGTTTTTGGAGAAATAAGGTGTTCGAAAATTCTCAGGAAAATCAAATCCCATCACTCTCGCCAATCCAATTGCAATATCTGAATAGCCACTAAAATCACAGTAAATTTGGAAAGAATAGAAAATAATTCCTATCATTAAATGTAAGGAGGAAAATCCTTCTGGTGATTGGAAACATTGATCTACGAATGGAGCCAAAGAATCAGCAACGGCCACTTTTTTGAAAAAACCCCATAGCATTTGACCAGTTCCTGAGATTAATCGATCCCAGGTGAATGATCTATCTTTTTGAAACTGAGGTAAAAAATCACTTGCTCGGACAATTGGCCCAGCAACTAATTGAGGGAAAAACGAAATAAAAGTAGCAAAACGAATAAAGTCCTTTTCCACTTTTATTTTTCGCCAATACACATCAATCGTATAACTCATAGATTGAAAAGTATAAAAGGAAATCCCAACTGGAAGCAATATTTTCAAAGTAGAAGGGTGAGCTTGAAAGCCCATATCATTCATCATCGTAATAAATGATTCTTGGAAAAAATTAAAGTATTTGAAGAATCCAAGAAAACCTAAATTGACGATCATACTAATAATCATCAATCGTTTTCTCTTCAAGATATTATGTTCGTTTTCTAATTTTAATCCGACTGCATAATCGATCAAAGTTGAAAACATCACTAAACTCAAAAAACGATAATCCCACCATCCATAAAAAAAGTAACTTCCAATTAAACACAACAATAACCTAGCTTTTCCCTTCAATGTAAAATACAAAGGCAAAAAGATTCCGATAAAAATAAAAAATGGAAGGCTATTAAAAATCATTTATCTATCATATCAGCGACTGGCTTCCGGCCAGCCTCTAATTTGTTCAGTTTAGCAATTAAAAAATGTTTACTCTAAAGTCAGAGGCTGGCTAGAAGCCAGTCGCTGATGATTTATCAATTAAGATATTTCTCTAATTCTTTTTTCCAAATCAAATATCCACTCGCATCCAAGTGTATCCCATCTTGAGTCAAATCTGAATTTAACTCTCCTTCCTCATCCAAAAATAAGGGATGCAAATTAAGGAAAACCAATCCATTTTCAGAAGCGATATTTTCTATTTTTTTATTCAAAAAAACAATATCTGAATTACTTTTTCCACTATTGCGAACTTGGTTATTTACGGGTAAAATACTTTGGAGATACAATTTTGTTGAAGGAGTTTTTAACAAAATATCAGAGACAATCGATTCGTAATTTTTTAAAATATCCTCAAGTGAATGAACACTTAGGTCGTTCACACCGATCATCAAAAATATTTTAGCTGGTTGATGTTGCGTAATCTCATCTAATCTCAATAGCAAACCTCCAGTCATGTCTCCTGCGATTCCTCTGTTCACTATTTTTGAATTTTGCAAAAGCTCACTCCATTCACAACTTTGAGTTAAACTATTTCCCAACATTACTATGGCATCTTTATGCATAGGCAATTCTTTGAAGTGGTTTTTTCGATGTTCATAAACTCCTGCTAAATTTTTGGTTTTCATTTTTGCAATCAAATAGGAAAACCCGCCTAACGCATTTAGGATGTATAAAAATCCGAAAATGAAAAGGATGTTTAGGAGGAGGGATGAATAGAATGCAAAGTTTTTCATTGTTTTAAGTTGGACGTTTTACATTAGACGTTCCCAACGTAAAACGTTCAACGTCTATCGTAAAACGATTTTATTTGTCTTTTTTCAAAACATCGTCAATCGAAACTTTCCGAGTATGTTCTGAATGCTTAAAATTTTTATTTGGGTTGCCCATTTTAAAAAGTGCGGTCACCTGTTTTAAAACAAAGAAAGGTAATCCCCAAATCGTTGACCATATTTCTTTTGGCACTTTCGATAAATATAAAGTCCATAAAATGGTAAAGCTAAAAATTGCAATAGCTGCTATCATTCCCAAACCAATTTTTGGCGCTATAAATAATCCTAAAACTGCAGTTACCATTGAAAGAAATAACAAAATAAATAATGGTGGAGCGATGGTAATTAATCCAAAAAAGAATTGGTTCCAACTAAATCTAGTCAAACCTTTTAAAATCAAACCTGACGAATTTGGTAAGTTTTGGAAATAAGAAAATAACCATCGACTTCTTTGAGTTTCTACTTGATCTCCACTCACCACTTTTTCATCGAACACAATTGCATTTTTTGCATAAACGATTTTCTCATCTTTGTAAAGTAAATTGTTTTGTAAAATCTTATCCTCTTGCAACATTTTTTTCCATTGCGTTTTTCCTTGCTCAATTTCAGGGCTGGCTAAATATGCTGCGTACAAATCTGTTTCTACCGCCATCCCGCTTCCTGAAATCACAGTCGAAGAACCTAACATATAAGGTACATATCGTTCGATGTAATTTTTATAAAATTCACCTGTCGCATCTGCGCAAGCATACATTGTATCTAAATTTTTAGCGGTACGTTGACCTTGAATGGCCTGATGCCCATTATTTGCATATTTATTTATTTCCAACAAAAATTCAGGATGCGCTAAATTATCAGCATCGAAGACAACTGTATAATCATGTTTACGAACATAATTTTCCATGGCATGAATAATACTTTTCGCCTTTAGCCTCAGAGGCGGTTGAGGGGTTAAAACCATCAACTTTTTATTCTCAAGATTAAAATCAGAAATATCACATTCGTCAGCTACTAAATAAATATGGAAATTAGGGAAAGGTTGTTTTAATAGTGAAGCAATTAATGGCTTTGCAATTTCAGCATTTTTATAGGCAGTAATGATACAACCATAATCATATTCTTTGTAGGAAGAACCTAATTCTTGTTTAGTCTTTATTTTTTCCTTAGAAAAAAGCGCTAAGAAAACAGTCACGAAAGGAAACAACAAATAAAATCCTAACAATACACTTACAAATATATATATGTAAACTAAAATGCTCATTTCTTTAAATTGTTAACTTTTATTTCCAGCTAAATTCCACCAAATACCTTTATAAAAAGCTGATATATGTTCCCACTCTCTGTTTTTAAGAAATACTAAAGTGTTTTTGGGAATGGTGAAAAAAAACAAAAATAAATAAAATATTGCTATCTGACTCCAGCTCCGATTTCTTCTCACAAAGAAGATTCTGTTGCGAGTATGATAGTATGTTTTCAATGTACTATTTTTTCCAACGGTTAATGATTCTTTATGAAAAACCAAAGCATTGGGTTCTACATAAACCTTATAACCTGCCTTCCGAATCTGTTCACTCCAATCCAACTCTTCATAATACAGGAAAAATTCTTCAGGCATATCTCCTACCTTTTCAATCACTTCTCGTTTAATCATCATGGCAGCACCGTGAACATATGCTGTTTCTTTGGCTTCTTTAAATTGCCCTTTATCAATCTGTTTTTCACCCAAGATTTCATTTCTTGCAGTCATCGGATGAACATGAGTTGCACCAGCATATTGAATAATCTGTTGATTATTCGTCAACTTTGGATCGTAACAAATTCGGGGACTAACGATACCTAATTGGGGCATAGAATTGAACAGTTGCAGGAGAGTCTCGATGCATCCATCTGTAATTTCTGCATCATTGTTGACAAAAAAAAGGTAGTCGCCTTTGCTTGCTCGAATACCTAAATTATTCCCACCTGAAAATCCAAGATTTTTATTACTAAATATATAATTAACCTCAGAATATTTTTCAGCTAACAATTTTGAAGAATTCTCGGTGGAACCATTATCTACTAGTATAATTTCAAAATTACGAAATGAGATACTTCTCAATGATTCCAATAACTCTAAGGTCACTTGAATCTCATTGAAATTAACAGAAATAATAGATACGAGTGGGTGCTCCACCTTCATATTTTTTTCCTCAAAGTAATAGTTCTTTTCCAAATCCTTCATTTTAAGATCAAGTGAAAAATGAAATCAGATTTTAAAAAAGAGTAAAAATTATAAATAAAAATAGGTTTTGAACTGAATTTCTAAGTGCGAAATTAAATCCAAAACCTATTCCAAATAATTTATATTTTAAACAGATTCTTCTTGAATCATTGCAGGGAGAGTTTTTGCAACGATTTTGATATCCATCATAATAGAATGCTTAGTGGCATATTCTATATCTAAATCAATTCTTTCTTGAACTGACATATCTTTTTTTCCTCTTTTAGATACTTGCCACAAACCAGTCAAACCTGCAGGAGCAATAAATCTTCGTGAGTTGTCATCTGTTGTCAATTGTTGTGCTTCATAAAGTGGCAATGGTCGGTTTCCTATAATTGACATATCACCTTTTAATACATTGATTAACTGAGGTAATTCATCCAAACTAGTCTTTCTGATAAATTTACCAATGGGGGTGACTCGAGGATCATTTTGGATTTTTGTAAATGAAGGACCTTCTTCGTTTTCATTATATTGATTCAAGTGAACATACTCATCTAATTTCTGATCAGCATCTACACACATTGAGCGAAATTTTAAAAAATTAAAAACATTATAATTTGTACCTGCTCTTTTTGAACTGTAAAGAACTGGTCCTTTAGAAGTTAGTTTTATTACAGCAGCAATAGTTAATAATATTGGACTTAAAAACAATAAGGCTCCAGAAGCAACACAAATATCAAAGATTCTTTTGCCTGTTGGGATCCGATATTTATCAGACTTTACTTTACCAATTTTTTGAACTTTTCTTTTGTGGTGGATTAAGAATTCGATTCTTGATAAAATATTATCCCATTTTAATGGAAGAGAATAACAATCATCAATTCCCTTTTGGATAGCAACTTTCAAATCAATAGGCTCGCTAGTTCTATTAATGACGATGAAGGGAACACCTTGAAGTGTTTCTTCTTTTCTAACATTTTCTAAAAATTGGTAGTTATTTTTTCGCAAAACATTAAGATCACAAATCAATGCTAACTCAGGCGAATTTGATAAGTTTAATTGAATTAAACCTTGAATAGATACTTCTTTTAGTTGGTGTTTTTGAACGATTTCATAAGATACATCTGAGTTTTCTTCCAAGACATTAAATACGAATTCATCTTCAAAACCAATTAAATAGAGTAGTTTTTTTGTCTGCTTCGCTTTTGAACGAAGCACGATTACGGATTCTGCTACGGTCGAGTGTAAGTTCATCATATAAGTTTTCTGTTCTCTAAAGAACAAAGGTTAGTTTGTTGTCAAAAAGTGTTGTTTAAGTTTTATATAATTTAAAGCTAAATTTTTATGGTTTTTTTATTTTTTAAAATTGTAAGGATTTTTGCTAATAAATCATTGGGATTAAATGGTTTTTTCATATAACCATTAATTCCAATATCAAGACATTTTTCAATAATTTTACCTTCTTCCTCACCAGAAACAATTACTACAGGAATATCATGAAAAAATCCACTTATACGTATATTACTTAAAAATTCCACACCTCCTAAATTGGGCATATTGATATCTAATACTATTACCTCTGGAATATTACCTTCATTCATCCAAGCCAAAGCTTCATATCCATCAGAGGCAGTTTTTACTTTAAAAGTTTTTGCTAAAAAATTGTCCATTAAGATTCTCAGAGCGCTGTGATCTTCAACAATTAATATTTGTTCTTTAATATTCATGATTTAATCCTAATAACTTAGACAATTAAATAAATAGTTAATCCATCCCAAAACATCCCAAAGGCATGACATTTAAAAAACAGCTATTTTTTAAATGATTGGGAGGAAAAAATCAATCACAGTTTTTGGATTCAGTAAAACGAAAATATCTAAAATTAAAAAGGTTGAGTTTTTAGTTTTAGAATAAAAAATAATTCAGTCATTAATACTAAAGTTCAGAAATGACCAAATAACTTTTAGGTTTTGGAAAAGGAAAATAGAAGTTACTTTCTAGTTTTGTAGTAGGGGAAATTTAATTCTTTGAGGATTGATTGAGTTACAAATTTAACCTAAAAAATCCATTATTTATATACATAAAACAAGGTATAATTCATATTCATTTTTTAACAATATCTAAATATGAACTGATATACATTGTATAATAACTTCAGAATCAACCTAAAAATAGCTACAAAACGACAACTATCAAAATAAATCTCGTATAATATCTAAACAATATTTAATCTTAATTCTACCCAAAAAACAAAATGTAAATTATTTAAAATCTTAATATTTAACAATACATCTGGGCATTGACATGATTTCCCCCAATTCAATCATAATGTCATCTTAACTAAATTTCTATTTTAATGCATTTTAATTCTTCAATTTATTTCTTTTTTTTTGAATTCATTTTAATTTTGGTTCCTTTTCAGTTCCAATTGCCCCCACGATTTTTTTTTTAAATAATTCTCAATTTTATAGACTCTATCCTTATGACATTAGTCACTTTAAAAATAACTTTTTTCATTTTACTCTTTATAGTTTTCTATGCATACTTAGGATATGGTATTCTCCTTTTCATCTTATTAAAAATAAAAAGACTTTTTTCTAAAAAAGAAAATGAATACGATTCTGATTTTCTTCCTGAAGTTACTTACATGGTTGCTGCTTTCAATGAAGAAGATTGGATTGGTGAAAAAATTAAAAACTCATTCGAATTTGATTATCCAAAAGATAAAATCAAGTTCTTTTTTGTTACTGACGGTTCTGATGATAACACTCCTAAAGTAGTTGAAAACTATCCTACTCCGGATGGTTATCATTTACAACTCTTTCATCAGCCAGAGCGACGAGGCAAAATTGCAGCTGTCGAACGTGTAATGGAATTTGTAAAAACTCCTATCGTTATTTTTTCTGATGCGAACACATTTGTGAATCCAGATGCCATTAGAAATATTGTTAGACATTACAAAAATGAAAAAGTGGGTGCTGTTGCCGGTGAAAAAAGAATTTCTTTAGGTGATTCAGGTGCTGCAAATGAAGCTGGTGAAGGTTTGTATTGGAAATACGAAAGTACTTTGAAAAAATGGGATTCCGAATTTTATTCAGTCGTTGGAGCTGCTGGTGAATTGTTTTCTGTTCGTACTGAATTATTTCGTCCTGTTCCATCTGATACCATTATTGAAGATTTTGTTATGACTATGAGGATTGCTGATAGCGGCTACAGAGTAGTCTATGAACCAGAAGCTCGAGCGGTGGAAACAGCTTCAGCATCAGTCAAAGAAGAACTCAAAAGAAAAATTAGGATTGCTGCTGGCGGAATTCAAGCGATTGGAAGATTATCTCCTATGTTGTTGCCATTTAAGAATCCCGTTTTGACTTTTCAATATATTTCTCATAGAGTTTTAAGATGGACTTTGGCACCATTAGCTTTACCAATATTACTTGGAATTAATATTTATTTAGCTCAGCAAGGAGATCCTTTCTTCCAATTTATTTTTTGGTGTCAAATTGCATTTTACGCTATGGCTTTGGTTGGCTACTTTTTGGAAAAACAAAAATTAAAATTCAAAGCCTTCTTTGTTCCTTATTATTTTTGTGTGATGAACTATGCTATGTATCGCGGTTTTTTCAGAGCCATTGGAGGAAAACAATCCGTGCTTTGGGAAAGAGCAAAACGTGGGTAAAATGAAAATTGATTTGAGCAATGTTTGAAGATACTTATCAATGAAATTATTTAAGCATGATCAAACTTCTCAAAATCAATATTCCTTGTTCGATATTCGATATTCCCTATCCTTTAGTCTATATTTATGAAAATTTTGTAGGATTTTTCTAATCAACATATTCCAATCTATTACCTTGTGTTTTATTCACCAACAATTCCATTTTTCATCAAAAAAAACTAGATATGAAATTTCAGAAAATAATTTTTCTAGCTATTATTTCTCTTTCTCTATTAATTACTTCTTGTAAAAATGATAGCTCATTAACCGAAGATGCCATTGTTAATATTCCTGCTAACTCTTCTTCTGTTTCGGCAATCAATGTTAAAAGGTTAATGGAAAAAGCAGACTTTGAAGCCATGCAAAAAATGTCTTTTTATAAAGATTTCATTAAAGATGCTTCTCAAGGAAATCCAGGTCTTGAAGCGGTTTTAAAAGATCCTTATGCTTCAGGTGTAAATCTGGACGCGAACGTTTATTTAGTTCAAGATGTAGATATTATGAATCCTGAAAGTGCCTTCATGGGAGTTGTTGCTAGCCTTTCAGATAAAGAAGATTTTAAAAAACTATTGACTTCAGATAGAAACCCTGATATTAAATCTGAAGAAGGTTATGAATATTTTACGGCCAATCGAAGAACGATTGTAGCTTGGAATGATGATATCGCGGTGATGGGAACTAGCCAAGGTTATGGGGCAGATTTGAAAGCTGGAGTGCAAAGTATTTTCAATACAACTAAAGAAACTTCCATCGTTACCAATGAAGATTTGAAAAAATGTTTTTCGAAAAAAGCTGATATCACCAGCTGGTTTTGCTCTAATAAAATGGCAGAAGCCTCCAAAGGAAAATTGGGAATGGCTGGTTTCATTATCACACCTGCTATGTTAACCGAAAATTATGCTCATAGTTATTTCAACTTCGAAAAAGGATCAATCATTTCTGAATCTAATTATGATTTGAATGAAAAATTAACTGCTGAGTTTAGCCATGTTTTTAAGGATAAAGTAAAAACTGATTTTTCAAAATTTGTTCCTGCTGATGATTTGATTTTCGCATTTACAGGTGCTTTAGATATGAAAGGTATCAATATGATTTTGACTAATAAGTCAATGACTGGAATGGCTGATATGAGTATGAAGCAATATGGGCTAACTACTGAAGATATTGCTAAAACTATCGATGGAGATTTTTTAGTCACTAGTCATGCAAAATCAGATGGAGAAAATCCGAATATTTTAGTCGCTGTTAAGATTAATGATATGGATGGTTTCCAAAAAATTATTGATTTAGGAAAGGACTACGATATGATTGAAAGTGCAGGCGATGGTCTTTATAAAATGGCCGGATTAATGGGAGTTGCTAAAGATGCACCAATGTTTTATGTGACAGATGGAATGCTTTTCGTCGGAGATGGTAGAGCAACTATTCCAGCATTACAAGCAGGCGACTATGGAAAAAATGGTACCGTAGCCAAAAATATTAAAAACATTTTTTCTAAAAATATCATGGGTGGTTATGTTGATTTCAATAACATTGGAAATTACCTTGATGGAATGGGGATTGACTTCAACGCAATGAAAAATGCTACAATGGAATTGAATAGAGATAATGGTACTATGAAATTAAATATGACTGATGAAAAGAAAAATGCGCTAAAAAGTATCATCGAATGGACGAATAAAAATTACGAGGAAAAAGGTGCAATGTAAATTCCATTATTCTAAATAATATAAATAACTCGTGATTATATTTATCACGAGTTATTTGTTTTTAAAAGCCATTAAATAAAAAGAATGATTACACTTCAAAAAATACTTCCTCATCCATTAAAAGAAAGTGGAACCAATCCTTCAACTGAAGTTTGGAATAAAAGTTTGACTTTTGAAAGGGGAAAAAAATACTTGGTAATTGCTCCCTCAGGAAAAGGAAAATCAACTTTGCTCCATTGCATTTATGGATTAAGAAAAGATTTTGATGGAACAATTTTATTAAATAATAAAAGCATCAAAAAATATGAAAGTGATGAATTGGCAGAAGTGAGGCAAAATAAATTATCTATCGTATTTCAGGATCTTCGTTTGTTTGAACAACTAACTGCTGAGGAAAATATTTTGCTTAAAACTAATTTACAAAACCATAAAACTATCAACCAAATTAGAGAGATGGCTCAACAACTAGGAGTTGCTGACCTTTTGAAAAAACCATGTGGAACACTTTCTTTTGGTCAAAGACAAAGGATTGCAATCATTCGAGCTCTCTGCCAGCCATTTGATTTTTTGTTATTGGATGAACCGTTTAGCCATTTAGATGAAGCAAATATTAAAGCTGCCACTCAATTGATAAAGACAGAATGTGATGCTCAAGGAAGTAGTTTAATTTTAGTTAGTTTAGGAGAGGATTATTATTTCGATTATTCTGATAAAATTATTTTATAAAACGTTAGACGTTGGACGGCTCGTAAAACGTCCATCAATTTAATAACCATGATAAAACGGTTTCGTTATTTTGATCTTTTTCTTCGAAATCGCGAAATGAATTAACTCATCTTCGTTTACTTTTAACTCCCATTTACACAATTGTTTTTTTCTATAATTAATGGAAAATAGTGCTTCTTTCAAAAATGGATATCCAAGCAAACCATCTAATTGGATTCCATTCTCACCTTGCAAAAAGGATAGATCAGCAAAAGCAAAAGGTTGATTTTTATAATACGATTTTCCAATTTTCATTTCTTTCACCTGAACATGATTTACTTGAATTTTCTTATTACCGCCTCCCATAATTTGTCCTAAAATATTAGAGGTGATCATATCTTTAGGAAATCTGTTTTTCAATCTTTGATCAATTACATTTATTTCTGCTCCAGTATCTATTCCAAAATAATATCTCTTTTTTCCGATTTTAACTTTGACAACAGGAATATGTCCGACCATTCGGAACCATACCTTATCAGCTTTTTCATAATTCTCAAAAAAGGATTTATTTGATTTGGAAATCAAAAACATTTTTTCCTTTTCATAATCAATGAGTAATTCTTTTCTTTTTACTTGATCATAACTAATAAGTCCGGCAAAATCTCTTTTTTTAATTCGTGCTATGTTCCCCAAATCTAGGGCGTAGCTAACATTTCTTTTTAATTTAATCCCTTGCCAATCAAAATTTATTTTGCTCATCCTTTTTACTTTTCTCTTACCTCCTACTCCATTAATTTCAAATCCACTTTTCTTTCCAGGTAAACTTGAGTTTAAAAATAAATGAGGTGATCCTGTATCCAAAATAAAGGATTGAGGTTGCCCATCTAGTTTCGCATCTAAAAAAATTAATCCTCCCACTAATTCAAAATCGGATTCTATCACTCCTTCAACTTGGGTCTGAAAATATTTTTCTTGAAAAGTCAAATGGACAGGTTCCGACTGAAAAGTCATTTGAACATTGAGATGAGTTACCATCAAAATAGAAGCAATAAAGGTGTTCATACATGTGGTTTTTTGAAGACCACTTTCTTCCTTGGGGAGGAAATCTTAGAAAAAAGAAATCATAATTAATGAAAAAAAGAAGAGGGAATTAAATTGGTTTTACGAATTTTCAGGTTGGTAATAATTGCGGATAAGAGAACATAATTGGGGGATAATTTCAAAAGCAATTATAAGATAAGTTATTTTATTCAAAAATCCAACCAATATTTTGCAAATACAGATTAAACAATAATAATAAATTGCAAAATGATTGTTTTCCCAATAAAAAAAGGTAGACAACCAAATGGTCATCTACCTTCTAATTTCGAGCTAATATCTTTTAAAAATTATATCCGACTGAAAATCGAATGGAGTGATTATATTTTATAAATTTTTCATTATCGAATAATTGTTTCCCAAAGGATTCAACATTAGAATTTGGAGTTTGAAAGGTCGGATCGTAGGCTCCTGAATTATCATAAACTTCATAACTTCGGATTGCCAAACTTCCCAATATATCGTTATTACTATTCCTATTAGATTTTAGAATTGGTAAAAATCCGTAATGATATTGAAGCCCTAAATTTATTCTATTAGTGGGTTTCCAAACTAATCCAGCAACAGCACTCACATTTAATTTTGTCCAATAATTTTCGTCTGCATATTGTTTTTGAGAAATTGAATTTAAATCTAAAGCATCTAATTCAATTCCGTAAGTTGAGTAATCATCATTAACTGATTCATTTATATTCAAGTTATTATTAATCAACCTTGTCTGATCTTTGATCAAATAAGAAGCATTAGCTCCCAATTGAAATTCTATTTTTTTAATTGGCGAATAAGTCAATAAAACTGGAAGATCAAGCTGATGGAATTTTTCCAAAATAAAATTAGAATTAGATTGCACCGCCACCGTTGAAAAAGGTGGTACTGAGAGCGCTGCAGATAGAAATTCATTCGACAATGCTGCATCTTGATTTCCAGTAAAATAATATGGCTGCTCTTTTTGCAATTGAGAATATCCTAACCCTGTCCTTAATCCTAATTTCTTCCCAATTGGAAAATGAATAGAGGCTCCAGTCATTAATCCTGGTTTTTTAATATTTGCAAAATCTCCTATCACACCAGCATAAAGACCAAACTTAATTTCCCGTTTTGATGGTTCTGAATTTTCAATAATTTCTTCTCCGTAAAAGAATTCTTTTTCTTCCATCACAAGCTCCTCTCCTTCATGTAATTGTATTGTTATAAAACTTGGATCAATTGGAAGAACTTCAACTTCTAATTTTGCTAATGGATCTTTTCCCTCAATAATTTCAGTTCTTTCTGTAGGTACAGCTTCCTCAATCACCTGAGGCAAAAGAGGATTTGAGGAATCAATTATAGAAGGATAATCATCATCAATTTTAGCTTTACTATTTACATTTCGATTATTCGTTGTTTCAAGATTTTGATTTTCAGAAACATTATTTTGATTTTCTAATTCTACAATATTTTCGACAGGTGTTTTAGCAATGTGATTTTGATTTTGATTTATAATTTGAGTGATTTCTGTTTTTTGATTACTAGGGAAAAATGACCAAACACTAGCGATTGCCCCAATTAATAGAAAAGGTAGAAACCAAAAGAACCCACGTCTTTTCTTCTCTTGAACGGGCATCTCCTTGTCCAAGGTTTTAAGCATTTCACTCCAACCTTTGTTGGTGAATTGCTCGTCGGGTTGATAATTATGTTGGTCAGCCTGCATATTGTCGTAAATTATTTTGATCTATTAATTTTTTTAAAATCTTGCGAGCATTCGATAAATGCCATTTTGAAGTTCCCACACTTATTCCAATATTTTTCGAAATTTCGACATGTGTAAATCCTTCAATAGCATACAATCGAAAAACTTCTTGAGTTGCGGGAGGCAAGGTATCGACCATTTTTAAAATATCTTCAGCATATAAATTTGAGTGTGCTTTCTCTAATGAGGATTGGTCTCTTTCCTCAAAAACCATGAATTGTAAATACTTCGAATTTTTCCGATAATGATCCGAAAGACAATGAAAAACTAATCTTCGAATCCATCCTTCAAGTGATCCTTTAAATTGAAAGGTGTGCAACTTTTGGAACACTTTCAAAAATCCAATGTTCACAATTTCCATAGCTTTATCTTTGTCATTGGTGTAACGCATGCACATTCTCATCATCGTATCGAAATGTTCTCGATACAGCAATTCTTGAGCCTTGCGTTCATTTCGAACACAACCCTCTACTGTTTCCCGTTCATTATATTTTCGTTTTTTGAACATATAAAATTGCTCTGATGGTTTTTATTTTTTAATCAATACATTGACACGCTAAACAATCTGACTCCGTTGCAAATCCGTATGCTTCACATCCACTATAACCAATTTTTTCGCATGAGGAAGAAGAACTATCATAAAACCATCTTTCAAAAAATGCTAAACAAACTTCGTTAGTTGGTGGTGTTTCACTACAAATGGGATCTTCGCTTACACAATCATCATTTTTACAAGAAATCAAAGTGAATAAAAAGAAGCTTGAAAATATTAATATCTTTCTCATTTCTTCAAATTTAGTTTTCTAAACGTTTTCAATTAAATAGACTTTGGGAAATCAGAAAGGGTTGGGCGAAAGTGAAACTATTTTTTCACCATTTTATCTAACAATTGAAATTTCCATTCTAATTTACGAATTTCTGGTTGATGTTTAAAAAGTAAAACCTTATCGGGAGCTGGATTAAAGTAGGCTGGTCGAAATTCTGTCCCTGCAGAATTATTCAAACCTGAACCTAAGAATATGATTCCATCCTTGGTTTTGAAGTCAAATTCTTTTACTCGCAAACCTGTGTCACCTCCAATCAAAATAACTTGAACTCCACGTTTTTGAACTTCCTGCAATCTCGGATAAACCAATTCTGAAAAAGTCCCCCGTTCCTCACAAGCAATATTAAAATCAGGGGTATAAACATTAAATATTTCCTCTACCTTAATTTTTTGTTCTGCAATTTCATTCGTCAAAAGTGCATGATGATGCAAAATGACAAGATGGGAAGAATTTTGAATGGTATCTGTTACTGCTTTAATCAAATTCATTTGTCCATCCAATAATTCACATTCATGAGGTTGATTTTGGTAAGCTGGAAAACTGAATTCTGTGGTATTTAGAACGAGAATGGTGATTCCATTTTGATGACTAGAATGATACGTTTTACGTTGGGTCTTTTTTTCAATTCCGGAAAAATCTCCTTTTTGATCCAATACATCGTGATTGCCAATCGCCCATTGAGTCGTAGGTTTTCCAACCTGAAAAAAGCTATCTACAAACTCAATATTTTGTGGATGATGAAATAAATTTTCTACCAAGTCACCTCCTAACCATATTTGGTCAAAAGTATCTAATCCAATTTTTTCTAATCGATAATCTGTCCTACCCCAATTAGGTGAATTCCATTGATAGCAATGTCCCGCAAAAAAATAATGAAAAGTTTCTATTTCTTTTTTCTCAAAAGAGCTATTACAATTTTGAAAAAATAATATTAAAATTAAGCCTATTGAAATTTTGAAAAAATGTTTTTTCATTTATTATTTTTTTTTAAAATCAAGTTAGATTTACTCATAAGGTGACTTCGCGTCACCTTGTGAGTAGTGGTCTTTGAATAAAGCATTTACTGTTAAGCATTAACCATTATATTCACTAACTTCGCCACAAAAAAAAGAGTAATCTATAAATATGAGTTTACGAAAAATCTATTATTCACTTCCTGCTTCTCTTCGTTTTACCGTTCGACGAATTGTTTTTTTACCTCAAGACATCTGGAGTAGTCTTTTTGGAAATAAGGAGCTTATGCCACCCAAAGGGCTTATTTTCACAGGCTCAGGCGATTTTATTGAATTAGGCAACAAGTTAGTAAATTCCTTAAAAGTGCATTGCAAATTACAACCCAATCATGCCGTTTTGGATATCGGAAGTGGGATTGGGCGAGTTGCTATTCCTTTGACAAAATACCTAAATAAAGAAGGGAAATATGATGGCTTTGATGTCATCAAAACTGGAATCGATTGGTGTCAAAAACATATCTCACCCAATCATCCCAATTTTCAATTTCGTTATGTTCCATTAAAAAATGACTTGTACCGAGAGTCCGGAAATGATGCTGCAGATTTCGTTTTCCCTTATGAAAATGACAGTTTTGATTGTGTGGTTTTAACATCGGTTTTTACGCACATGCTTCCAGAAGAAGTTGAAAATTATTTGGGAGAAATTCATCGTGTTTTAAAAAAAGGAGGAAAATGTTTTGTTACATTTTTTATTTTAAATGAAGATGCTAAAGAATTTATTTCAAAAAATAATCACTTTAATTTCCCGTTCAACAAAGGTCATTATTCTTTAATGGATGAAAAAGTAAAAGGTGCAAATGTAGCTTTTGAAGAGAGTTATTTGGATGAAGTTTTTTCACAAAAGAATTTAAAAATCCATGTAAAGCATTTTGGATATTGGGCTGGAAAAGAGAAAGCAAAAAGTGTTGATTTTCAAGATGTGATTATTTTAGAAAAATGAACTAGACTTAGTTCCTTTGATGTTGATCTTTGAACGTTTGAGGTTTCTCAATTAAAGCAATTTAGAATAAAAAATTAATATGAAAACTTTAATGCCAATTCATTTTGTTTTGATGCTTTTGGCTTTTTTACTTTTCCCCAATTTTGTATCTGCTCAAGATACAGGAAGGTTAGTTACTTTTAAAAAAGGAAAAATCTTCACTTCAAATGGAAATCTAATCGATTTTCAAATGCTTCGTCAAACTGATGATTATTTTTTTTACCAAAATATCAATGGGGAAATTATTGGAATTCTAAAAGAAGAAGTAAACCTGATCAAAAAACAAAGTGGATCATATGCTTTGGTTTATGGTGCCAGTTCGGGAGTAAGTGCTGCTGTCGGTTTTTTGATAGGAAGTGCAGTTTCTCAAAGAGTAGTTAGTGACAAGACCAAAAGAAATGGGCTAATAGTTTCAATATTAAGCGGTACTTTGTTTGGACTAATTTATGGTTCAACAAAAAAGAAATATGCAACCGTTTATGAATCACCCAACCTAAAAAGAGATCTTGGACAATTAAAGATTGATATAACTTCACCAAATGAAATCCCATCTTTCACTTTAAGCTATGCATTTTAACTAAGACTAAAAATAATAGATCCTGTGTGAATTTAGTTTTCTAAAATAAAAAAAGGACTTTGAAATAAAAATTTCAAAGTCCTTTTAGTTTTTAAACTAACCTAAATTTCTCATAAAAGAAATCAGTTAAGTTTAATTTTTAGGCTGGGAGTTCTACCCACATTTAGAATGACCGCAGCTTTGACACATCAAGCAGCCTTCCACATAAACTAAACCATCTGGATCACCACATTCTCCACATTTTTCTTTCACTACTTTGGTTCCGTCTGGGATGAATTTTTTCAATGCTCGTACCACACCATTCTTCCAAGTGTTGATAACGTCATTTTCAACATTCAAACCTGCCACTAAATCTACTGCATATGGTAAAGGCATTCCATGTCTTAGAATTCCAGAAATTAATTTAGCATAATTCCAAAATTCTTTGTCAAATGATCGAGACAATCCCTGCATAGTTACCTTGTAACCATCTTTATCCATGTAGTGGAAATCATATCGATTCATTCCATTGTCATCTTTCTCTTTGATCACCCAAGATTTCTTCATGTCTTTCGGTAACATGAAACTGTCCTCCGCTCGACCTGTGAAAATCTCATATGGTTTACCATTCAACAATCCAACAACAGCAATCCACTTTTCATGATTATTTTGGAAACGAACCACTTCTGCTTCCAACATTTTTGGACGCTTCGGCGCTCGAGATTCGATAATCATTGTATCATCAATTACCTCTTCTTTTTTTTCATCATTAGAAATCAAAACTCCTGAACGAGAACCATCTCGATAAATCGTACATCCTTTACATCCCTCTTCCCAAGCAGTTTCGTAAATTTTACGAACCATTTCTTCGCTTGTCTCATTAGGAATATTAACAGTAACTGAAATCGAGTGATCTACCCATTTTTGAATAGCTCCTTGCATTTTTACTTTTTGAACCCAATCCACATCGTTAGCAGTTGCTCCAAAATAAGGAGATTGCTCCACTAGTTTTTGCAATTTATCTTCAGGTAAATTTTTCACCTCATTAATATCCATGTTATTCGCAGCTAACCAATCCATAAATTTGTGGTGGAAAACATTGTACTCTTCCCAGCTATCTCCTACTTCATCAACAAATGAAACGGTAACATTTTGATCGTTCGGATTAACTTTTCTTCTTCGTTTGTAAGCCACCATGAAAACTGGTTCGATTCCAGAAGTCGTTTGAGCCATCAAGGAAGTTGTTCCAGTTGGAGCAATCGTCAACAAGGCAATATTTCTACGACCATGTTTTTCCATATCAGCATACAACTCAGGGTCAGCATCTTTAATTCGATTGATGAATGGATTATTCACTTCTCTTTTCGCTTCATGAATTGAGAATGGTCCTCTTTCTTCTGCCATAGTAACTGAAGATCGATAAGCATTCAAAGCAAATGTTTTGTGAACTTCCGTTGAAAATTCAATCCCTTCATCACTTCCATATTTCAAATTCATTGCAGCCAACATGTCTCCTTCAGCTGTGATACCAACACCAGTTCTTCGACCTTCTTCACAAGCTTTTTTGATCTTTTTCCAAAGATTAAACTCAACAGCTTTGATTTCCATTGGTTCTGGATCTTGCTCTATTTTATCTAGGATTTTATCAATTTGCTCAATCTCTAAGTCGATGATGTCATCCATCATTCGTTGTGCCATTTGAACGTGACTCTTGAATTTATCAAAATTGAAATGAGCCTCAGGTGTGAATGGTTTTTCCACATAACTGTAAAGATTTACAGCTAATAATCGACAACTGTCATAAGGACAAAGTGGAATTTCACCACATGGATTTGTAGAAGTAGTTTTGTAACCTAAGTCTGCGTAGCAATCTGGAACCGACTCATTAATAATAGTATCCCAAAATAAAACACCCGGCTCAGCAGATTTCCAAGCATTGTGAATAATTTTGTTCCAAATTTTGGTAGCATCCACTTCTTTAGTGAATTTTGGAGTTGCTGAATCGATAGGATATTGTTGAGGAAATTTTTCTCCAGTCACTACCGATTTCATAAAGTCATCAGTAATTCTGACTGAAACATTTGCTCCAGTAACTTTCCCTAATTCCATTTTTGCATCAATAAAATCTTCTGCATCTGGGTGTTTAACCGAAACAGAAAGCATCAATGCTCCTCGGCGACCATCTTGAGCCACTTCTCTAGTAGAATTAGAATATCGTTCCATAAACGGAACTATACCAGTAGATGTCAAAGCACTATTCATCACAGGACTCCCTTTCGGTCGTATGTGAGAAAGGTCATGCCCTACTCCACCTCTTCTTTTCATTAATTGCGCTTGCTCCTCATCCATTTTCATAATTCCACCATACGAATCCGCATGAGTTCCGATTACGAAACAATTAGACAATGAAGAGATTTGGTAATCATTACCAATTCCTGACATCGGACCTCCTTGTGGAATAATGTATTTAAAATTTTTCAATAAAGCGTAAATGTCTTCTTTCGATACAGGATTTTTGTACCTCTTTTCGATACGAGCAATTTCACTTGCCAATCGTTTGTGCATATCATCAGGAGACTGCTCATAAATGTTGCCAGCTGAATCTTTCAACGCATATTTGTTGATCCAAACATTGGCTGCTAATTCGTCTCCATTGAAGTAAGTGGTTGAAGCTTTCATTGCTTCTTCAAATGTGTAGACCTTTTTTACTTGTTTTTGGTCGGTGTTTGATTTTGTAGTTGTTTTTTGTACTGCTAGACTCATGGTGTCTAATGGTTTTGAGTGAGGATATTTGTGCCATTGAATAAGGGGGAACAAATAACATCGGATGTTAGAAATAATGTTTCATGACTTTTTTCAAATCAATAAAGAAAAATCCATTGCTGGAAACTCAAAAGAACTTTGAGTCAAGAATAGCCTTCGAGTGTTAATTCAACACTCTGTTTGTTTTCTTTAATCGAGACGAAAAAAAGTAAGAACAATTTTGGAAAGAGCCAATTTAGGTCGGTATATGTATTCCTTAATTATTCTCTGTTTAATAGTGTGATGTTTTCCAATAGTTATGTAACAAAAAATTGCCAAATCCTTCAAAAACTTGAAAAATTACGAGCAATAAGTTGCACACGTAAGATTTTAACACCCAATAATCATTTTCTAAAACTTTTTATTAAAAAGGGTTTTTGAAAACAAAATTTTTGTAAGTGTTAATTCTCAGATTCAGAAATTACAATTAGATGAATTTCAATGTAGGTTAAAAAAAATGAAGATTTCCCTTCTTCGTTTTTTCTTAAATTTATTTGAAAACAAATAAAATTAAGGCTGTTTTTTGAAGAGAAACTAAAAGTATGTTTGATTTAACTATTAGTTCCTTTCTACTCTACAAATATAGACTTTTTATTGTAAAAAAAACCGTCAAAGTTATCAACACAATGTTAATAACTAATCTAAACCATTGATAATCAATCACTTAAAATTGTGAGTGATTTATCCACAATGTGGATAACTTTCTGTTAGTAACTCAAGCAACTTATAAAGTAAAAAGTGATAACTCATTGATTTTCAGGGTTTTTTGTCAAAAAAAAGCATAAAATTGTGATGAGGAAAAACTTCAAATTGTGGATAAAAAAATGTTTGAAATTATTTTTTGAAAAAACTTTTTTGAAAAAAAAAATTTAAAAGTTGTTTTTAAAAACAACTTTGGAGTTTCTTTTTTGGAAAAAGTTGTTCAAAATCAGGTTCATCGACTTTTTTAAAATTGGAAATTAGAGAGGTAAATGGAACATGAATACCACAAATTTTAATGGATTTTCACTAACCAAATCCATCTTTTCCTAAAAAAGTTCTATTTTGTTTACACATAAATTCTTCCCTATCAATCTCATTTCCTACTCAATTAAAATCAAAAAAAATGCGATCCAAATTTTTATTCCTAATTCTTTCTACCCTACTCTTTTTATCTTGTAAAACTGAACCAACTAGCCCTCAAACAATCAGTGCAACTGAAGTCGAATCATCATTGCAAAAAATTTTAATCCAAGCAAAAGATGGCGAAATGATTCTTTTGCCAGAAGGCACTTTTTCATTTAAACGAGCGCTTTCCTTTAACGACATTCCAAATGTTACTATAAAAGGTATGGGAAAAGGGAAAACCATCCTCTCTTTCAAAAATCAAATAGAAGGTGCTGAAGGTATGATTCTCAAAAATGCGAAAAATCTAAAATTGGAAGGATTCACCGTACAAGATTCCAAAGGTGATGCAATTAAAGTTCAAGCTTGCGTAAATGTTACGTTTCGAGACTTGGAAACCACTTGGAAAAATGGAGCAAGTCCTGACAATGGTGGTTATGGTATTTACCCAGTTTCTTGCACAAATGTTTTGATTGAAAAATGCGAAGCATCTTATGCTATGGATGCCGGAATCTATGTGGGCCAAACAACAAATGCAATTGTCAGAGATAATTATGTACATCATAATGTGGCTGGACTTGAAATAGAAAATACTCGAAATGCAGAAGTTTATAAAAACACAGCAAAGCAAAATGCAGCTGGAATGTTGATTTTCGACATGCCGGATCTTCCACAAGCCAATGGTTACAAAGTAAAATTTCATGATAATCTTATGGAAGATAACAATGGGGCTAATTTTTCAAAACCAGGAATTGTAGTCAATAACTTACCTTCAGGAACGGGAATGTTGATTATGGCTCACAAGGATATTGAAGTATATAACAACACTATTAAAAATCATAAAAGTATGGGAATTGGAATCAATAGTTGGATTTTTACTGGTCAACCTTATGAGTCAAAAGATTTTGATCCATTTTGTTCGAATATAAATATCCATGATAATGTGATTACAGAAACAAATGGCCCAGCGATTCCCACAACTGATTTTGGAAAGTTGTTAGTAGGAATTTTTGGTGAGGAATCTCATGATATTATCATTGATGGTATTTTCAATCCAGCGAGCTTAGATGAAAATGGTAAACCTTTAGGATTTTGTTTTAAAAATAATGGAGATATAACTTTCCGAAATATGAATGCAGGAATGGGCGGAACTCCTGAGGAAATTGCCAAAAACCTAAATGATGACATTTCGATTTTTGATTGTGAAATGCCTTCTTTTGAGTTAGGTGATTTTGATAAATGGATAGCTAAAAAATAGAACCAACCAATGCACTTTTTTTCAAAAAAAATATACTTATTCTCTTTTTTGGTGTGCTCTATTATTTTCGCTTGTTGTAATTCCAATTCGCAACAAGTGAAAAATGTGAGTCATCTTCCTCCTTTTGAAAAATTATCAGAGTACAATTTTTTTGTTAGGAAAATGTCCGATTTGCAACCGAATGCGAGGGTTATTCCATATGAATTAAACTCTCCACTTTTTACTGATTATGCACATAAATCTAGATTTGTTTGGATGCCAAAGGGAACATCTGCAAAATATACTTCGAGTGGAGAAGTTTTAAACTTTCCAGAAGGAACGACTTTAATTAAAACATTTTTTTACCAAAATGATGAGCGAGATTTAAATCAAGGAAAACGAATTATTGAAACTCGACTATTGATCAAAAGAAAAGAGAAATGGGAAGCTCATGGATACACTTGGAATGACCAACAAACTGAGGCTACTTTAGACATTGTAGGTGATATTAAAACCGTCAATTGGATTAATAAAACTGGAAAATCTATGATGGTCGATTATATCATTCCAAACAAAAATCAATGCAAAGGCTGTCATTATAATAAAGGTGTGCTTGAACCAATTGGCCCCAAAATTCGAAATTTGAATAAAGACTATGCTTTCGTTGAAGGTAAAATGAATCAATTAAGGAAGTGGAATTCTGTAGGTTATCTCTCTGATTATCAATCAAATAAAGATTACGAAAAAGTCCCCTCATGGGACAATCCTTCAACAGGAACTCTTCATGAAAGAGCTTTAGCATATCTCGATATTAATTGTGGACATTGCCATAATCCGAATGGTCCTGCTAGTACAACTGGGTTGAATTTAGTGGCTGATGCAGAGATGAATATTAATTTAGGAATAAATAAACCTTCGGTGGCAGCAGGAACAGGAACTGGTGGCTTTGCTCTAAATATTATTCCTGGTCATCCTGAAAAATCAATTTTAACTTATCGAATGGCTTCGACTGAACCAGCTTCTATGATGCCTGAATTGGGTCGTCGATTGGTACATGAAGAAGGTGTGGAATTAATTAAAGAATGGATTTTAAAAATGGAAAACTAAAATCTGCAATGGAATTCAGATAAAACGGATCGAGCGGATTTGACGATTACGATTTAGTGAGATAAAATCTATAAAGATCCGATCGATCCGTGTCATCTGTAAACCATCAAAAGCAAAGAATCTCATAACAGTCTCTTCTTCCTAAACCACAATACCAAACTCAAGCTAATCAAAATCGAAAAAACAATAATAAAAGGAAAAGCATATTGAGAATCTTTAAAAGGCAGGGGAACATTCATTCCGTAAAGACTCGCTACCAACGTTGGCAACATCAAAATTATGGTAATCAAAGTCAAACTCTGAATCACTTGATTCAAATTATTTGAAATAATTGAAGCGTAAGCTTCCATCGTACCATTTAAGATATTGGTGTAGACATTTGACATCTCCAAGGCCTGAGTATTATCAATAATTATGTCTTCAAATAAATCAGTCTTGTCTTCATTATCCCGTATTCCTAAAAAATCCGTTCGCTTCATTTTCATTTTCAACAATTCATTCGCTGAAAGGGAATTCACAAAATAAACCAGACTTTTTTCGATACTTAACAGCTGTCTCAGCTCCTTATTCTTACTCGAATCGTACAGCTCTTTCTCAATTAAATTTCGCTTAAGATTTAATTTTTTCAAGCAATTCAAAAATCGATACACGTTTTGCTCCAATATTTTCAAAACAAAAGTAGATTCATCAGATGGTTTAAAGTTTTTCACTTTACCATCAATAAACATTTGTAAAATCGGATTTTCGTAAGCTGAAATAGTAATCATATGATCGATGGTCAAAATGATCCCAATTGGAACAGTAATATAAATTGCTTCATTTTCAGCATCAATTTCATTCAACAATGGAGTATTGACTACAATCAATCGCACATCGTCTTCTCGTTCGTAACGGGAACGCTCATCGACATCCAGCGAATCGGTCAAGAAATCTAAAGGAATCTCAAATTGCTTAGCAATTCGAGTCAATTCTTCTTTATCAAAAGGTGGGGAAATATTTACCCAACAAGATGGTTGCGGCTCATCTAACGACTCCAAAACTCCATTCTTTTTGAGAAAATATTTGATCATAGGCTCGGTATTGAAAAGTGAAAAATATTAAAACTAATGTCTCTAATAATTAGTTCATTGGTGTGCAAACTTACGAATTTGTTTTTGGAAAAAAAGTATTAAGACAGGCTTTCATTTCGATCTATTTTCTCATAAATTATTTTTTCATATAACTTTATATGAGAAGAATCCGCATTTCCCCAACGAGTAGAATTACCATTTCTTAATTGGAAATAATCAGCAATGATATCTCCTTGTTGTTCAAGATTAAAATCGAAGAGTGTTTTATTTTTAATTAAAGATAACTTCAAATTATCTTTGCCTCCATAATTATAGCCTTCTTTTGTAGTTTGTGCCCAAAGTGCTCTTGGAATATAAACTCCTCCCATATTTTCATATTGCCAAATATGAACTAATTCATGGATCAAAGTACTATTCTGCATTTTTCCCCAACTATTTATTATATAAAAACTGACGTAACAAAAATGACTTTGCTTTGGTCCAAGATAAGCTGATTCATCTATTCGTACCCGCTGATAATTAATGGAATTACCAAAAATACTTTTTGCCATTTCTACTTCCCAATCAAATAAAGGCCGAGTATTTGGTTTGGAAAAATCAAAAATTGTTTCATAAATTTCACCAATTCCAAAAACTTCTAACATTGCTATTACAACTTCTGAACTCCAATAAAATATTTTTGGAATTGGTCGATCCATAAAAGAGCGAAAAGTTAATTTTCGCAAATTCCAAAAACCTCGAAAGAATAATTTAAAAAGGCGATAAAGTCGCCAAGGTAGGAGTCGAAAAAAATCGACCACCCGATGAAAAATTCCAAAGAGTTTGGGAAGTAAGAAATATGAATTAGAGGTCTTAGACACTAAAAATATTTTGATTGTGAAGGTAAAAATAATTTTTATTTAAAAGTAAAAAGGCTGTTAACGCTTAAAACGCTAACAGCCCTTATAAAAATTTTCTTTTCTATTTTTTTTATTCAATCAAGATAAATCCTGCCCAAAAATAAGGTGAAGGATATAATTTTCGAATATCTTTTTGTGCTTGATAAAACGCTTTATGCGTATCCATTCCACTCAAGTGATTGAAGTAGAAAAGAGACAACATTTCTTGCGTTTGCTTGTCTGGCACCTTCCATTGACTAAATAAAATAGTATTTACACCCGATGCTTTTAAGGCTCTCTGAATGCTTAAAATACCTTTAGCACTATTTTTATTTGAACCAGTTTCCGTTGCTGAAAGTAATACCAAATTAGTTTTAGATAAATCTAATTTTGAAATTTCTTTAGCATTAAGTAAACCATCATTGGCATTATCTTGAAAATGAGTTGAAGTAATTTTCTCATTGGCATTAGACAAAGCAATTCCTGAAAATTCTTCTAAATGTTGATAGTAAACCGGTGTTGCCAAGTGCAATACTCCAGGAGCATTTTCACCACTTAATGTTTTAATATTTTGCTCTGAAGCATTTGCATCAATTTGGGTATTCACCGTCCAACCTTTTGCCGCACAAATTACTTTAAATGTGTTTACTTCATCCTTAGTTCCTGGCAAATAATCCAATTTCCCACTACCTCCACTTCCAAATATTGCTCCTCCAAAAAATGAAACAGTTTCATTTTTAGAAGGCACATTTTTATCATTAATAAAATCTCTAAGTGAACTATAATAATAGATTTCATACTTGTCCGCCAAGTTATTTTTTTGACGATCCATCAATCCACTAAATGCTACTTTATTCAAAACACCAACGGTGGAAACATGCACGAAATTGACTCCTTTTAAATGTTCTTCCATTGGTTCCCAAATCAACTGATACAATTGATTACTTCGATCTTCGCTTTGAATATAACTATCAGGTGAATCTGCTTCAGCATTAATAATCATATTGATTTTACTCTCATCCAACAAAGGAACCATGACAGTTTCTGCTTTACTCTTTCGAGTAATCAATGCGTAATAGTTTCCAACTTTTGTCTTAGGATTTCTCATTCTTAAGAAATCAATAGCAGCTTCATTGGGTTTTAATTTTTCTCTTAATTGATTTTGGTAAGATTCAATATCACCAATCATAGAGTTTTTAATTTCCAAAGCTGCATCTGTTGATTTTCCTTTAAAAGCCAAATTGAAATTTTGCATTTCTGAACCTGAAACCAAAAATCCTAAGCTCATCGAATTTGCATAATACTCTTCAATTTCAGTCTGCATTTTATCCATCATACGACTTTGATCCTGGAATCCAGCAGCATTAAATTTCTCAAAAGAAGCATAAACTGATGCCTTATAAAAATCTCTTGCTTTCGATTTTTGACCAGTTGCTTTATATGCTTTTAGCAAACTATCTCTTCTCTTTTTATAGGTAATATTATCTTTCCCCATCTTTTTTTCGATGGTTGCTAAATCTTTTTCATAAAATGGAATGGCACGATCTAACATTCCAGCATTTTCATAACTGTCAGCCAGTTTTAAAGAAATTGTTCGATAATTCTCATGCTCATCACCGTACTCATCTTTCACTAACATCAAGGCTTTTTGACCTGCCTCAATCGCTCCAGTATAATTTTCATTTTGAGTATGACTATCCATTTCAAAACTGTAATCCATCCAATTTTTAACTTTTGGAGCTGGTGATGGCGGTGGTGGCGGAGGAGTCTCAACGACTGGTTTAGTAACTACTTTTTCTTCAACCTGAGCAGGCATTGTTTTCCCCACAGGTCTTTCTAATGGACCTTTGGCAGAAGAATTATTTCTCACTTCAGGTTCTTCTTCATCTGAATCTCCCAATCCTGTGATTACCTCTGTGGAGGAATTCCATTTCTTTTTATTGTTTGGAGTTGAGGAAGCCAATGCTGGCCTTTCGATAGGAAGAAGTGCTTCTGAAGGGGCAGCTTCGTACAATTCATATTTTGGATTATATAAATTCCTCAAATATCTTTCACAATCTTTATAATCTGGATGAGCTGTTCCTACAGTATTTTTATAAAGTTCCAGAGCTTTCTTCAATGAGATTTCTGCTTCAGGAACATTAGCGCGATTTTTATAAAATTTTCCATAATTAAATAAAATACCTGCGTAGTCTTGATGCCTTTCCCCGACAGAATATCGAGTAATTTCTTTAGCTTTCTTAAGATTGTTTTCAGCTTTTTTAAAATTTCCAAGACTAGTATGCAAGTCTGCATAGTCACTCAAAATTAAAGCAAAGTCGGGATGATCGTCCGAAACAGCTGCTTTCATAATTTCCAAAGCATCTAAATAAATTGATTCCGCTTTTTGGAAATCTTTTTTCAGTTTGTACAAATTAGCTAATCCAAAAAGACTCAAAGCATAATTTTGATGCTTAACTCCTAGTACCTCTTTGTCAATTTTTAGTGCTTCCCAATACAAAATTTCGGCGGGTGTAAACTCGCCTAATTTTTTATGAGCACTTGCTAAATTGTGTAAACTGGCAGAGTAATCTGCGTGATTTTCACCAAATTGTCTTTTGGCTACTTCTCTTGCTTGAAGAGCCGATGACAATGCATTTGCGTAATCTCCATTTCCTAAATAGGTCAAAACCTGATTGTTCAGGTCATTCCAGTTTTGGGCTTGAAGATTAATTGCAAAACAAAATGCAACGACTGCAAGTAGTGTTCTATTCAACATAAGTTCAATTGTGGGGGATTAAAAAATGTAATTCGTTAAAAAATTTCGCGATCCAGTTAAAAGTAAAATCAAAAACGATTTAAGAACGTTTTAATTTTATTTTTGGCTTGGATAAAAACATGAAATTTTACTACAAATAAAAAATACTGTAACGATTACAATAAAATAAAGTAACCTGTACGAACCATTCAAAAATGAATGCGTTTTTTAAAATTCGTTTTTAAAAAATGAGGGTTTTAAAGTCGGAGTTTAGAGGCAAAAGATTGGGCAATTAAGCTTTCTCTTTTTTATTCATATTATACGGTTGGATAAAATACATTACAAATAACGTAAATTTCAACAACAATGCCGATTTTTATGGAATATTTAATTCTTAACAGATTGTGGAAAAAAAGTTGCCAAAAAGAGGAAATAATCTATTTTTAAATGATTTTTTAACAAAAAATTAAAATAAATCAAAAACAAACATACCACCCATGAAAAAAATATTGCTCTTCCTATTTATATTGCTTCAATTCTCAGCTTGTTCCCAAAATGAAACTTCCAACTCCCTAAAAATAACTTCAACAGAGAAAAAACAAGGCTGGAATCCTGATGCGGGAGTTATTCCTTCATTGACGATTGGAAGCAAAGTAACCTCCTCTACCAACCTCAATATGGCCTATAAAGTGTTGGATGAGAAAAAAGAAACTCATTGGCAAAGTGAAGCACCTTTTCCAACTAATTTCATCAATCGAGAAGATCAAAATATCCTTTTGGGGCATTTCTCAAAAAATAAAAACTTCAAGGCTTCAAAAATCTCCTCTCCTAAAAATGCCACCGATGGAAATTCAAATTCTACCACTTCTAATATTGGAATTACTAATGGAGAAGCATTTGTAGAAGTTATTTTTGAAAAACCACAAGACCTAAAATCGGTCGCTTTAAAAGCAGGTGGAGTTGTTCAACCTCTGGAAATTTTTATCAAAAAAAATAATCAATTACAACTTCTTGGGACGCTTGAGAAAGCTAATGACTATCAAGTTGTTCGTTTTTCTGCAAATGCCAAAAAATGTAATTCTATTGTTATAAAATCAAAAACAGCATTCCTCCTTTTTGAAATTGCTGCTCTTGAATCTGCTCCAAAAGAATGGGTGATGGTTGATCTTGGGAAAATTCAAAATGTTGGTTGGGTGGATACTCGACATTGGGCTGGAGATAAAACTGCAGTTTCTAGTGCGCTTTTAATTAGTGAAGATGGAAAGAAATGGACTAAGATAAAAGATCTTGATCCTAATGCTTTACAAACTGTAACAACCATTATTGAACCTGCTCTTCCTGCTAGATTTATCAAAGTCCAACATGGATTAATTGATAAAGATTGGAGTTCGATTTTTATTTGGGAAATTGACGTGTACGATGAACATGGCCCATATGGAAAAATGCCAAAAGCTAAAATAAACCCAAACAGTTTTAGCGAAATGCTAGGAGTAAATGGAATTTGGGGATGGGGTTTTGAGAAATATGCAGACCTTGTTCCTGAGGGTCGTGGAGCCGATTTATTTGAAAAAGTGTCCAGTCATGCTCGAAATTATCACTTCTTAAATTGGGATGTTTTAGATCCTGACACACCGCCTGATTATGCAAAAATGGCAAAAGGAAAAGGAACAGAAGTCAATTGGTGGCTCGATTGGGATAGAGAATATAAAACTTGGACGGAAGGTGGAATGAAACTTCAAACGAGTATTCAGTTTCGAGATATCCCAAAAGATCAATGGGACACACCTTACGAATCAGCCTATCAATTCGGTTATAATTTTGCTCAACATTTTGGGCCTACTGCTGGAAATGGTTTGGTAGATGCAATCGAAGCGGGTAACGAACCGTGGTATTTTGAAGCAGATTTTTATAAAAAAATTCTTAACGGAATGACAAAAGGCATCAAAGAAGCTGATCCCAAAATTACAGTTTTGCCTTGCGCCCTTCAAGCTGCATTTCCTGCAAATGAGTACGAAGGCCAATTTAAAAATTACATTGGTGCAAGAGTTACGCCTGAGGTTAAAAACAATATTGATGCTATAAATACTCATTTAACTCATTGGTCTTACAATGAAAATGGAAAACAAATTTCTACCCATCCCGAGCATCCTTATAATGGAACTAGAGCAATTTTAAACATGATTAGATTTCGAGATCATAACTTGCCAGAGTTACCAATTTATGTTTCTGAATGGGGTTGGGATTCAGATGGAGGAAGTGAATCTTGTACTCATGGTGAATGTGTTTCCGAGCGAGCCCAAGCTTTATATGCTGTTCGAGGTGCGCTGATGTTAGCTAGAACTGGAGTTGATCGAGCGACTTGGTATTTCTTTGCCAATGAAAATAAAGAGTCTTCTTTGTTTACTCGGAGTGGATTGGTGAGCTCTTTGACTACTGATTTTAAAATCAAAAAAGCCTTTGTTGCTTGGCAAGCCTTTTTACATCATTTGGGTGATAAACATTTTTTGAGAGTCATTCAAGAAGATGATGAAGCTTGGGTTTACGAATTAGGAAAAGCAGATGGAACGGTGACTCATATTGCTGCTTGGCGACCAGTAGAGGAAGAAAACAATACATTTACAAAGATTGAATTTGCTTCAAAATATCGTCCGGTGACCTCTTGGAAAATAGAAGGAGAAAATAAAAAAGGGGAATTGGTAAAGTTACCAAAATATGAAAATGGGAAAATAAAAATGGAAGTGAGTGCTGCGCCAATCATAATTAGAGTTGAATAAAAGATCAATAAAATATTCACAATATTTTATTTTTTTAAATAAAAACGAATTTAAACCATAGAGTGATTAAATTCGTTTTTTTTATCAATTCTATAATTTTTCAAAATGAGGATTTTACTTTTTTTATTTTTTTCCTTCTTAATTCAAAATGCTTTTTATGCTCAGCAAGAAATTAGTTTCAAAAAAGTTGCTCAAAGCAGATCTATCAATTTTGACAAATATGAATCCTTTTTAAATAAACCAGTTACAACCAAAGACGGAATTTTCTATATCAAGGGAAAGGGCAAAAATTACATGATTGTAAAATTGAGTAATGACTTAAAAGTATTCCGACAAAAAAAAATAAAATTAAGAACGAAAAAAAGAAAACACCGCTTTGAATTTCTCATCAATCATAATGATAAACTTCTACTATTTTCTTCTTATGTCAATAAAAGTATCAACAAAAGAACTCTTGTTTACCATGAAGTAAATACGTCCACGCTTGAAGTAATCGAAGACGATTCAAAACCAATTGCAAATGTTGGACTCAGAGTTATCAATGATTCACCTGGGACTTTTAATTTCAACTTTTCACCAGATAAATCAAAGGTCATTTTCTACTCCCATAAATGGAGAAATGACAAAAGGAAGATGAAAATTTCTATCCATGCTTTTGACTCTAACTTAAATGAAATTTGGAACGTAGATGAATTTCTTGTAAAAAAAGGCCCTGGCTTTAAAATGATATTTGGACATCCTGTGGTTGATAATACAGGTAATGTTTATTTTCTAAAAAGAATTAGTAAGAACCAAGGACTTACTTTCAATTCAGACAAAGGTGAGTATGCTTTCTCCATTTTTAGTTTTCTTGAAAATGGAAAAACCCAAAAATCTGAGGAGATTAATACGGAAGGAAAAAACCTGGTGGAGCTTCAGTTAAAAGTAACCAATAACCAAGATTTAATTGGAATGGGATTTTTCAATGATAAAAATCTTGATTGCATAAATGGAATTGCTCATATTCCTTTTGACAAAGATGGACTCCCTTTGAATGATCAAATGATTTTTTCATCTACTACAGCTTATAACAAAAATATTTCATTTAATAAAAACGAACTTATCAAAACCAACATGATCCCTTTTTTTAATATTAAAAATATTATTGAAAAGGCTTCAGGTAATTTAGTTATAATAGCAGAAGATTCTACTCCAAAAACTTATGGTTTTTCAACTTATGGTAGTACTGGTATTTTATATGAACATGGAGAAATGATGGTTGTTGAAAATAAAAAGGATGGAAATCCAAATTGGATATTTCGGATTCCTAAAAATGGATTAGAGGATTATTATAGCAAGGGTAATCAATCCTTCTTATTTTTTCAGAATGGAGAAAAGCTAATATTCATTTTCAATGACCACCCTGGTAAATATATACGAAGAATGAGTCTCCATAGAAAGAAGTCTCATATTTTAATTGCGAGTATTGATGAAAATGGAAATACAACGCGAAGAGCACTTTTCCCTGAAGAAAAACCAATAAGGCAAAGATTTACAATTATTCCTTCTGGTGGAATTTCGGAGAATGAAATAATTATTTATAAATATGATCGGTTGCTAAAATTGAAGATGGACTAGTTTTCTAAAACAGTCCATCTAAATCCTCTCCCACATCCCGTAATTTATTTTTACAAAAATCAATCAACTCCTTAGCTCGTTTAACTTTTTCAGTCATTTCATCAACGCTTACCATTTCGTTTCGAAGGTCTTCAATAACCTCTTGTAGTTCTTTTAGTGCTGATTCGTAAGTCATTATTTAGATGTTTTTTTCGTTTTGCTAATGATTATTCCGTCAGATAATTGGGTCGTAATTTCTGTTTCTTTTTTAGGATCGAGGTCTTTGATTGACTTAATTATTTTTCCTTCAACTGAAGTTAAACTAAAACCTCTTTTCAAAGTTTTTTCAGGATCTAAAACTTCAAAGATCGCTTCTAAATTTGATATTTTTTTTTCTTCTTTTTGAAATAAAGATTTTGCATCCTGTCGCATTTCATTTTCCAAAAGGGAAATTTCATGTAATGTATTTTTTAGGAAAATCTCTGTTTGCCATTGCAAAGTCTGTTCGATATTTTGCAATACAAATACTTGCTCTTGGATTTTTTCCTGGGCTAAGAAACTTAATTCAGAACCCATTTGTAATATTTTATTTTCAAAAAACAAATTATGATTGATGATAAAATCCGCCACCGCAGTTGGTGTTTTTAAACTTGAATGCGCCACTCGATCTAAAATGGATTCATCAATATCGTGTCCTATTCCAGTCAAAACTGGTAATGGAAAATCCGCCACAACTCTACTAATTTTCTCATTATCAAATGCCATCAAATCCAACTTTGCGCCTCCCCCTCGAATGATAACTACTGCATCAAATTTATTTTTTTGCCTTTTTATTCTTTTTAATTGAAAAAGGATTTCCTCCTCTACATTTATACCTTGCATTGCCGCTGCAAACATTTGGTTATCAACAACATATCCAAAAACGTTTTCTTCTAATTGCTTCAAATAATCTTGGTAGCCTGCTGCATTTTCAGAAGAGATTATTGCTATTTTTTGCAGAACTTTTGGCAAGGGGACTTCTGTATTTTTTCCTAACAATCCTTCTTTTTCAAAGGCCTCTAAAATTGCTTGTTTACGAAGTGCCAATTTTCCCAAAGTGAAACTAGCATCGATGTCTTCCACATAATATTGCATGCCGTAGACCTCGTGAAACTCCACTTTAAGTTTCAACATAACTTCCATTCCTTCCTTCAATATTTTGCGGATCCCTCTGCCATGTTCTCTTAATAATTTATTGTAGGATCGCATCCATAAAATGGCACTAGCTTTGGCAGTAATCGTTTCTTCCTTTTCAACCAACTCCATAAAATAATGCCCTCTTGACTCATTCAATTGAGCAATCTCACAGCGTACCCACAAGGCATCTTGGACATTCAAAGCCACTACCCTTCTTAGGTGTTCATTCAACTCATGTAAGGAATACGATTTCATTTTGCAAACTTAAAAAATCCAACCAACATTTTTCGATTTGCCAATTTGAATTATTAGAAAAAATAGGAAAGTCAAATTAATCAAATATTAATCCCAACCATTTAACCTAAAAAAACAGTCTTAGAAAATAAAGGATGTTAATTTCAATATTAAATATTATTAAATGGATAAATAAAGTTGATTTAATAATTACATTAGTGTCGACAATAGATATCGAAGATCTTAATATTATTTAAAACATAAAGCTGAATTAAAAATTATGAAAAAGCCTATTCTCCTTTTAATCCTTTCCTTAACTTTTATTTTTTCTCAAAACCTACTAGCTCAAGATCACGATGGTGAAAACCAGGAAGGTGAAAAATTTAGTGAAGTTGGAATTAATGCTACTTCATTCGTCAATGAATTTATTAGTCTCAACAGTAATGATGCTTCAATTGGAGATTACATGATTTCTTACAAATATCATTTTGGAAGTAAAGCGTTGCGGTTTGGTCTTGGAGGAAGTTTTAGTCAAGCGGATGAGGATACTGATGGCAATGGAACTCGAACTACAAATAACAATAGCTTAGACCTTCGAGTGGGTTACGAATGGAATAAAAGAATTACTAAAAAATGGGGCTTTTACTCAGGAATGGATATTATAGGAGGTAGCGATTATACTTCTTCTGTCTCAGATAATTTTGAACGAGTCGAGACATCAACAAGAACTACAGTTGTGGGAGGAGGCCCAGTTCTTGGTGTACAATTTTTCATCAACTCTCACATCAGTTTAATGACTGAGGGAAGTTTGTATTTCAAACACTCCATCATTAATTCCAAAGAATCTTTTTCACTCAATTCAGAATTTAACACGGATGAAACCAACAGTCGAAATGACTTAAATTTTGGATTACCTACAGCATTGTTTTTTATTGTTAGATTTTAATTAAACCAAAATGAAAAAGATATCGAGTTTAATAGTTTTGATTTTCCTTTCGGTGTTTTTGTGGGGACAAAGTAATGAAGAAACTAGCACAAAAGATTCTGTCAAATATCAAATAGGAACTGATCTAAGTCCCCTTTATAGAAATTTATTGAAAACAAATTCTAGCACCAACTCATTTTTTAATGCCCCTTATGTTTTGACTTTTAAGCGGATGAAAAATAATCGTGCCTTTCGCTTTGGGATTGGGACTGATATCAAAAGAGAAATTTCTAATGAAAGCCAAGCTGATACTTTTATTCAAAATTCAATTCGTGTGAGAATGGGTTTTGAAAAGCAAAAAAAAGTTTCTAAAAGGTGGCAAATTAATACTGGAGTTGATCTAAATTTTTCTTCATCAAGAAGGGACGATAGTAATAATAATACCTTCAATAGCAATAGTAAATCTTATGGAATATCTCCACTCCTAGGTGTTCAATTCCAATTGACTCCACATTTATTTTTGCAAACTGAAGCTTCATTCAATCTATTTTATCAAACTTCTTATTTTGAATCTAGTTTTGATATTATTTTTCCAAATCCATTTCCATCCTCTAATGAAAGGGATTTAAAAGTTTTTGGTGGGAACATAACTATTCCAAATGCATTATTGTTGGTCGTTGAATTTTAAATTATGAAACAAATTTTTGTCATAATAATCTTATCTATCAGTTTTTATAACATCGCTTTTACGCAAGACGAAAATGCAATGCTTAAAAATGAATGGAGTGCTAATATTAATTTTTTCGTCAATGACTTACTCCTTTCAAAGAGTCAAGATGAAAATATATTAGACTATCAAGCTCCGGTAGAATCTATGGTTGGTTATAGAAGATATTTAAGTGAAAGATTTGCTTGGCATGTTGGAGTAAACTTTTACTCCATTCAAAGTGAAGAGGATTTTGTCCCAGGATTCGGAGAAGAACAAAGTCAATCTAAAAAGGGATATTATTTACGAACTGGTTTTCAAAAATATAATCATTTATCAAAAAAGGTCAAGTTTTATTTTGCAACAGATTTACTGCTTTCTTTCCAAAAATATAAAGCTTTTATAGACTTGGAAGATTCAGCTTTTACTTTTGGGGAAGAAAATTACACTCATATCAATCGGGAGAAAGAAATTGGTTTTATCCCATATTTGGGTTTTCGCTGGGAATTAAATTCCAGGATTTCATTTTCAACTGAGACAAGTTTTATTGCATCCTATATCTTTTTTGACGTTGATTTAGATAGTCCATTTTCTTCAGAACCGATTTTAATTGGAGGTTCTAATTCATTAGCGAAAGATTCCGAAAAACTTACTTTCAAATTCCAGCAGCCAATTGTTTTATTTCTTAATCTAAGATTTTAAAAATAATATGACTAAAATATTTCAAATATTGTTGTTGCTTCTTTTTAGTTCAACCTTGTTTTCTCAACAAGAGGATGCTATTCCTAAAAACGATATTGGGATAAATGTCAATGCCATTTTAAATAAGGTTATTTTTAAAAAAATCAACGATGAAGTAAATAATCCTTTTCCAGATCAAGTGTCTGTGTTGACCTATCGGCATTTTATTTCTCCAAAAATTGCGATACGATTAGGATTAGGCTTTGATCAATTTTCAAGAAACGATTCTACAAATTCTACTTTTTCAGGGACTCTGATTGAGAAAGATGAGTTTCAATTTTACGCAGTTCATTTTGGTATTCAAAAAAATATACTTGATGCCAAAAAAGTAAAATTAAGTGTAGGTTGGGATTGGTTTATCAGAAGAGAGGTTCAAGAACTGGATAGAAATGAATTTTTCGTTGGAGGAGGAATTAATTTTCAAGAAGTCAAATATAATAATATATATAAAGAGAATAGTCTAGGTTTTGGAATTCCATTGGGGATTCAATATTTCTTTAGTGATCAAATTTTGATCTCAACTGAATTCGGTTTGGAGGTATTTAAAACATTCGCAAAAAATAAAACAGCATTCAATAATTCTTCTAATAATGAATATCGCAAAAATCCAGATGTAGTAAATGTAAAATTTCGACCACCAGTTGCATTCTTCATCCATTATCGCTTTTAGGAATAATAAACTCCAAACAATGTATTATACATTACGTTAAAAGCTAATCATTACTTTGTTTTTGAAAGAATTATCATGATATTGTAAAATCTTATTTTCACCCACTAAAACTTTTCAGCTATGAAAAAAATTATTTTTCTCTTCTTATTACTAGGCATTTCAGGAATTCTATTTACTAGTTGCCAAAAAAATGGTGGCGATGTTGAATATCAAGCACCTGAATTAGACCTCCCAGCTACAGAATTTGATTATTCTGATACTGATTTTCCAGAGCATTTCAATGGAATTGCCTCTTTTGATAATGAACCTACTGACAACCAAATCACAGATGCTGGTGCTACTTTGGGTAGAGTTCTATTTTATGACACCAAATTATCTTTGAATAACACAGTTTCATGCGGGACTTGTCATATTCAATCAAAAGCATTTAGTGATGGCAAAAAATTTAGCCCTGGTTTTGAAGGGAACTTGTCAACTCGAAATACCTTATCAATTGTAAATCCTCGATTTGCAGCTACATTGACTTGGACAGGTCAGAATATTACTTTGGAAGAGCAAGTTTTACAACCTATTGGAAATCACTTAGAAATGGGATTGGAAAACTTAGATCATTTAGCTACTAAACTTTCAAAAGTTGACTACTACCCTGCTCTTTTCGAAAAAGCATTTGGGTCAACTGAAGTGACTCACGCAAAAATTTCTCGAGCATTGGCTCAATTTCTACGTTCTATGAAATGTTCTCAATCTAAATTTGATCAAGGATATAATAACGATTGGGCTAATTTTACAGCTTTGGAAAAAATGGGTAAAGACCTTTTTGAATCAGCTGATAATGGTTGTGCCAACTGCCACAGAAATGTTAACTTCTATTATGGAAGTGAATCAAATATTGGTTTGTCTCTGAATTATGAAGACGAAGGTGCTGGAAACGGAAGATTCCGAATTCCTTCTCTGAGAAACGTTGCTTTGACTGGACCTTTTATGCATAACGGACAATTTGAAACCTTGGAAGAAGTTATCGAGCATTATAATGATGGCGTTCAACCTCACCCAAATTTGGATTGGAGATTGACAAATGGAAATGGAGAGCCTAAAAAATTAAATTTGACAGATACTGAAAAACAAGCGTTGGTTGCTTATCTTAAAACATTGACTGATGAAGAATTCATCACTAATAAAAAATGGAGTAACCCTTTTAAATAACGGTTAACGGTTAATGTTTAACGGTTAATTTTACTGAATAAAAAAACTCGTTTCATTTAAAATGAAACGAGTTTTTTTGTTTTAGGAACTGATAGATTTTTAGTCAGCCACTAGATTTTTTCCATTAGTTTATTGCATAACCATAAACAAAAAACCAGCGACTAACTCAAAGCTAATCGCTGGTTTTAGAGGGAAAATTATTAACCGTTTACAGTTAATCGTTCACCGTTATTTATGCTATTACTTTTTTCACCAAGTCAGCAGCTTCTTGCAAAAGAATTGCAGAGTGAACTTCCAAACCTGATTCATCAATAATCGTTTTAGCAATATCAGCATTTGTTCCTTGTAATCTAACAATGATCGGAACATTGATATTACCCATGTTTTTGTAGGCATCAACTACACCTTGGGCAACTCGATCACATCGAACGATTCCACCAAAGATATTGATCAATATAGCTTTCACTTTAGAATCTCTTAAAATAATTCTAAACGCTTGTTCTACTCTTTCTGCATCAGCAGTTCCTCCTACATCAAGGAAGTTAGCTGGTTCACCACCTGACAATTTGATAATGTCCATAGTTGCCATAGCCAACCCAGCTCCATTTACCATACAACCTACGTTTCCGTCCAAATTAACATAGTTCAAGCCAAAACTCTTAGCTTCTACTTCGGTTGGATCTTCTTCGTCAGTATCTCTTAATTCAGCTAAATCTTTATGTCTATATAATGCACTATCATCCAAAGCCACTTTACAATCAACTGCTACGATTCGATCATCAGCAGTTTTAATTGCAGGATTAATTTCAAACATTGAAGAGTCAGACCCTAAAAATGCTTTATATAAATTAGAGATGAACTTAGTCATATTTTTGAAAGCCATTCCACTCAAACCTAAGTTGAATGCAACTTTTCTCAATTGATATCCTTGCAACCCTAAAGTAGGATGAATGAATTCTTTATGTACTAAGTGCGGAGTTTCTTCTGCTACAGTTTCGATATCCATTCCTCCCTCAGTAGAATAAATGATTACATTTCTTCGAGAACCTCTATCAAACAAAATGGAAATATAAAATTCTTTACATTCATCAAAGTTTGGTCGGTAAGCATCTTCAGCTATCAAAACTTTACGAACTAATTTTCCTTCACCTTCCAATCCACCGGGAGTTTGAGGCGTTTTTAACATCATACCTAAAATGCTTCCAGCTGTTTCTTTGGCATCCTCTTCACTTTTAACCACTTTTACACCTCCGCCTTTTCCACGTCCACCTGCGTGAATTTGAGCTTTCACTACGGCGAATTTAGTTCCAGTTTCTTCTGCAATTTTGTTGTAGGCAGCAACAGCAGCATCAACAGATTCAGCAACGATTCCATCTTGGATTTCAATGCCATAACTTTTCAATAAATTTTTTCCTTGATATTCATGTAAATTCATATGAGAATTTTTTCGATGTTAAAATGATACTAGATAATTTTTGAAGGTGCAAAAGTAATAGAAATTAGCCTGAAAATGAAAATTGAAATAGAAAACTTCATGAAGTTTTTTCCACAAAAAAAAGCGATTGATTTCTTTCAAAATCAATCGCTTTTCTTTGTGAAATATTATCAAAAATTATCGAGTCACGACAACTTTTTCAGTCAAAACGCCATTCTCAGATTCGATAGAAATGATATACATTCCTTCACTCAAATCACTAACTGACAATTCCTGATTAGTTGTTCCATGATTAAAAGTAGTATTCACTTCTTTTAATTTTTGACCAGACAAATTATAAACATTAATTACTGCATCAAATGCTTCATTAGTTTCAATGTTGATATTTAAAACCTCTCCTGAACTAATTGGATTAGGAGAAATAGTATGATTCAAAACTTCTTTGATATCACGAGTTCCGGTAACTGTTCCTGTTCTAAAACTTGTAAAAAGTACTTCTCCACAAACATTTCCTTCTTTAAGTGCTTTTACTCTCCAATAATAAGTTTTATCAGCATCAAACACATCTTCAAACTCAACATAAGTTCCACCAGTCACAAATTTTGCAGAAGGATTAAAAGAGAAAGTTGGTTGTCTATCCACTTCTACAAGGTAAGAAGTAGCACCTCCTACTGGTTCCCAATCAAAACCTACCACATTGTATAAGGGAGTATCTTCTCCATCAATTGGGTAATTTTGTGTTGGAGAATCTGTAAATGCAGTAATATCTGGATCTAAAGTAGTATGTAAAGAAGTTCTTGCATTTAAATCAGCTTCAATAGCTGCCTTTTGCTCAGGTGTAAATTCTGAAGCACATCCGATAAAATAGGCCATATAATTCTCTTCTTGAACACCTGGTGCTAAAAGTTCACCGTTAGGATCTTGGCAGTTTCCATTGTAGTTACAATTTGGCCATCCAAAACCTAATCCATAATTAGGTTTTGTATCACAAAATCCATCACCTGCAAAGGTACAGTTACTTCCATCCATTTTTTCTGTTTGAACTCCTCCAGGAGAATTAATTGGTGCTGGATTTCCATGAACAGCTTCTTCCCAATACTCACCATCCCATCCTAAAAATGGGTGAGGAAGTGTAAAAAAGTGTCCCAATTCATGAGTTAAAGTCTCCACTTTTGCCGCACTTACTTCACTTCTCTTTAATACCAACCAATCAAAAGAAGGGAGATAATACCCTAAAGTACTCCCAGGACTACTGTTGGGAATATCTTTTACTATATAAATGTTAATCGCGCTCAAAACTTTAGCTCCAACCATTACTGATTGAGCAAAAGGGTTAGTACCTAGACTTGGATTATTATTTACGGAAGTATTTTGAATAAAATTAACACCATCATTATTCAGAAAAAATTGAATATCTTGATCAAGGTAATCATCATTCAAAGCGCAAAGCATATCTAAAACTTTCACAAGATCCACACGGTTTCCTCCATTATTATCTTCTAGAATGTGAAATTGAATTGGCACCCACATCACTCCAGTTCTAACTTGAGCAGAAAGAGCGGCATTTGCTCGATTTTGCATCATTCTTTCTTTGATGATAATTTGGTCTTCTACACTCATCCCACAAAATCCACTTTGTGCAACAGCATCAATTGTAAACAATGCAGAAATCGTTAAGAAAACAAATAAAATCTTTTTCATATTTATTAGTTGAATTATTTTGAAAAATTATAATTAATACAAAACTATAAAAAATAAGTAATACATCAGGTAAAAATTAGTCAGTTGGGTGACTGCTACTAAAAAAATTCTTACTTTTGCACCGATTTTGAACTTCCATCCTAGGATGGCTATCATATTTTAAATTTTATTTAACACAAATCTGGTTAACATATGAGTAAAGTGACTGTAGTTGGAGCTGGAAATGTTGGTGCAACCGTTGCCAATGTACTTGCTCACAAAGACATCGTTAAAGAAGTAGTTCTTCTTGACATTAGAGGCGATTTCGCCAAAGGTAAAGCTCTCGACACTTGGGAACAAGCACCTATCGATTATTATAGCACGATGGTACGTGGGACTGATAATTACAAAGACACAAAAAATTCAGATATTGTAGTAATCACAGCAGGTATTCCTCGTAAACCAGGAATGAGCCGAGATGATTTGATTTCTACCAATGCTAAAATCGTAGCTTCTGTAACGAAGTCGATTATGAAGTATTCTAAAAAACCTATCATCATTGTGGTTTCTAATCCACTAGATGTTATGACTTATGCTGCATGGAAAGCTTCAGGCCTAGATGCATCAAGAGTTATGGGAATGGCTGGTATCCTTGATACTGCACGATACAGAGCATTTTTGGCAGAAGCATTAGATGTTTCTCCTAAAGATTTGCAAGCTGTATTGATGGGTGGACATGGTGATACTATGGTTCCTCTTCCAAGATATACTACAGTTGCAGGTATTCCAGTTACTGAAATGATTGACAGAGAAACTTTGAAAGCAATCGTAGAAAGAACTAAAAAAGGTGGTGGAGAACTCGTTAAATTAATGGGAACTTCTGCTTGGTATGCACCTGGTGCTGCTGCTGCCCAAATGGTTGAATCTATTGTAAAAGATGACAATCGAATTTTCCCTTGTTGTGTAAGATTGACAGGTGAGTATGGTTTGAAAAATATTTTCTTAGGTGTTCCAGTTAAGTTAGGAAAAGATGGAATTACTAAAAAATTAGAATTGAAACTAAACAAAACTGAAATGAAAGGTCTTCACAAATCTGCTGATGCAGTTAGATCTGTAATGAAGACTTTTGAAAAAATGAAAATTTCTTAATTTTTATTTTTTATAAAAACAATCAAAACCCTAGCCTTTTGTAAAAGGGTTAGGGTTTTTTATTTTATTCTCTTTTTTTAAAACAAAAAAACCTTTTGTTTTGTTAATAAATATTAATTTACCGAAAAAAGATTTTTAAAAACTAAAAGTAAAGAGTAAAAAAGATAATCCTTAAAATTTTGCTTAATACTTTTTCTTAAACATACGTTAATGATTTCGGCAGATATTGATCTAAGTATTGCATCAGAGATGGCAACTAATACGAATTCAAATTTGAAAAATCTCTCTGATGAAAAGCCTGTCTTATTGGTTTTCTTAAGGCACTTTGGATGTGTTTTTTGCAAAGAGGCAATGGCTGATTTATCAAAATTGAAAAGTGAAATTGCTGAGAAAAAAATCCAATTAGCTTTCGTCCATATGGCTGAAAATGAAATTGCAGAAAAATATCTCAATAATTTTGGCTTAGGAGATTGTGTACATATTAGTGATCCTGATTGTAAATTTTATACAGCTTTTAGATTAACTAAAGGAAGTTTTTCTCAATTATATGGATTGCAAACATGGATACGTGGTTTCTCAAAAGACACTAAGGATTATAAATTAGAAAAAGCAAAACAACTTGGTGATTCAACTCAAATGCCTGGTATTTTCATCATTTATAAAGGAAATATCACTCAACATTATATTCACAAGTTTGCTGCAGACCGTCCTGATTATTTAGCATTAATGGATAGTTGCGAAATCAATTAACAATCACTTTTTTTCCAAAAAATTCTCAAACTCGAATATATGATCGGCTGGAGGTTTTCCAATTTCGTTCCTGAAAATGAGGGAACCATTTTTGACCAATTACTCAAATTATTTCAAGAAATGTTAGTGTACACTTCTGGTAATGTGAGTGAGGCGTTGAGTTGGTTGACCGAATTGGATAAAGAATATAAAATTACAGATGAGAATTATGGAATGGCTGATTTTATTCAAGACCTGATTGACAAAGGCTATATTCAAAATCCTGACGAACAAAATGATGGATTTACTATAACTGCAAAAATGGAAATTTCCATGCGCCAAAAAGCATTGGATGATATTTTTGATCAAGTAAAAAAATCTAAGGACGGAAAGCATAACACTAAACATACGGGCAAAGGTGATGAGCACACCGCTGATATGCGTCCATACGAATTTGGGGATAATTTAGAAAATATTGCCATGTCTGAATCTCTCAAAAATGCTCAACTCAACCATGGAATTAATGAATTCAAATTAACTCATGATGACTTGGAAGTTCAAGAAACTTATTATCAAAGTCAAATGAGTACTGTTTTGATGATTGATATTTCACACTCCATGATTTTGTATGGAGAAGATAGAATTACACCTGCAAAGAAAGTAGCGATGGCTCTCGCTGAATTAATCACGACTCGATATCCGAAAGATACTTTAGATATTATTGTGTTTGGGAATGATGCTTGGCAAATCAAAATTAAAGATCTTCCTTACTTAGAAGTTGGCCCTTTTCATACGAATACAGTTGCAGGAATGGAACTCGCGATGGACTTGCTTCGAAAAAGACGAAATCCTAATAAGCAAATTTTTATGATTACAGATGGGAAACCAACTTGTATCAAAAAGGGGAAAAAATATTATAAAAATAGTTTTGGTTTAGATCGAAAGATTGTAAATCGTACACTCAACTTAGCAACTAAATGTAGAAAACTAGATATTCCAGTTACTACTTTTATGATTGCACGTGATCCTTATTTGATGAACTTTGTCGATCAATTTACGAAGGCGAATAATGGGAAAGCATTTTATAGTTCGTTACAAGGATTAGGGGAATTTATTTTTATGGATTATAAAAATAATAAGAAGCGGAGGAAGTAGTTTTACTGTTCCTAAATCTTAAAACTTTCAGATTTTAAAAACCTTGAAGTTCTTTTCATTATCCTAGTTCTGAACTATAAACTCAACGGAAGTAATATTTCCATCCTTATTTTGAATTTGTAAGAAATAAATTCCACTTGTCAAATGAGAAACTGAAGTAATAAAAGTCCTATTCTCACCAGCCTCCATTTCAAAAACATCCATTACCTGACCTTCCAAATTGATGATTCGAGCAATGCTTTTTTCTAATTTCCCTCTAACTAAAACATTCAAATAATCACTTGTCGGATTTGGATAAATCTTTAATTCTATTTTATTTTTTTCTAAAAAAGTAACATCATCTACAATATGACAACCAGGGACTAAGCAACCAAATTCATCTAGTTTTAATAACCAGCCTCTTTGCCCTTTTCCATTTTCTCCTCTTGTCTCTCCACAAATCAAAAAACCGCCATCAGAAGTTGATTGAAAATCATTAACTCGATGTATTGTTCCAAAAGGTAAATTTGGATATCGATAGGTTCTACTCCAAAGACTGTCTCCTTGTGATGATATTTTTGTAATCCATGCGCTTCTATAAGGAACCATTCCCAATGCGGCATAGTTATCTTCGCCTTTTAAGTGAATAAATTTGTTTAAGTAATTTGGATTTCCAGGAAGAGCATGTCTTATTTCATTTTTCCAAATAATATTAAAATTAGAATCCATTTTATATATTCCACCTATACCTTTACCATCAATTAATGTTTCTGATTTTACAAACGTCGTAGTAATTACCATCTCGTCATCTTGGGTTAATATTATATCGTTAGCTGAAAGTTTCTTGTCTTCTAAGGGTGATAAATATTCCCAAAGTACATTCCCATCTTCATCTATTTGGAAAATATAATTCCGATAGTATTCTTGTTGATCCCAACTCATTCCTCCTATCAAATATCCCTCATCATTTTGAAGAATAACTCTTGGAATTTCGGGATAAGAGGTTCCATATGTTTTTGCCCATATAGTATTACCTAAACTATCTAATTTAAAAACAGCTATATCTTTTGCTACATCAATTGTTGTATTTGCGAGTAGTACAATACAGCTGTCAGAAGTATTTACAAAATCATCAGAAACCCAAAATGGATCAGAAGTAAGATTATAATTAGGGCTTAGATATTGTTTTGTTGAAATTGTATCTCCTTCTGTATTATACTTAATCATTATTCCATGACGCATAGTATCAATAGTATGACCTAGAGCAATTAATTCTCCTTTATAATTCTCTTTTAGTCCTCCTAACCAAAATTCATAGGTCTTAGTTGGACTTGTATATCTTTTTTCAAAGAGAATCTCACCATTTAAATCAAACTTGATAAAGATATTTCCGGGGGCAGCCATATTAACTGAATCAGCAATAATCCCAATAGCATAATAACAACTATCCGAAGGAAGAATCCCTGTAATGATATTACTTAAACTATCAAAGTTGTATCGGTTGTTAAAAGTGATCTGACCAAAGACAGAGGTATATAAAATAGATAGGAAAATGATTAGGGGAATTTGTTTCATTAGCTTTATTGATTATTGCATCTTTAATTTACAGAGATTTTAATTTATAAAATTAACTATTCTTTGAAGAAAAAAAAACGCACCCTGAAAACAGAGTGCGCGAAAGATGATTGTTTGTCAATAAAAATGACAAAGGATATGTTTCTTAATTTGTGTTTAAAATTTGGGACACATGATTTTAGTTCTTCTTTGATTATCAAAAATATCACTTGAATAGATAATTGCTAACTCAACTGCTCCCCTCCCCTTCGAAGAAATATTTAATTCTGAAATATTAACATCGTAACTAAAACTGAATCCAACATTTCCATAATCATATCTCATGATAATTACTTGTGAATCCTTCCATCGATGCATGGTTCCAAAATAAATGGATGTCTTATCATCAGCTCCTCTATTATCTCCAACATTGAATTTTATCATTCCTCCTACATTTATCTCTTTGGCAAGTCCTTGCAAAAGCACCACAGCTCGAGGAATAAAGGAAATATTCCGACTCACTTTAAAATCAGCACCTCCATAAAAAGTATACCTCATTCTCAACCGTTCTGAGATATCATTAAAGAAACTCACTTTAGGTTGGTTCAAGTGAGATAAAGATCCCCCTGCATAGTAACTTTTATATTTTGATGGTCGATACGCCCATGAAAAACCCGCATTAAAATCAAAGTAACTAAAATTATCCAGCGCTAAATTTTCTCCACTATTCATCATTGGATCAATAAACTCTCCATTGAATTGACTTTCGAAAAGTAGTTTAGTAAAATCTAAAGATTGTTGGACAAATAAATATTGTGCCCCAACTCCTACAAAATGATTGCCATGACCAGTCATATCTTTGTTATAAGCAAAGGATACTCCTACCTGGGTATTTTTTAAGCTAGCTTCCCCTGCCACATCATTCAACACAAAAAGCCCAACTCCAAATAAATCTTTTTTTGTCATTCGATTCATCACATTAAAATCAACTGAAGCTGACATGGTTTGGAATGGAGTCGAAATCGAACTCCATTGAGAACGGTAGTTGGCAACTGCCCTCGTATCGCCTCTGAGCAAACCAGTCAAAGCAGGATTTAATTGCATTGGGGCATTATAAAATTGTGAAAAGTGTGGATCTTGTGCCTTTGCTTCTTTTCCAAAAAAAGCTAAAAGGACAAAACTGGCAACAATACATTTACAAATATTTTTCATTAAAATATTTTTATTATTTTTTCAAAAAATTAAAATCTATCAATGAGGGATATTTGAGGGATTTGAAATTTAAGCTTTGAGACTATGGGTATTGAGTATTGGGAATCATTAAAAGCATTCTCATTACTCAATACAAAAAACTTAAAACTATTATTTTATCTAATCAGAGTTATATCTCCGGTTTTGACAATTGTTTTTCCATTAAATTCACAGGTGGCTTCGATGTAATAAACAAAAACATCTCTGTTTAATTTTTGACCCTTATAATTTCCATCCCAACCTTGTTTACCTCCATAATCTTCAAATACAATTTCTCCCCAACGATTATATATTCGAACTAAACCAATTTCTAATTCACTTCTCACATTGAAACGGTCATTATTTCCATCTCCGTTTGGTGTAAATGCATTCGGTACTATTATCAAATCATCATTACAGATAAATATTTTTCTCAAGAAAATAGAAGCTGAATCTAAACAGCCTAATTCATTCGTAACTGTCAAATTATAAGTAATGTCTTCTTCAGGAGACACAGTTGGATTTGGACAATCGGTACATGATAATCCAAGTGGAGGCGACCAAGCATAAGTAAAATCATTCCCATTGGTAACTCCTGCATCTAATTGAACTTCTTCCCCTTCTGAAAAATAATCAATTGGAGGAAGATTAATATTTGCTAATGGAAGTACTTCAACTGTAACCAATTGCACATCAGGTTCACAATTTCCATATGAGCCAACAACTGTGTAAATGGTTGTTTCCGTTGGAATCACGAAAGGTGAATTACTGGTAGGATCACTAATTCCTGGAGAATCTATCCATTCATAAGTATCAGCATCTCCAGTAACAAAAAGGAAAGCTGTATCTCCTTCGCATATGGTAACGTCCTCCGCTATGATTTCAACTTTATCTCGAACTTCAATAATTAATGTATCCGATAAAACACAATTTCCATTAGTTACTTGTAAAATATAGTAGCCTGTTTCTGTTGGAGAAATAGTTGGCGTCTGAGTATTACTAGCTAGCACCTGACCATTGAAAAGCCATTCAGAAGTTCCTCCAGGATAGCTTCCATTCAAGGTAACTGGAAATCCTGCACAAACGGTAACATCTTCTCCAGCATCAACATCTGAATCTGTCAAGACAGAAACTGTAACTTCATCAGTTTGAATACATTGGTTTTGTAGCAATGATGTAACGGTATAAGTAATCGTGGACGTAGGTGACGCAATTGGGTTTGGACAATTAGTACAACTCAACCCTATAGCTGGAGTCCAAGTAATATTATTTCCAATAGTAACTTCTAATTGCGTTGATTCACCTGAACAAATAACTGGAGATACATCTATTAAATCCACCTCTTCAATGACTTCAACTGTAATAGAATTACTCCCTGAGCATCCTTCTGTTGTCACTATGGTAACTGTATAAGTCGTAGTTGAAGTTGGATTCGCAATTGGATCAGCACAATTGTAGCAACTTAATCCAGGTTGAGAAGTATCCCAATTATAGCTTGACGCAGTATGATTTGTACTTGCAGTCAAAGTAGTATTATCACCTTCGCAAATAGTAACATCTGGTGAAACAAAAATTTCTAACTCAGGCAAAGTCGATACTTCAACTAGTACAGAATCTGAAGAAATACAACCATTTATCGAAGTTGCTGTCACATAATATTGAGTTGTTATTGATGGATCAGCAACTGGATTTGAACAATCTGTACAAGATAATCCTGTCGATGGAGTCCATGCATAAGTGACTGGATCAGTAGTTTGAACTGTAGCACTAAGTTCAGAATTTTCACCTTGACATAAAAAGACATTTTCGCCAGCATCAACTTGTGGGTTTTCAAAAATCGTAACAGTTTGTTGAGATGTTGATACGCAACCAAAACCAGAAGTAGTTTCTAAAGTCACCACATAATCTCCTGGACTTGTAAATTGATAAGTGAAATTAGTATCCGTAAATACATTGTTATCGACTGTCCAATTCCATGCTACAATACTATCTTCAGGAACTGAAGATTGATCTTCAAAACTTAACGTTTCAAAACTACAAGCACTTGTCGGAGTTACCGAAAAATTAGTAGTTGGATTAGGATGAACATAAATAAAACTATCTTTTGTAACTGTAGTTTGACAATATGTAGTTGTAGCATTTACAATCACATCGTAATATCCAGGTGTATTATAGATAATTCCAGTTGGATTTGTTCCAGAAGCGGTTGGTGTATTACTTCCAGGAAATTGCCAATCAACAGAAATAACTGTACTTGGATCAGCAAATGCAACTATAAAATCAATTGGAGTATTTGCATCCTCGCAAACTTCATTTATTGATGCTGTGAAATCTGAAAAAATATCTTCTACATAAATAGTAGGGCCAAGAACTGGAATTTGACATCCTGAAACATCTTCGACTAAAACTAAAGGAGAATATGTCCCTCCATTTGTATAAGTATAAGTAATGGTATCGGAGTCTCCAGTTGCTAAAGAATCAACTACATAACCATCTCCGAAATCATAAATATATTTAAAAGCATTTTCACTTTGGACGATAAACTGAACCTCCAAGTCTGCACATCCTGAAGTAACATCTGCAGTAAACGTTCCCGATGGTCCATCGACTACAATATAATCTGTTTTACATTCAGTCTCCGAACATCCAATTTCATTAGTTACTGTCAAGCAAACTGTATAGTTACCAGTTTGATTATAAGAGTGAGATGGATTTGATAATCCAGAATTTGCACCATCTCCAAAATCCCAATACCACGAAGTAGCATTTGTAGATAAATCAGTAAAATTTGAAATCAATGGAGGAACAGGACAAGATTTATAAGTATTGTCAGCTGTAAATTCTGCCACAAGAGGTTGAAAGTTTACATTATCACATATTTGCTCTGAGCATCCAGTAGCATTAGTTGCAGTCAAACAAACTAAATAATCTCCTGACGTTGCATAAGAATGACTTGGACTCGCATCTGTCGATGTATTACCATCTCCAAAATCCCACAAATAAGTTAAAGCATTATCAAATGAAGTAGAAGCATTAGCAAAATCAACTGATTGAGATGAACAGTCAGTCACTTGAGGAATAAAAAATGGTTCTATTTTATCAACAAAAATTAATGAATCCATAATTAGTTCATTTGAACAACCCGTCTCATTTTCCACAGTCAAACTAACTGTATGGTAACCTAAATCAGTATAAATATGAGTCGGATTAGGATCAGCAGAAGTATTTGCATCTCCAAAGTCCCAAGAGTAATTTACTATATTGCTATTTATCCCATAAGCTGAATTCGTAAAATTGACCGTATGTGGTGAACATCCCTCTGCATCATCAATAGCAAAATCAGAAACCGTCCCTGAAACACAAACCGTATCTGGGAAATAATAAGTATTTGAACAAGTACTTCCATCTGTAATCGTCAAACTAAATCCATAATAACAACCTGGTATTGGTATATAAAATTGAGGATCTGGATCACAAAAACTATTCGTGATCATCCCTACCCCAGCTGGAAAAGTCCAAGTATAACAATCTGCTCCAACTGAATTATTAATTACTGAAATGGTATCTCCAGCACAAATATCTAAATCACTCAAAGTGAATTCTGGAACCGAAGTGGTCACATTGATGGTCATAGTTTGAGAATGTTCACATCCAGTCTGAGAATTTGATACTGTTAATGTGGTTATGTAAGAACCATTACCTGCATAAGTATGAGATGGATTTGGCAAATTAGATGTACCTCCATCTCCAAAAGTCCAACTCCACGATTCTGCTCCAGCAGATTCGTCATAAAATTGGATTTCTCCTGGCATACTACAATCCTGATCAAAACTAAATTCTGCTTTTGGCGCATTGATATAAATAAAATCCTCCACCAATAATGTATCTGGACAGCCATTGAAAAAGGTAATTAAAGTCAGATCAAAAGATCCCGTATCAGTATATTCATATTGTGGGTCTTGCTCTCCCGATTGACCTCCATCTCCAAAATACCATTCCCATTCATCAGCAAGTGTACCTGACTCATCTGTGAATTGAATTTGATCATCTAAGCAAGCCTCCAAAGGATCAGCTGAAAAACTAGGGTTAGTTGGAGCACCAACTTGGATATAATCTTCCATCAAAATTGTATCAATACAACCAGATACCGTTTCCACAATTAATGACACATCATAAGATCCAGTATCAGGATAATTAACTACAGGGTTTGCAATACTATTTAATCCAGTTCCTCCTCCAAAATCCCATTGATAAGAAGTAATAAAATCTACGGCATTCGTTTCATTAGAAAAGAATACTTGTAAATCCTCACAACCATCAACAATATTACTACTAAACTCAGCTTCTAATTCCTCTATAATTATTGAAGTCTTAATTACACTTTGTACACAACCATCGGAATAGGTTACAGTTAATTCTACCGGGTATTCTCCATACCCCGTAAAAGTAAAAGTTGGATTTTGTAAAGTGGAAGTTCCCAAACCTCCAAAATCCCACGCCCAAGAAGTTGCCATTGGCGAAATTCCATTAAATGTGACTTCTGTTCCTGCAATTGGATCACAAGTTTTCAAATCCCCGGAAGCTGTATAATCTACATTTACAGGTCCATTAGAATTAATACAATCAGAAGCAGATGTAGTATAATTACAACCATCGGTAGTAACAATATCCAAGGAAGGAGTAAAACATCCTGCAGTTGTATAAGTATAAACTGGATTTAATTGATTTGAAGAGTTTCCATCTCCAAAATTCCAATCGACTGATTGAATATTTCCACTATTATAAAAACTAAAAGCTACTTGAACCAAACCACAATTACCGTCGTCCAAAAGCTCATATTGAAACCCATTAAATTCTCCAATGCTTATAAAGTCTTCTAAAATCAAAGTATCAGAACACAAAGTATTAGTATTCGTTACAATCAAAGTAACATCATAAGATCCTAACGAAGTATAGGTATAACTTGGATTTATATCAGTTGAATTAGAACTAGCATCTACTCCAAAATCCCAATAAAATTCCAAGTTTGGACTCATCGCAGTTGTATTGGTAAAATTAACTGTATGAGGTACTGTACAACCAATAGTTGCATCGGCACTAAAACTTGGATCGGGTGTATCAATTACTTCAACTGCATTCATTTCTGTTATCGAAATCTCACATCCGTTTTCATCAAAAACTGTTACAATTGGAGAAAAACTTCCAGAAGTTATAAATGTATGATCATAAATAATACTGCTTGAATTATTTCCACTTTGACTCACCACAGTTCCATCTCCCAAATCCCAAACCACGGAATCTATATTTGTAGTAGAATTTAAAGTAAATAAAACAGGTAAAGGATTACAACCTAAATCAATATCATTATCCAATGTAATTGTCGGAGGATCGAAAATAAAAATCTCCTCACAATAACTCTCTGATGCACCTGAGCCATCCATCAAATCAAGGCATATATTAAAAGTTCCCCCAATAGGAAAAATCCGAATCGGTTCCGCTTGATTCGAGAATGAAATTCCATTTACTTTCCAATCATAGATTGGATTTGATAAATTAGATTGTGGGTAAAAATTCACAGATGCAGGTGCACATGGACTTCCAAGGCCATCCTCAAATAGGTAAGTAAAAAGTGTGTCTTGTCCAGTTGCAAAGAATGTAAAAAACATCATTGGCAACAAGATTAGCAGCTTACTAAACGATGTTAAGCGCATATCCAAAATGTTAAGTTTATGAAACAATCATCAAAAAAATATCGGGGGAATTGCAAATTAAGTTGGGGAGAAAAATGAGTGGGAAAAATAACTTCCTTTCCTAGAAAACTCTACGGTTAAGTTAAATTTGAAATCAAAAACGACCAGAGAAAGTCGTTGATTTTAATTTGACTAAAACAGAGAATTTTTAAAAGAAAAATAACTTTGTAACCTAATTATTAATTTTGCAATTTTAAAAACTAGATTTGCGTTATCAATAAACTCATATGATTTACCTAAACGCATAAACTGTGCCTATATGAAAAAGTTATTAATATTTGTTTTTTGCTGGTCATTTTCATTTGGAATTTTTGCCCAAGTAACTAAAGCTCAATCCTTGGATAAAACTTCCTATGATCAGATAAAAATTGCTGAGGATACCCTTGGGGCACTAGGATTTTTAATGGTAAACGACTCTTTACCTGAACATCGTTTTGGTGCTTGTAAAAAGTTTATTCCGAAATTAGTTCAAGCTTTAAAACATAAAAATTCTTTTAATTATTCTTTTGATCGATTGAGTACGATCTCCATTTTATATCCTCCTGACAGTACTTTTAGAATCATTACTTGGCAACTTTATGTAGATAAAGATACTTACCATCAATACGGAGCTATTCAAATGAATACTTCTAATTTGACATTACATAGATTGTTAGACAGACCAGGAAATCCTGTGAATATTGAAACAACTGAACTCAATCCCGAACAATGGATTGGAGCGGTTTACTATAATATTTATCAATTTGAATCTCCGGAAGGGCCACAATATTTACTGTTTGGTTTTGATGGAAAATCATTTTTCTCCAAAAGAAAAGTCCTCGACGTCTTAAAATTCAAAAATGGAAAACCAGTTTTCGGTTCTCCTGTTTTTGTAAAAAACAAAGAGAATGAACGCACTATTACTCAGTCTCGTTTAGTGCTCAATTATTCTGCAGAATCTTCTGTTAAGTTAAATTATGATTTACATTTGGAGATGATCATTTTCGATCATTTGATTCAGCAACCAAGTCCATTTCCTGGGGAAGATTTTACTTGGATTCCGGATGGTACTTATGAAGGCTATGAACTGAAAAATGGAGTTTGGGAATATAAAGAGAAAATTTTTGATCATAAATATGAGATGAATGAATTCCCGGTTCCTGAACCAATTCTTGGTGGTGATCGAAAATCCAGAAAAAATATTTTGGGAAAAAATAAAAATTAGAATTTTAAACGTGAGTAATCCCGAATTTTCAGATAGAAAATTCGGGATTACTTTTTTTTGAAGGGAGAAAAATCAACAGTCAAAAAGATAACTAATTACAAAAGATTTATCACTCAATCATTCCTAATTTTTCATTAAAAACCTACCTTTCGAAAATGAAATCACACAAAATTCTTTTCGAAAAAACAGCTCACTATTTCACCCTCGGAGAGGCAACCAAAAACACAAAGTATTTTTGGTTAGTTACTCATGGTTACGGTCAATTAGCAAGCAAATTTATTTATAAATTCGACAAACTCGATTTAGCAGAAAACTTCATTTTAGCTCCTGAAGGGTTGTCAAGATTCTATTGGAATCGTTCTGCTCCAAATCCTGTAGGCTCAAGTTGGATGACCAAGGAAAACCGTTTGGATGAAATAGCAGATTATACTCGCTACATCAAAAAACTATATCAAGAATATAAATCACAAATGTCTGATGATGTAAAAATCATCATGCTTGGCTTCTCTCAAGGCTGTGCCACTCAAATGCGTTGGATGACTAGAGAATTTCCTGACTTCGACCATTTAATACTATGGGCTGGGTTGCTTCCTGAAGATTTAGATTACACACCACATAAAGATTATTTTTCCAAAAAAAATCTAAAATGGGTTTATGGAAACGAAGATGAATTTCTCAAAGAAAAACACATCACCTGGCATCATCAATTTATGAAAGAACAATTCCTCGATTTTGAGTCCATTAAATTTGAAGGAAAACATGTCATTGATCGAAAAGTACTTCATGAGGTTTTTGAAAAAATAAAAGACTCTGATTTCCCCATGCCATAGTTGGAACCATAACTCAAATTTTCATCCAACTAAAACTCATTTTTTAATTCATCATTTTTGTAATATATTTGAGTACGAAGCGAAAACTAATTTTAAATAACAACACATTCACAATTTTCAAAAAATAAAAATTGAACACCATGGGATTTTTTAATGAAATAAAAAAAGTACTCTTCGGAGCAAAAGCAGTCACTAAATCTGCTGCAGATAAAGCCGCTGATTATGGAAAAGAAAAGGGTGCAGACTTCCTTGATTCAGCTGATGACTTTCTTGATTCCGCTAAAGATACTGCAGGTGATGTAGGAAGTACTATGAAAGATAAAGGAAGTGAATTTCTTGATAAAGCAAAAGATGCTGCTGGAGATTTCAAAGAAAGTTTTAGTGAAAAAGCAAGCGATTTTGTCGATGGAGCAAAAGATGTAGCCAATAAAACTTACGACTCATTAGCAGAGAATGAAATGGTCAACAAAGCTGGAGATGTTGCCGAAAATGTGGGTGAAAAGATTTTAGATGCAGGAAAAGTGTTTGAAGAAAAAGCAGGAAGCGTCGCTGAAAATGTAGGAGAAGTCATCCTTGACAAAGGAGGCGATTTGATGGAAAAGGGAAAAGAACTTTCTGAAAACATTGGAGAAAAAATTCATGATATTGCTGGCGATGCTATGGAAAAAGCAAGTGACTTGGGTAGCAATATTATGGATAAGACCGATGATTTAATTGAAAAAGCTAATGCAGAGGCAGCTAAAGACAATTTGGAAAATCAAATTGATGAAGCTTCTTCTTTGGGGGAAAGATTAGAAAAGCATATCAAAGGAAAAGATATTTTAGATCAAAAAGATCCACCGATAGGATATGATAAATTAGATGAAAGTTTGCTTGAAGGAAAAGATGACTTTTGGTCTAAAGCTGAAAAATATGCCCAAGGAGATTATAGTGGAAAAGGAAATGATGAAGCACCTTCTGAATCAAATGATATTTTTGCTAATACGGAAGAACGTCAAAAACAATTGGAAGAAGGTACTGATGAAACTCCTGAGAAAGAACCATTTAAAGGAGAAATTAAAGGTTACACAGACCTTGATGGTGACGGGGATCCATTGATAGATGATGCAATTATTGACGAGGACTAAATTAACTATAAACGATTATCTGTGAACGGTTAATATTACAATGTATGAATACTCAACAAAGTAGTATTAACCGTTCATCGTTAACCATTCACCGTTAGAAATTAGTGCATTCGATCTCCTCTTACTTTTAATGTCTTCAACATTTCTTCCTCAAAATCCAAGTATTCTTGCCATCGTTTCATTACTTTTTCCTCCGGCCAGTATTTCTTAGCTAATCTGATAAACATTTTATAGTGAGCAGCTTCAGCCACCATTAATTTATAGTAAAATTCTTTTAAGTCATCATCTGAAATGTAAAGTGATAACAATCTAAATCGTTCACAACTTCTTGCTTCTATCAAGGCAAAAACCAATAATCTTTCCACCAATCGATCTTCCCAAGCGCCATCCTTTTTTTGAAATTTCATCAAAGCATTGACATATTCATCTTTTCGTTGTTTCCCCAACGTTAAGTTTCGTTTTCTCAACTCTGCTAAAACCATTCGAAAATGCCCCCACTCTTCCGTTACGATTGGCGCTAATTCTTCCACCATTTCTGTCTTTTCAGGATATTGTTGAATGAGAGTAATGCACGAAGTGGCTGCTTTTTGTTCGCAATAAGCATGATCAGTTAGAATCTCTTGCAGATCCATTTCAGCCATATTCACCCATCGTGGGTCAGTTGGTAATTGTAATCCAAGTACTCTTTTGTGAGCTTCATCTATTTTGTTCATTATCGCTTTTTTTCAAAAAAAATTAATTTAATTTTCTGGGTGCAAATTTACAAAATAGAAAACAAAAAGGTGTTACTGATTTTCTCAATAACACCTTTTTGTTCTTAACTTTTTCTCTGTAATTTATTTATTCAAACATCTAAATTGATTAATGAAAAAATCTAAATTATAAACTTCATAATCTTCGAATCCTGTATCCCAAATAATTCTGACAACATCGACTTCTCCTTTTTTCAAAGCCTTCTCCTGTCCAGAATTAATTCGATATTGACCAGTATAGGTGTGTTGTTTTTTTAATGGATTAAAAACTCCCTTATCAGATTGATTATTAACCAAATTAATACTTTCACCATTAATCATTTTTAAAGTCACCAAACTACCCTTTGTCAATCCTCCAAAAGATCGTTGTGCATCCGTTGTATTGATAGTAATAAATAAATTTAATAATAGTACTCCTCCTTTGATTTGAGTCAAATTCCCTTCACAACTAATGTATTCATCATCCTTCATATACCGACGCATATCATCATCTGTATAAGTAAAAAATAGACTACGCTCTACATCTTTCCTCTTTTTTCCTATGAATTCATCAACTCCATCAAAAGCTATTTTACAATCTTCTTGAGGTGGATTGTACATTACATCATTTTCAATAGAATATTTTTCAAATTTCTTAGAGGCTATATAAAAACTGCCATCTTCCTGATAGGTATACTTTAAAGCTTGCAATTCTTTTTCTACTGCTTTTTGTTTTTTCCTTGCTTTTGACTTTTTCTTTTGGGATTTTCTCTTGGTAGGCTTATGAACTATTTTTCCTTGTTTCTTTAATTTTTCTAATTCCTTCTTAGCTTTTTTAGTTTTCTTTTTAGCATCCTTTTCCAAGGCTTTAACCAATTTCAATTGACGTTTTATTGCATCAACTTTTTCTTCTGTATCATTTCCATCTTTTTTCAAATCCTCCAATTCCTCCTCCAAAAGTATTTTTGAAAATTTCACATCACTTTCTATTTCTTGAGCCAATGCTAATTTATCTTCTGCATCACTTAACAAATTTTCGTATCGATCTTGTTCGTCTTCTCCTTTTGAAGTTTGTTCATCTAATATGCTGATTGGAGAAGTAATTTGTGAACTTTTATCATCCTCATCAATTTCTATATGAGAAGGATTTGTTTTATCAAAATACTCCCATTTTCCATCTGGAAAAAGTACGATTTTTTCTCCTTTTTTATTTATTTCAATTCGTTGAGCCTCAAGTACTTGAGTGGAAATCAAAATGTAAAAAGTAATGAGAAGAAAATGTAAAAAAATTCTAACTTGCATAGTTCAAATTTGATAAAAAATAAAAATAGTGTTTGTGTTAAATAGCTTTAAAAAGCTACTATAAATAATATAACGAAAAAAAAACGTGTTTGCTTTCTTAATTTAAAAGAGAAATTTAATTTTTTTGATAATTTTGAGCTTTCCCCTTGAAATCTTATCCACTAAACTTAATCACATTAAAGCAACCGGTTATATTACGATGAAAACCCGAGGATTGATTCAATCCAACTAAAAAATTCTAACCATGAAAAAATGCCTTTTATTTTTAGCCGTTCTAGCCTTTTGGGGTTGTGAAACTAAATCTGATTCTGGAAGTTTAACTTCTCCAAATGTTATTCAAAAAGTAGACTTTAAAACTATACCTGTGATTTATCCTGAAGTAAAAAAAGACGCAACCGTTGATGATTATCACGGTACCGCAGTACAAGATCCTTACCGATGGTTGGAGGATGACAATTCAAAAGAAACTGCTGAGTGGGTTACTCAACAAAATAAAGTAACCTTTGATTATTTAGATCAAATTCCCTACCGTGAAGCTATCAAAAATCGATTAAAAGATGTTTGGAATTTTGAAAGATATGGAACTCCTTTTAAGGAAGGTGGAAAATACTATTATTTCAAAAATGATGGATTGCAAAATCAAGCGGTCATGTATGAGCAAGAATCATTAGATGGTCCGTCTAAAATTGTCCTAGATCCAAACGAATTTTCAGATGATGGTACGACTTCTTTGGGGAATATCAGCTTTAATAAAAAGGGTAATTTATTAGCTTATCAAATTTCAGAAGGTGGATCTGATTGGCGAACCATAAAAGTTAAAGATTTAAAAACTGGAGAGACGCTCAAAGACAATGTGAATTGGGTAAAATTCTCTGGTATTAGTTGGTTTAAAAATGGATTTTTCTACAGCCGATACCCAGAACCTGAAGATGGAACTGAGTTATCTGCTAAAAATGAATTTCATCAAGTGTACTATCACAAGATTGGAACCAATCAATCTGAAGATGTATTAACTTACTCAGATCGAGCAAATCCTTTGCAAAATGTATATACCTCAACTACTCAAGATGAACGATTTTTAATTCTTTCATTAGTTAGATCAACAAGTGGTAATGCATTGTATTTCAAAGACTTATCAAATTCGGATAGCGAGTTTATTCCAATCTGGGAATCTTTTGACCATGACTTTTCAGTAGCAGATAATGATGGCAATAAACTTTTGGTCATGACTAATTATCAATCACCAAATAATCGAATTATTTCTATTGATACGGAAAATCCTGCTGAAGAGAATTGGAAAGTTGTTATCGAAGAAAGCAAAGATGATGCTCTAAGGGGAATCGAAATAGTTGGAGGAAAAATAATCGCAAGTTATATTCATGATGCATCGAGTAAAATTCAATTTCATAGCTTGGATGGAAAGTATGAATCAGATTTGAAATTACCAGGGATAGGTACAGTTGGAGGGTTTAGCGGGAAAAAAGATGATAGCCAAGCTTTCTTTTCATTCACTTCTTTCACGCGTCCAACTACGGTTTATAGCTTAGATATGACTGCCAAAGAAATTGGAATTTTTAAACAACCTAAAGTTGATTTTAAATCTGATGATTATACCACCGAGCAAGTTTGGTTTAAGAGTTATGATGGAACAAAAGTCCCTATGTTTTTAACTTATAAAAAAGGGTTAAAATTAGATGGAAAAAGACCAACTCTTTTATATGGATATGGTGGATTTGACATACCAGTTTTACCTTCCTTTAGGGTGTCCAATACTGTTCTTTTAGAAAATGGAGGAATCTTCGCAGTTGCCAATATTCGAGGTGGAGGAGAGTTTGGAAAAAAATGGCACAAAGCAGGAACCTTAGAAAACAAGCAAAATGTTTTCAATGATTTTATTTCTGCAGCTGAATATTTGATTGCAAAAAATTATACAACTCAGGATAAATTGGCGATCCAAGGAGGTTCGAATGGAGGGCTTTTAGTAGGAGCATGTATGACACAACGACCTGATTTATTTAAAGTAGCATTTCCTCAGGTTGGAGTTTTAGATATGTTGAGATATCATACTTTTACCATTGGTTGGGCTTGGGCTACAGATTATGGCCGAAGCGATGACCCAGAAGCTTTCAAATATTTGATTAAATATTCACCTTTGCATAACATAAAAGAAAAGGAATATCCAGCGACTATGGTCACAACTGCCGACCACGATGATCGAGTAGTTCCAGCACACTCTTTCAAATTTATTTCAGAGTTACAAAGCAAACATCAAGGCGATAACCCAGTAGTTATTCGAGTGGAAACTAGTGCTGGTCACGGCGCAGGAGTTCCGACCGACAAACAAATTCAATCTGCTGCTGACATGTCAAGTTTCATGCTTTACAATATGAAAGAAGATGTAATTTATGACCTAAAAAATTAACTGTGAATGATTAACGGTGAACAATTAATTTCCCATAATGTAAATTTAGCATTTCACATTTTGGGAAATTAACCGTTCACCATTAACAGTTAACCGTTAAAAAACCTCCTATGAGAATACAACGAATCGAAGAGTTTAAGATTAGCAAAAATAGACATTCCGAAATAAGTGAATTACTCAAATTGTGTTTTTCCTCCTACCCTTCCAATCGGTCTTTTTACAAACAATTTCCAAGTTTCCGTTATTTAGTTTTTAAAGAAAAAAAATTGATTGCTCACCTAGCAATAATTCATCGGATGATAAAAGTTGGGGAAGAAAATTTTGTTATTTTTGGTGTCTCAGATTTATGTGTTCATCCTGATTTTCAACATAAAAAAATTGCAAGTGTATTGTTACAAGAATTGGAAGTTTTAGGAAAGAAACACAACATTGATTTTATAACTTTGATTGCACAAGAGCAAAAGTTTTATAAAAAAAATGGATTCAAAGTTTACAATAATGATTGTAGATGGTTGATTATCAATGATAAACAATCACTTGGCTTAGCTCAACGAAATCTAGATAATGCCCTGATGGTCAAGTCTTTGAGTGGAGAAAAGTGGAAAAAAGAGATGGTGGATTTCATGGGATGTCTCTTTTAAAGTTTAACCACAGATTTCACAGGTAAAAAACCAAATAATAGATTTGTAAAAATCTGCTTAATCTCTGGTAAAAAAAAACAATACAATTACATAAAAATTATACCATTAAAATTTTAAAATAAAACCATGCAAAAAGTTCAAAAATATTTAAAAGACAATCAAGAAAGATTTTTAGAAGAGTTATTCGATCTCTTGCGAATCCCTTCGGTAAGTGCTGACCCTGCCTTTGCCAAAGACGTTCGAAAAACTGCAAAATTTATCGCCAACAATTTAAAAAAAGCTGGTGCCGATAATGTTGAAATTTGTGAGACCAAGGGTCACCCAATTGTGTATGCAGATAAAATTGTTGACAAGAGCTTGCCAACCGTTTTGGTCTATGGACACTATGATGTTCAGCCTGCTGACCCAATCGAATTATGGACTTCTCCCCCATTCGAACCTGTCATCAAAAAAACAAAAATTCATCCCAAAGGAGCCATCTTCGCTCGTGGATCTTGTGATGATAAAGGGCAAATGTTTATGCACGTCAAAGCATTTGAAGGAATGTTGAAAGCTGGAAGTTTGCCTTGTAATGTGAAGTTTTTAATCGAAGGAGAAGAAGAAGTTGGTTCTTCTAACCTAACTCCATTTTGCAAAAAGAATAAGAAGAAATTAGCTTGTGATGTAGTCCTTGTTTCTGATACTGGGATCATTTCCAATAAGCAACCTTCGATCACAACTGGTCTTCGTGGATTAAGTTATGTGGAAGTAGAAGTGACTGGTCCAAATCGAGATTTACACTCAGGACTTTATGGAGGAGCCGTTGCTAATCCGATTAATATTTTGAGTAAGATGATTGCTTCTTTGCATGATAAAAATGGAAAGATTAATATCCCAGGTTTTTATTCTGACGTGGTGACAGTAAGCAAAGCCGAACGAAGAGAGATGAACAAAGCACCTTTTAATTTGAATAGTTACAAAAGATCTATCGGGTTAAAAGATATCGCTGGTGAGAAAGGTTATACAACTTTGGAGCGAAATTCAATTCGTCCAACTTTGGATGTCAATGGAATTTGGGGAGGATATATTGGTGAAGGTGCAAAGACAGTTTTACCAAGTCAAGCTTTTGCAAAAATCAGTATGCGATTAGTACCTAATCAAGATCCTGATAAAATTACCAAACTCTTTGCTGCTCATTTCAAAAAAATTGCACCAGACTCAGTTAAGGTAAAAGTGACTCCTCACCATGGTGGCGAACCAGCTGTAACTCCAACTGATACAGTTGAATACAAAGCTGCTCACATGGCCATGAAAAAGACCTTCAAAAAAGATCCTATTCCTCAGCGATCAGGTGGAAGTATTCCTATCGTTTCGATGTTTGAAAAAGTGTTTGGGGTTAAGACAGTCCTAATGGGATTTGGTTTGGATTCTGATGCGATTCATTCACCGAATGAACATTATGGATTGTTTAATTTCTATCGCGGAATTGAAACGATACCTTACTTTTTTGAGTATTATGCGGAGTTAAAGAAGTAGGAAAATTATTTCCTTAAAAATATGATCCCGAATTTTTGAATCGTCAAGAATTCGGGATTTCTTTTTAATTTTTTATCCTTTCTTTTTATACATTTATATAATGTCATTATTAGAATCCATACCTCATCATTTAAAGTCGAAGTACAAAATTGTTTACGTTCAATACTGTAGCGATCAATTTTATTCATTTAAAACTCATGAAAACTTCTGGGGAATTTTATCAAAGGATAATTCTGACAACTTCAAAATTATTATTTCTCCATCTTTTGATAGTGCTCATTATGACATTAAGAGGGAGATTATTACAGCTGTAAAATATCCTGAAAGCAAATATATTCCTGGTAAAAATTCATACTATTTATATAATAGTGATGGAAAACTTATCTCTGGATTCCTTAAAATTGATCATATTTTTTTTGATAAATATGGAAATAACATTATTCAAAAAGATAAGAAGTTTGGTTTACTCAATGACAATTATGAATATGTAGTGGATTGCAAATTCACCGAGCTAAAAGCTATTTCTAAAAATATTTTTAAAGCAAAAATTCTTCATTTAATAAGTGATTCTGGTTTATATAAAAATTATGATTCCCTATTCAATGGAATAATAAATATTAAAAATGAGTTACTTGCTAAATTTTCTCCTCGCACGGAAATACTCGATTTAATTTATTTGAATACGGTTATCATTAATGAAGAAGAAAGATACTTTTCTTTCAATTTGGACTCCTCAGAAAAAACAGAATTACTTTTTCAACAAATATTGGAATCTGAAATTAATTTCTTAAATGATTCTATTCCCATTTATAAATCTGTAGTTAATCTTTCCAACCCCTATATTTATCATTACCCATTTGATGCTTATGATTATCATGAACCAATAGAAGGAAAGTGGGGAATAATTTCAGCAGATGGGAAAATCATTATTCCTAACGATTACGATTATATTGAAGTGATTTCAAAAGATTATTTTAGAGTGGCGAAAGGAGAATTTATTTTTACTGAAGATGAAGAAGAATGGACGATAACACTCAATGGTATGAAATGGGGCATAATTGATATTCATAATAAAATTGTAATTCCTATTAAATATGATTTTGTAGGAATAAACACAAAACCCCAAAAAGCCTATGTTAACCTTGGAGGTACTTTAACTAAAAATGAGAGAGAACATAAACCTGAATGGAGAATTTATGGAGGTGAAGATTCAACCATTGATTTATAAATTACACTCTTTTTATATTTTCATTCCCAAACCTATAGTTTTACTTTAATAATTTCATATTGATATAACTCACTCTTCTTAATTTCCAAAACCCCAACCTTTTCCCTATTTTTGCACGTCAAAAATTATCATCGAACATTTTAAATTTGAAATAAAACCAATAATCATGAATTTGAGAAAAATGTATTTATTTACGTTTTTATTCCTCTTGATTGGCAATCTTTCTTTTGCCCAAGTGGATAAAAACATGCCATTAGACAACATCGAAGTTAGCCCATTTGACTTTGGGAAAATGTGGACTTTCGAAAACTTACCTTTAGATTATTTTGAAAAAACCTATGGATTCAGACCATCAGAAGAATGGATTGAATCAGCAAGAATGTCTTCTTTACGATTTGCAAGTTGGTGTTCTGCTTCATTCGTTTCGCCAAATGGTTTGATTATGACAAATCACCATTGCTCAAGAGATGTTGTGACGGATTTGCAAAAAGAAGGTGAATCATTTGAAAAAAATGGATTCGTTGCCAATGGTTACGACCTTGAAAGAAAAGCCGAAGGTCTATTCGTAGAGCAAATGGTACAAGCAGTTGACATCACAGCTGAAGTAAAAAAACGAACTAACTCAGCTGGAACGGACGCTGAAAAATTAGAAATGCGGGGAAAAGTACTCGAAGAACTTAAAAACGAATACACTAAGAAAAAAGGTTGGAATGGTTTACGATTACAAGCTGTTACTTTTTATAGTGGAGGAAAATTTTCTTTGTATGGTTATAAGAAATATGAAGACATTCGACTCGTATTGATTCCTGAAGGTGACTTAGGATATTTTGGAGGAGATCCAGATAACTTTACTTACCCACGATACAATTTAGATTGTACTTTCTGGAGAGCTTATGATGACGATGGAAAACCGTTGGACACTTCTAAGAATTATTTTAAATTCAATGGAGATGGAATCCACGAAGGAGAAGCAGTTTTCGTTGTTGGAAATCCAGGAAGAACGGAAAGATACCGAACTGCCGCTCAGTTAAAATATGATCGAGATGTTCGTTTCCCTATCCAATTGCGAATGATGGGAAATACGGATCGTTTTTTAAGAAAAAAATATGAGACAGAACCATCAGAAGATTTAATGAATGAAATTTTTGGAAATGCCAATGGATTAAAAGCATATGGTGGAATTCTTGGAGGATTAAAAGATCCTATGCTGTATGGCCGAAAACAGAAAATGGAGAACAAAATTAGAGCTGCTAATCCTGGTTTAGATTACTGGGATAAATTACGAGACAGCTATGCTGACCTTGAAAAATTAGGCCCTTCATTAATGTTGATGAATCCAAGTCGAAGAGATGCAACTTCTCCTAAAGCATCTTTGGAATTGATGTTTGCAGTATATGAATATGGACAGCAAATTAAAAATGACGCATCAAAAGAAGATCAAGAAAAAAGCCGAGAATCAATCTCGAGCATGGTAAAATCTTTGGATACTCCATTAGAAAGACAATTGTTAGCAATGCTCTTAAGTGACTATGATGAGTTCTCTTCTGACAAACCATTGCAAGGAGCAGACGCTACAAAATTTGTCGATAATTTATTTTCTTCTTCCAATCTTTTGAAAGGAAAGAAAATGAAAAAAGCATTGAAAAGTAAAAAGTTTAAAAAATCAAAAGATCCTTTTGTAAAATTGTCTAATCAATTAGCTGCAAGATTTTTTAAAGCAGTCGATGCTTTCCAATCTACTGGACCAACTCGTCGTGCTTTGGAAGCACAAGTTGCTAATGCAGTTTTCAATGTTTACGGTTCAAGCTTACCACCTGACGCAACATTTACTTTAAGAATGGCTGATGGTGTGGTGAAAAAATATGAGTACAACGGAACAGTTGCTCCAATCAAAACAACTTACTTTGGTATGTACGATCGTTACTATTCTAATGATGGAAAATTCCCTTGGTCTTTGCCTGAAAAATGGTTGAATCCACCAGCAGAATTATTGAAAGCTCCTTTGAATTATGTGTCAACAAATGACATCATCGGAGGTAACTCAGGAAGTCCTATGATTAATAAAAACTTGGAAGCGGTAGGTTTGATTTTCGATGGAAATATCGAATCTCTTCCTGGTAATTTCATTTTTGATGATCGAGTAAATAGAACTGTATCTGTTCATGCAGGAGGAATCTTAGCGGCGATAAAGTATATTTACAAGGCTGATAAATTGTACAATGAATTGATGGGTAAGTAAGTGGTTGGAGGTTTTACGTTGGACGTTAGACGTTTTACGGTCAGTAGAGCAAAACCTATTTTGTTTATAAATGACTGACAACCAATCAATTAGAATATAAAAAAGTGGTTAGCAGAATTAATTTGCTAACCACTTTTTTTATAAAATTAAAAACGTAAAACGTTCAACGTCCTTCGTAAAACGTCCATCATTCAATAACATCAACATATCCACCAAACACCCATTCGTCTTTTCCAATTCGGAACCATCTTCCTTCAGTTGCAAATATCTTGACTAAAGTTCCTCGTTGAACTTTGCTTATTTTTGCATAATTCGTTCCTGGTCCTTTTCTTACATTCAAGAAATAAGGAGCGATTATTCTTCCAGTTTTAACTTCAATAATTTTCATTAATGGTCCAAATCCCCATCGATCTGTTCCGATACGATACCATCTACCCTTGATGTCAAAAATTTCAACAGGGGTTCCATCTGGCAAAGTATCAACAATAGGGTGATTGACTCCCGGCCCTGAGCGAACATTTAAGTTTGTTGGATCGACAACAATTCCATCCTTTTTCTCAAAAGTAATTTCCACATAATGCTTATGCAAATACTCATCTGGCCCAATCCTAAACCAATTTCCTACTTGTTCATATACTTCAATTTTATCATCTTGGTGTAGAACTTTTATAATTGGATACCTGGTACTCGGTCCTTTTCGGACATTTAAATCACGCGTGTTGACAAAACCTTGTTTGATTGGATTTTCCAATTGGAATTTCAATCCTCGATTAACCTTTTGTTTAAATTCCTGCCAAGGCTTTTCGTCAATCATCATCAATGGGCATAACTTACCGGTGATATCATAATGTCGATATAACTCATTGATCGTAAAATTATATTTATTCAAAAGATGCTGAGCCAATTCCACAGAGTTTTGATAAGTCTTATTCCAATCTCCATCTTTATTCACACACATTTCAAAACCAATCAAAAAATAATTGGGCGTCAAATCAGTTCCTTCAATTATTTTTTGTCCAGTTGGTTTGTAATAACGACCACCAACGTGATACCCAACTTCATGGTCAGGTAGACATTGTATAATACTACCGTCATCCACATTATAATGAGCAGAAGCATAGCGGTCAGCAGTATTAAAATAATTTCGAGTACGACGAGCATCAGCTCCAGTAGATTCATTCGCAGTCCAATGTACCACAATCCCTTTCAATTCACGAATTCGATACCAACTAGCGTTCCTTAAAGCTGGTCGATTTCTTCTGCTCGTCAAATACATTTTTTCTATCGGTAACATAGTGTTGTTGTTTTTAAAGTTATAAGGCTAAAGTAGCTAAAATTGTTGAAATGTAATATTGTTGTTAGAAAAATATTAGTCTGGAGTTTTTGATTGTAAAAATTAAAATTGGATTCGTAGTTTTGGGTTTATTTTTACCACAGAGTTAAGAAGATGTTTTCGCAGAGTTGCGTGGAGTTTCTAATTATACAAAAAAACTTAGCGCAACTAATCGTCAAACACCTTTCTAACTTTGCGATAAAAACTTTCAATCAATTGACCATCAATGATTTAAACATAATCTTCCATGCGAATAGATATATTATCAGCCGTTCCTGAATTATTGGAAAGTCCAATGCAACATTCCATTATGAAACGTGCTCAAGAAAAAGGATTACTAGAAGTTATAGTCCACAACATTAGAGATTACAGCTTAAGTAAGCAAAAACAAATTGACGATTACCAATATGGTGGTGGCGCTGGAATGGTTATGATGGTAGAACCTCTCTCTCGATGCATCGAACATTTGCAAAGTGAGCGTACCTACGAAGACATTATTTATATGACACCTGATGGAAAAAGACTAGACCAATCGGAAGCGAATTTTTTATCTTTGAAAAACAACTTAATGATTATCTGTGGTCACTACAAAGGTATCGACGAGCGCATCCGTGAACACTATGTTACAAAAGAAATTTCTATTGGAGATTATGTTTTATCAGGAGGAGAATTGGCAGCAGCTGTCCTTGTAGATTCGATTGGTCGATTAATTCCAGGTGTACTAAATGATGGCACTTCTGCCCTCTTCGATTCATTTCAAGATGACCTTTTGGCTCCACCAATTTATACTCGACCGGCAGAATACAAAGGCTGGAAAGTACCCGAAATTCTTCTATCAGGAAATACCAAATTAATCGAAGAATGGCGACACGAACAATCGATAAAACGAACAGAGGATCGTCGCCCAGACCTCCTCGAATAACGGTAAACGGTGAACGTTTAAATTTCCCATTATAAATTCTATAAAATGGTATTAACCGTTCACCGTTAATCATTAACAGTTAAACAACGTCTGTTTTTTTCCAAGTCGTCGCATCTATTAATGTGTAGTACCATTTTCGTTGGCCAGTTTTTTCAGCTCGTTTTAAAAGTTTTAGCCAAAAATCATAAAACGTTTCCGTATCATAAATCACTTGGCAACCTGCAGAATACCCTTTCACCAAAACATTGGCAATAAAATCTACTTTTTTCGCTTCATCAAACTGAGTATTGTTACTTACATTTTCGCGATGGAAATTGGTGTGAATTCTTAAACCAGTCCTTAATACTTTTTGCAGACTACTCACTTTTTTGAGCGGTAATTTCTCTAAATCTTTAATTAATGCTTTCACTCTAGGAAACACCTCTTTCGCTTCCTCTATTGATGGTCTAATACCTACGAGTGTACGATAATAATCTGGACCAGCTTTTCCATCGATATCACTTAATTTTGGATAAAATTTAAATTGTTGTTCGATTACTTTTAGTACCCATTCATCTTTAATTTTGGCAATGACTTCATTTCTTTCTAGATTTTCCATATCCGTCATTTGCTTCTCATCCATACCACTTGCATCACTTAGAATCTTGGCAATGACTTCTCTACTAGCATCATTAAATCTTTTATCATACCATCGACTAACCATCCATTTTTTGGCTTCGAAAAGATTTATTTTTCGTTTAGTTTGTCTACCTACTTGAGAGATGGTCACAATCCCATTTTCTACTTTATCAATTTTCATTGGCTTCGATTCAGCCATGCTTTTCAGATTTTGATAAGGGGCATTTATTTTATCTGTTCCAAACTGACTAAGCAAATAATAAATTTCTGTCAAGGTTAAATTCAACTTAAATAAATTCTCTAAATTGAATTTTGCGGTGGTACTTCCACCCTTTATCGTATCATCAACTCCATAAGTAGTCAACCAATGATTTTTAGGAAATATAAATGTATTTCCACCTTGATGAAAATTAAAACCTTTGTCAATTTCCCATTTATACTTTCCATTCCGCGCACTTCGAACTAGCAAATTACGAGTCCTTCCTGCAGGTTGTCTTCCGTGGTGAAATCCAAACAAAGTAGAAAGCGTTTGCGGAGCTACTGTTCTATGTCGATTCTTATTTCCAGGTTCAGTAGTCGCAATATTTATTTCTACATGTGGGTTTCCAGCCTCATCTTTCCAACATGTAACTAAACTATCATTATACTCTGTTGCCATCATCCGATCTAAATTCCTTCTGAGTCCAATTAAGTTAGTAACTCCTTGATTATCAGACCATAAACCATTTCTAGCAATGACAACTTTTCTGAAAAAATCATATAAAATTGCTTCTCCATCTTTTAAAGAAGGAATCGTAATTTTATTGTTATTTTCATCTTTTAAGGATTTATTATTTATCTCATTGGTAAATTCTATCTTAGACTTTTTGATGATTTGAGTAAGGAATCCATTTCCTGGTTTGCCGTCTACGGCTTTTAAAATGTTCTTTAGATTACTCGCTCTTGGCGGCGTCTTTTTCTTTTGATGAGCAAGTTGTTGTTGTATCACATATCGAACTCCATCGTCAGGAATTATTAATAAATTATCTTCATTTAGACCTTGCAAATTTGAAGGTCGTACGTAAGTATCTCTATTTTTTTTGTAAACAAAATTCATCAACTTGACAATTCCACTCCAATTGTAAAAGTTAGAAATAAATTTTCGACTTGATTCTATTGATATCTTTTTAGTTTCAGTTCTCCCACCTGCTGAAATTTTTAAAACAATGTTTTTACCAACTTGCTCAACTTCATTTCCTGCCTCAATTCTGTTTCCAGTCGAACCAGTTTCAAAGGAATCAGGAACATTGGGTCTTGTTGTTGTTGTTGTTGTTGTTGTTGTTGAGGTGGTAGAGGTCGTAGTAGTTCCATCAGCAGTTAATTCCCTTAAGCTCTTGACCAATTTTTTGAAAGTATTCCCACCTGCATCTACTCGGCCATCAGGACGTCTTGATCCGACTATTTCCTTTTGGAAAGCTTTAATAGCTAAAATAGAATTTGGAATTTTTGAATCTAAAACCGATCTACGTCCTTTGGGTAAATCTTTTATTTTATCTTCTAAAGAAACAGAATTCGAAACTAAGCTGTTCTTAAACGCTGCAGATTCATTTTTAAAATCTGACTCACTTAAATGCCCAAGCTTAACTAATTCACGTTGAATTTTTTCAACATCTTTTGCATTATTCTTTCCTCCTCTACCTACACTTTCTTGAATTCTTATGGTATTTGGAAAAGTTCTAAGAGTCTTACCACCCACATCTACACGACCATCGGGGTTTCTAGATTTGACTACCTTTTTTTGAAAATCTTTAATGGCTAAAATTGTGGCTGGAAGTTTTGAATCAGTAAAAACACGAGGAAGTTCTTTTTTGAAATCTGATTTACTTAGATGCCCTAGTGCAAATAAGGTTAATTGGATTTGAGCAACATCTTTAGTCAAGTTTTGACCATTAGCACCAACACTTTTTTGAGTAGAAATCATTGTTTTTTGGTTTGTTTTTTGAAAGATTATTAGCCTAAAGATAGATAAAAAATTATTATATTTTTAAGCCCATTTTCACTCGTAAAAATCCAACGCTTTCTTTAATTTCCTTTTCATTTTATTTCTTAAAACTCTTGGGCTAATTACTTGAATAGAATTTCCAAAACCTAAAATCATCCTTTCTAATTCAAAATTAAGATGTACTTTTATTTTGATTCGTACTCCTCCGTTAGATAATTTTTCCAAAACTTCTTGCGAGTGATGAAATGGCTTAGTAATCACATAAGGTGCATTTGATCGATCAATTTCCAAAACTACTTCTTTGCATTGTTCATCATTTAAAACAGTTACCCCAATCGTGTTTTTGTAATATTCATCTCCATTAAATTTTCCTTGGATATATTTAGTTTTTAAATCAAAATCAATTTTTTCAATTCGATCTAAAGCCAAAGTCAAGATTTGTTGTTCCCTATTTTTTTTACCAACCAAAAACCAACGATTATTAAATTCTTTCAAAATATAAGGATGTAAAACTATCTCAGAAGCTTCTCTAGCTTTAAAGGATTTGTATTTTATTTTTAAACAAATCTTTTTCAAAACAGCTTGATATAAAACATCCAAATGCTCTAACCCTTTTAAATTCTCATTTTTACTTAAATGAATAATGGAAGATTGATGAGTTTTTTCTGTGTAAACTTTGTCTTCCAGTTTTTGAATAATTCCACCTAATTCCGAAAACAACGAAAAATCTTTAAACTGTTTCAGCATCTCTACCGTCTCAGACAATACACTCATATCATGTTCGGTCAGCGGAATATTGGTGATGGAATAGTTCTCATCATCATATTTATAATATTTTCGATCATAAACTACGATTGGCGCATTGTATCCTAATTTATCACTTCGCATCATTTGAATATCCAACTGAATACTTCGTTTACTGACGTTGACTTCTTTGTTTTCATATTCATAAAGCGCATCAGAACATTCATTAATTAGATCATTTAGCGTCCACTTCCGATATCTGTTTTGCAAACATTTATCAATTGTTTTGTAGCGGATAAGTGCATTTTTATTAAGTGCCATTAGTTTTTTTCACTAAAAATAAAATAAATATTTTACTACGCAAAAAGGTTGCGTAGTTGGTTTCCATCTTTGTATTGTCAATAAGAAATAACAAACGAAATAAAATTTATACAAATGAAAGATTTTTTAAACATCAACGGAAACACATTAATTAAATTAGGTTTTACTCCAGGAAAATGGTTTGGAATAGCCTTAGAATATATCAACAAAAATAAATTAGAAGGGGAAGAAATGTTGGATTACTTAGAACAATTCAAAAGAGATCCTGAATTAGAATTGCATGCTGAACCAATTTTTTATACAAAAAATATCAAGGCTGAAAACGAGCAAGAAGAAGAAAATATCAATTCTGTTTTGAACAACATGAATATAGTTATGAAAACTCCAACTGTGGTTGCAGGGGCAATTATGCCAGATGCTTGTCCGACAGGTGCGGGAACTATTCCGGTAGGCGGAGTCGTTGTTACCAAAAATGCGATTCACCCAGGAATGCATTCAGCTGATATTTGTTGTTCGGTGATGTTGACTGATTTTGGAAAAATTGAACCAAAAGAAATTTTGGATGCAGCATTTTCAGTTACACATTTTGGTCCAGGAGGAAGAGAAAGAAATGATCAGTTCAGGTTTCCTACTGAATTATTGGAAGCTTTTGAAGGGAACCAAATGTTAAGCGATAAGGATATGATTCAGATGGCGAGAAAACATTTAGGAACTCAAGGCGATGGAAATCACTTTTTGTTTGTTGGAAAATCTGCTAAAACTGGAAACACTATGATGGTCACTCACCATGGTTCACGAGGAGTTGGAGCAAAACTTTTTAAGCGAGCAATGAAAATTGCGGAGAAATTTAGAAGAGAATTGTCTCCAAAAACTTTAAAACAAAATGCATGGATTCCTTTCAAAACGGAAGAAGGTCAAGAGTACTGGAAAGCTTTGCAGGTTATCAGAAAATGGACTAAGCAAAACCATATTTGTATTCATGAAGCAACTGCTGAAAAAGCAGGAGCGAAAGTGGAAAACAGATTTTGGAATGAACATAACTTCGTTTTCAAAGATGGCGATTTGTTTTATCATGCAAAAGGTGCGACTCCTTTAGATAAAAAATTTATGCCTGATATTACTGGACCTCGTTTGATTCCATTGAATATGGCGGAACCTGTTTTGATTGTCGAAGGGGAAACTACTGCTACTAATTTAGGGTTTGCTCCTCACGGTGCAGGAAGAAATATGAGCAGATCAAGCCATAGAAAATCAAAAGGAGAAAAACCAATCACAGAGATTTTTGAAGAAGAAACGGAAGGGTTGGATGTTAGATTTTTCTCTAAAGAAATTGATATCACCGAATTACCTTCAGCCTACAAAAATGCATCCGCGGTGAGAAATCAAATGGATGAATTTGGATTAGGAAAAGTGATTGATGAAGTGTTGCCATATGGTTCGATCATGGCGGGAGATTACAAAGTAAACCCACCATGGAAAGTACGTAAGGAACAAAAGAAAGCATTACGCAATGCTAATGCGTAGATGAAATATTTTTGACAGTTATTGAAAAATAACGTGTCATGGATATAATCTAAATACAAGGAAAAGCGGAGGCTGGCTTGAAGCTAGTCTCCGTTTACTTTTTCATCAGTTAATCCTCCTTCCCAAACGTCATCGAATCATAAATCACCTGATGAATATTTGGCCTAACATTCATTTCATATATTTTCCGATTATTTCTAGTTGGAAAAACTCGATTGGAAAAAAAGATATAGATCAATTCATATTCTGGATCGACCCAAACAAAAGTTCCTGTGTAACCAGAGTGACCATAACTTGATGGACTCGCATCTTTCGCCACCGAACTTTTTTCAAAATTATATTCTAAAAGCGGTTTATCAAAACCAAGTCCTCTCCTATTATCATTTTCAGGATATTGATATTTAGTAAATTCTTCTAAAGATTCCTTGGCTATAATTTGCTGTCCACCATAGCTTCCTCCATTCAAATACATTTGCATTAGTTTGGCTAAATCATTTGCAGTTCCAAATAAACCTGCATTGGCAGAAACACCTCCCATCATGATGGCACCTTCGTCGTGAACGGTTCCATGAATTTGAACATGTCTAAAAAAAGTATCTCGTTCAGTAGGAATAATTCTATCATTAGAAAAAAACCGTTGTGGATTATAGGTCAAAGTTGTTGCGCCAAGAGGTTCATAAATTTCTTTTTTCAAATAAGTTTCATAATCCATTCCAGTCATTTCACTTACAATTTCTGGAAAAATGTAAAATGCCAAACCTGAATATTTATATTCTTTCACATCACTCACAGGCGATTTACAAATGGCTTTATAGATACGTTTTTTATATTTTTTATGAAGAAATAAGTTGTCCGTAATTTTAATGTTATAATTTTTGGTTTTCTTTTTCTTCAAAGTTCTCCATTTGTATTTTCCATTTTTTTTGATGGTCGTAGTCCAATATGGAATCCATGGTTTCAGCCCTGCTTGGTGAGCTAAAATTTCACGATAAGTGAGATCTGATTTATTAGATCTTTTAAATTTTGGAAAATAGGTTTTAAAAGATTCATCTAATTTAAACTTTCCTTCCCCATGTAATTTCATCAATGCTGGCAAAGCAGTTGTAATTTTGGAAACCGACGCAAAGTCATATAAATCAGTTAGTTGTACATTCTTTAAACTATCATAGGTATGATAACCATAAGCTTTATGGAAGACAACTTTTCCACTTTTTGCAATCAATACTTGCATACCTGGAAAGGCTTTTGCTACAATGGCTTCGTTAGCAATAGAATCTATTTTTTGATGTAAAAAAATAGAATCCATTCCTACAAAAGAAGGAATCCCAAAACTGAGACTATCATCATTTTGGGTCATCGAAACTACTGAATCTACATCAACATTATCTTGTGCCACACAGAAATTGAAATTTATCAGCAAGAGAAAAACCCAAAGCCCGAATATCTTTTTTATCCTCATTATAAAATTTAGTTATACATTTATCAATTAATCAACTCCTCAAATACGAAGCTCCATTAATATCCAAAATAGCTCCTGTCATAAACTCAGTTCCTTCCGATGCCAAGAACAAAACACCTCTAGCTACTTCTTCAGGCAGAGCAACTCGTCCAAGTGGACTTTGATTTTTAATCGCTTCTCCCTTCTCTCCTTCTAATATTGGAGCAACTCGATCTGTTTGAATAAATCCAGGAGCAACTGTTCCTATAAAAATATTCCATTTTGCTAGAGCCATTGCTAAAGATTGACTCATCGCATTCATTCCTGCTTTGCTTGCACCATAAGCAGGCATGTCAGGTTCACCTCGAAATGCACCACGGGAAGAAACATTGACGATTCTACCTCCGCCTGTATTTTTCATTGCTTGTGCTGCGCAAAAACTAAGATTGGCAGCTGCTTTCAAATTGACGGTGATCGTTTCATCCCAAGCCTTTTGCCATTCTTCATAGCTTACCTCTGCAATCGGATGATATAAAATTACCGCAGCATTATTGACCAAAATATCAATTTTCCCAAACCGTTCCACAACAATATCTAACAATGCTTTTACGGAATCAGGATCTTTCAAATCAGCTTGAATGGAAAAGTGATTTTCTCCTTCCAATTCCAAAACTGCCAATTCAGCTTCCACCTTACTTGTATTAAAATGAACTGCCACATGAGCTCCAGCTTTGGCAAATTCGGAAGCAATTACTTTTCCGAGGCCTCTCCCTGCTCCTGTTATTAATATTTTTTTATTGGTAAAATCCATAATGTTATTAAGTTTTAAAAGTTAGAAAAAGTTTAAAATTTACCTTTTGATTTTTTCTATTTTTAAAATACTTCTAAAAAATTTCTATCGCAAGTTTTCTACCTTACTCATTCATCGGATCCTCTCTAACTTCAATAGTTGATTGATAGACCTTTCCGCCAGCATGCAATTCTAAATTATAAATACCAGCACCAGCTTTCGGAATCAGTAAGTCCTGAGGAATATCCATCGTTATATAACCACCCGCTAAGAAATTCATAGAACCACGTTTGTCTCTTGGAGTTTCTGCATTTTTGAATCGTGCTGCAAATCGACGAATCGAATTAGAGGTACTCACGGCCAACAAATCATCCCATATTTTATTGGCTCTTGCGGCTTCCTCTTCGGTGTATGGCAAAGATTCAAATTCAAGGTTCCAAAGGTATTGTTGAATACCTCCAGTATTTTTAAGATCAACTTTTATTTTTTTGCTACCATTTTGATTTGAAATATATAAGGTCAAATCAGCGGACGTATCAGCTGTATAATAATTGATCGCAGCTAGATTTTGAAATCCAGCTCTTGGTATAGTTGAAGTATTTTCAATGGTTTTAGGATTACTTCCAGCAAACCAAAAATGACCTCGTTGCCCACCTCGGCTGATATTATTCCAAAGTGTTGCTGGAGCTTGTTCAAATAATTGAATTTTTGATTTATTTAATTCTTGCAAAGGACTAATATCATCCATAATCCAAAGACTTCGTCCATGAGTACCTGCAATCAAATCATTATCTCGTCTATGGATTTTTAAATCATAAACCGAAACCGTTGGCATATTTTGTTTGATACTTTTCCAATTCAAACCCCGATCTATCGTATAAAATATTCCTACTTCTGTTCCTATAAATAAAAGGTTTGGATTGCGATGATCTTCAATAATCACTCTTACCACATGTCCAGTATGAAGACCATTCGTGATCTTTTGCCAACTACGACCATAGTCATCCGTTTTAAATATCCATGGTTCGAAGTTATCACTTCGATGTCCATCAAAACTAATATAGGCTCGACCCGGTTCAAAATGAGAGGCCACCACTCTACTCACAACTAGTCCTTTGGGAACTGATGGAATGGTCGAAGTTATATTTTCCCAAGAACCTCCTCCATTCGTAGTTATATGCATCAGGCCATCATCAGTTCCTGCCCAAATAATATTTTTATTGATGGAAGAAATGCTAATTGAAAAAATAGAATTATTAGTTTCTGCTCCGGTGTTGTCAGGAGTAATTCCTCCGCTATTTCCACGTTTGCGCTTGATAGGATCATTGGAAGAAAGATCAGGACTGATGATTTTCCAATTTTGTCCGCTATTAGTAGATTTATAAATGTGGTTCCCCGCTACATATATATGCTTAGGATTATGAGGAGACATCACAAGTGGTGCTGACCAATTAAATCGTGAAGCAGAAGCTTTGTCCTCTTCATCTGGATCGAAGTAATCATAATAATTTATAGTCGATTGAGCATTAGGAGAAATTCTTTTTATGTTTCTCGTTTCAGGATTATATTTGAAAAAACTTCCATTCTCCATCGAAGTGTACATGTCAGTATGATCATAAGGATTAGCTTCCGCATATTGACCATCGCCCCAATGCATTTTCCAATTATGATCACTCAAAATTCCTCTTGCATCACGAGCAAAACTTGCCGTTGCGTAGGAACCATTATCTTGTAATCCCCCATAGACATAATAAGGATCACGCATGTCATAATTGATTCTATAAAATTGTGCAATGGGTAAATTATCGATCAACCTAAATTTTTGACCATGATCATGAGTCATCGATAAGCCTTTGTCTGCCCCCAAATAATATCTATCACCATCATTTGGATCTATCCATAACGCATGGAAATCACCATGAACCTCCTGATCTTTGCTTCCATTGGTCAGAGTTTTACCGCCATCTTCTGATACCATAAATGAAGTTGTAAGTACATATACTTTTTGATCGTCGGTTGGATTGATTCGAATTTGGCTATAATAAAATGGACGATTATTATAAGTATTTACATAATTCCAATTGTCACCACCATCTTCGGTTCGATAAACTCCTGACCCTGCGACAGTTAATGTATCTGATTTTTCTGCTTCGACAATAGCCATGACCACATTTGGATTTTGTTGTGAAATAGCTAACCCAATTCGACCAGTCGGTCCTGCTGGTAAGCCATTTTTCATCTTAGACCAAGTCTTTCCATTATCTGTGGATTTGTAAATTCCACCTTTTTCGCCGCCACTATGAAAATGCCATGGCTGTCGTAGTCGATGATAAAAGGCTGCATATAAAATATTTGGATTGGATGGATCTCGAACCAAATCCGTACAACCAGTCTTACCATCATTTGGTAGGCCATTAGTTAATTTTGACCACTTGGCACCGCCATTAGTAGTTTGGAATAAACCTCGATCTCCCGTATATCCCCAAAGGTGTCCTGTGGCACATACACAAACATCCTCACTCTTTTTTGGGTGAACCAAAACCCGTGAGATAGCATGTGTTGTTTGTAACCCTAAATTTTTAAAACTTTCTCCACCGTCAGTTGATTTATAAATTCCATGTCCCCACGAAACACTATTTCGATTATTAGACTCACCTGACCCCACCCAAATAATATCTTTATCATTGGGATCCAAAGCAATGTCGCCGATGGAAGCTGTTTCATATTTATCAAAAACAGGAGTCCAAGTTGTCCCCGCGTTTTCTGAATGCCATACTCCTCCTGATGCTACAGCAATCCACACATCGGCAAAGTCATCTGGTCGAGCCTCAATATCAGTTATCCGTCCACCTTGATTTGCTGGGCCAATATTTCTCCAGTTTAAATCACCAAGGAAAGGATCTTGGCTAAAAAGTGTTGTTGATAATAACAGACAAATAATTAGGATTGGGTTTTTCATTTTGATTAGTACTTTTAATTGGTTTCACATATTAGGATAAAATAGTATTGCAATTTACTTTTTTTATTTAAGCTCTGAAAAAGAGTACTATTTTATCTGACCAATTATTACGAAGGAAAAAAAAGCAGATAAATAAAAAAGAATAAATCCCCCTCATCCTTTTATCTTTTAGAATAATTTAAGTTGGTATATTTGTAGATTACGATTACAAAAATGAGCATAATTAATGTCTACCATACCTACCATCCAATCCTATAAAAAACAATATCAACTCAATGACCAATATGATACTATCCTTATCGGTTCTGGATTAGGAAGTTTGGCTACTGCATCAATATTAGCTAAGGAAGGGAAAAGTGTTTTGGTATTAGAAAGACATTATACGGCAGGTGGATTTACCCATATTTTCAAGCGGCGAGGTTATGAATGGGATGTAGGGATTCATTATATCGGGGAAGTCCAAAGACCCAATAGTATCATAAAAAAGCTATTTGATTATGTAACCGATGGTGCACTTAAATGGGCCGACATGGGTGATGTCTATGATAGAATTGTAATTGGTGAAAAAACATATGATTTGGTCAAAGGTGTTCAAAATTTTAAAGACCAATTGATCAGTTATTTTCCAGAAGAGGAAAAAGCAATTGAAAATTATGTAGAACTTATTTTTGCAGTCAATAAAACGAGTCGGAATTTTTATATGGAAAAAGCCATTCCTCCTTTAATGAGCAAACTAACAGGATGGATGATGCGGCGACCATATTTAAAATATGCTGCTCAAACAACTGACGAAGTGCTTCGAAGTTTAACTAAAAATGAAGAATTAATTAAAGTTTTATCAGCTCAATATGGTGACTATGGATTGCCTCCTAAACAAAGCAGTTTTGTTATGCATGCCTCGGTGGTGAGACATTATTTTTCAGGAGGTAGTTTCCCAATTGGTGGTTCTTCGCAATTAGTAGAGACGATTGCTCCTGTTTTGGCAAAAACCAATAGCACCATTTTAATTAGCGCCGAAGTACAAGAAGTTATAATTGAAAAAAATACAGCAGTCGGAGTTCGAATGGCAGATGGAAAAATATTTAGAGCTAAAAATATTGTAAGTGGAGCGGGCATTAATACGACTTACAAAAAATTGATCCCAGATAATATCGTTCAAAAACACAAGCTAAATGAACAACTAAAAAAAGTTAATCCTTCGGTGGCTCACGCTTGTTTGTATATTGGATTAAATGGTGATCCTGATGTCTTGAAATTACCTAAAGCCAATTATTGGATTTACCCTGAGAAAGGAACACATGATGAGAATGTAGCACAATTTGTAGACAACGTTGAGAATGAATTGCCAGTTGTTTATATTTCTTTTCCAGCGGCGAAAGACCCTGATTGGTCAAATCGATATCCAGGTAAAAGTACAATAGATATTATCACTTTATTACCTTATGAGATTGTCGCTCCTTTTGAAAATACAAAATGGAAAAAACGAGGAGAAGAATACGATGCCTTAAAAGAAAAATTATCTCAGCGGTTGTTAGAAGCACTCTATAAATTCGAACCTCAGCTCAAAGGAAAAGTAGATTATTACGAACTTTCCACACCTTTAACTACCAAACATTTTGTCAATTACGAAAAGGGTGAAATTTATGGTTTAGACCATAGTCCTGATCGATTTAAACATAAATTTTTACGGCCACATACGCCGATTAAAAACTTTTATTTAACGGGACAAGATATTGTTTCTGCAGGTGTTGGTGCAGCGTTGTTTGCAGGATTAATCACCGCTTCGGCAATGACCAAGAAAAATTTATTGAATAAGATTTTTTAAATTGTCATGTACTTAAACCAATGTGGCAAAGAGAATGTTTATGAAAATAAAACAACAACAAAATGGAAGAACATAAAGATTTACACAAAATAAAGCTAACACAAGTTGAACGACAATTTCCGACAACCAAACCAAAAAAGAATATTGTTCCCGTTAATTGTCCTTCGTGCAATGCTACACCTGCAAAAGAAGATATTAATATCCATGATAAAATTGCTAAGTGTGGAAGCTGTGCAACTGTATACTCATTTGATAGTGAAGTCAAACATTTAGCAAAAACAAATGAAAAGGTAGAACAAGAAGATGTTGCCAGACCAGCTGGTATTGAAAAAAGTTATTTTCATGATGAACTAGAATTAACCATGAAACAACCCACAGGTGGATTGTGGATTGTATTAGTTTTCACCATGGCATTTTTTGCAGGACTATTTTACATAGTTCATATAAAAGAAGGAATTCCATTTTACTGGTCATCAGGGTTCCTAGGATTGGCACTTTTATCTTATTATAAATATTGGAATAGTCCTAATGATAAAATCTATATGACTGTAGATGAGAAATTTTTATCCGTACAATATCGACCCAAATATTTTGAAAAGGATAAAATGATTCGATCCCAAGAAATTGATCAATTGTATGTCAAAACTTTGGCTTCAAATTACTATTCGCTGTACGCTGTTGTCAATGCTCCTGAAGGTCAAAAACATATCAAAGTCATTAAATATTTAGAAACAAGAAATAAGGCTAGGTACCTCGAACGAGAAATAGAAAAATATTTAGGGATTGAAGATCGGCGATTACCAGAAGAATAATTTTTTGCTTTTGCTAATTTTTGTTGATAATTATATTATTTTCGCAGCCGAATTTGTGCTTTTTGATGACACCAAAATTATAACTTTATAGAAAGTTGAATATTATTATTCCCCATTCTAGGAAAAGACTTTCGTGAAATTAAAAGTAGCAGAATGAAAGAGAGTGTAGCTCAGTTGGTTTAGAGCATTACCTTGACAGGGTAGGGGTCGGGGGTTCGAATCCCTCCACTCTCACAGAAAAAACCTATTCTGACGCTCTGGTTAGAATAGGTTTTTTAGGTTAAAATCGGGATGTAGCGCAGTCCGGTAGCGCGCGCGCCTGGGGGGCGTGAGGTCGCTGGTTCGAATCCAGTCTTCCCGACTAGCATCAAAAGAGAAATATGTTTTGGCATATTTCTCTTTTTGTTTTTTAACAACTCAAATTCAATTTTCCTATTTTCTGAAATCACTAGCTTTCCATCAAACCTATTCCAAAATAAGGAAATAATAATCACTTCTAAGTTTGACAAAAGTCATAAAACACAGAAAAACGAATAACTACATTGCGAATGAATACTAGATCTATTCTAGTAAATAACAATGCTATTACAATTCACCAAAAAACTTATCTATGCAAGTTTTTAATAAGTTTTCTTTGCTCCTTTTTCTATTTATCATCACTTTTTCAATTCCATCCAATGCAGCAATTGATTACAAACCTGATGCTGAGAAAAAAACAACTATCAGCAAAAAACAAAAAAAAGCGAAAAAGAAAGGTTTGTTTAAAAGATGGAAAGAAAAGAGAGTTTTAAAGAAATTAAAAAAGCGACAAAAGAAAGTTAAAGGAAAATCCGTAGCAAAGGATGCTAAAAGATCAAAATTATTAGGTATTAGTTCTTTTGTAGCTTTATTTATTGCCATAGCATCACCTTTTGTATTTATTGCTATAGCATCACCTTTTGTAGGTATTCAAGCTTTACAAATAATTGCTCTATTATTTGCGGTAGGTTCAGCAATTTATGGACGCCACCTTGCTGTTTCTGTTTTGAGACAAACGAAGAACCAACCTGAAAAGTATAAAGAAGAAAGAAAAATGGCAAAAAAGGGATTGACTTTCTCTAAGAGAACTTTACGAATTCTACTAATTCTACTTTTATTGGTTCTTTTAGGTTTACTCTTATTGAGAAACATTGAACTTGAACTCTTCTAATCTATGAAAACATTTTTTACAAAGCATAGCATTTTATTTTTCTTTTGTATTATCGTTTTTTCAATTCCTGCAAATGCGGTAATTGATTACAAACCTGAACCAGAGAAAAAAACAACCATCAGCAACAAAAAGAAAAAAGCTAAAAAGAAAGGCTTATTTAAAAAGTGGAAGGAAAAGTGGATTTTAAAGAAATTAAAAAAGCAACAAAAGAATATTGATGATAAAAGCATCTCGAAATATGCGGCAAAATCACTAAAAGTAGGAAAAGGCTCTTTTATATCCTTAATTCTAGGAGTGGTTTCAGTTTTGACAATTCCAGTTCTATTTATTGTTTTTATAATAATTGCGGCAATTTTAGCAATATATGGAAACATCCTTTCCTTGTCTGTTTTGAGTAATACTAAACATGATCCCGAAAAGTATAAAGAGGAAAGAAAAAAGGCCAAATGGGGATTAACCTTCTCTCTATTAACCGGCATAATACCACTAATTGCATTTTTGATATTTTTACAAGTTGTTTAGGGGTAGAATTATCAGAAAATCAAAATACCCCAATTCAATTACCTTAACTAAACCATATTTTTTCATGAAAACATTATTTACCAAACACAACATTTTATTTTTCTTATTCTTCATCACTTTCTCAATTCCATCTAATGCAGTAATTGATTATAAACCTGATGCTGAGAAAGAAAGTACCATCGTCAAAAAAAACAAAAAAGCTAAAAAGAAAGGCTTGTTAAAAAGATGGAAAGAGAAGTGGATTTTAAAAAAAATTAAAAGACTACAAAAAAAAGAAAACGACAAAACAATGGCGAAAAAAGCTAATAGCTCACTATTGTTAGGAATAGGTTCTTTAGTTCTGTTTCTAATAGCTTTAGTATCAGAGTTGAATATCTTTCTTTTAGTTATCACAGGTTTATTAGCCATTTTGGGAGATATTTTTTCAATTTTAGTTTTGAGAAAAACAAAAGATGAAAAAGGAAAATATAGAAAAGAAAGAAGGACGGCCAAAATGGGATTAACCTTCTCTCTATTAACTGGATTAATTCCATTATTAGCACTTTTGATTTTATTGATTGCAATAGCATGATACTCAAAATACCCAATCTAATATTCTAGATTGGGTATTTTTTTCAAAAGAAATACTTTACTTTAAATGCTTCTTAAAAAACTCAATCGTTCTCTTCCAAGCCAACTGCGCTTGTTCCTTATCATACCTTCCAGTTGTATCATTATGAAAACCATGATTGGCTTTTGGATAAATATGAACTTCATAAGTTTTCCCATTTTTCTTTAAAGCTTCTTCATAAGCTGGCCAACCTTCATTGACTCTTTTATCCAATTCACCTAACTGAACAAGTATAGGTGCTTGAATTTTTGGGACTAATTCAGCATCGGGTTGTCTGCCATAAAATGGAACTGCTGCTTTCAAATCAGGTAATCGAACTGCCATCATATTTGAAATCCAACCTCCAAAACAAAATCCAACTACACCTACATTTCCATCACATTTTGGGTGATTTTTTAAATATTCAAATGCAGCAATAAAATCTTCCAACATTTCATTTTTATCACGTTTACGTTGCAAGGTTCGGCCATCATCATCATTTCCAGGATAACCGCCAAGTGGAGTCAACGCATCAGGAGCCAACGAAATAAATCCAGCCAAACCAGCTCTTCTACCCACATCTTCAATGTGAGGATTCAATCCTCGATTTTCATGAACGACAATAATTCCAGGTAATTTTTTCTTCACTTTTGCTGGACGAGAAAGTAATCCTTTGATCTCCCCTCCCCCATTTTTAGAATCATACGTGATAAATTCCGTTTCCAATCGAGGGTCATCTTTTTGAATTTGAATCTCATCATAATTAGGCATAACGCAACTTAATAAATTAGTCATCGTCAATCCACCAACTGCGTAAACGGCTAATCTTTCCATAAACTTCCTTCGGTCAATTCGATTATGTGCGTACTCATCATATAGATCAAATACTTCTTGATTGATGTCTTCTTTTTTGATTTTTTTCATAACAGGAGTTTTGGTTTTGAAATTATTTTAAAAATCGTTGGGAGAAATTTTCTTTGTAAGCTCGACCAATTGGAATAATGATTTCCTCATTTAGAAAAACTTGGTTACTCGCAATTTTTTCAATCTTGACTGTATTGATAATATAAGATTTATGAATTCTCATAAATTGATTATTGTCTAAATTCTCTAACCAATATCGAAGTGGTTCGGAGGATAAACATTTTCTGTTCGGTAAAAATATTTCAGTATAATCGGCATCAGATTTTATATAAAGAATATCGTCAATGGTAATTTTGATGTACTCGTAGCCTGATTTGATAAATATTTCTTTGCGAACGTTTTCGGCAGTAGCAATAGGTGAAGTGATTTTTTTTGCTGGAACTTTTGAAACTGCTTTTACAAATCTTTGAAATGAAAATGGCTTCAATAAATAATCCACCACATTAAATTCATAACTCTCCAAGGCATATTCTGAAAAGGCTGTGGTCAAAATTACAGCTGGCGGATTCGTTAATGATTTTAAAAAATCAATACCTGAAATTTTCGGTAAATGAATATCCAAAAAGATCAAATCGATTTCTTTTGTTTTGAGAAATTCCATGGCTTGAATTGCATTTGAAAAAGTGGCTTTCAAATTTAAAGTACCAAGATCATCTATGTATTTTTTTAAAATACGCTGTGCAGGTGGTTGATCTTCGATGATGATACAATTCATGTTTATCCTTTTTTATTCAAATCTATCGACAATCGAACTCCGTAAATATTATCGTTATTTTGAATGTTTAATTGGTGAGCATTTGGGTAAATCAAGTCTAATCGTTTCTTCACATTTTCCAAACCAATACCTTGAGAGAGGCTGTCGGTATTAGATTGAGGAAGGAAAGAATTTTTACAAATAAACTCCAAAGTACCAGTATCCAACAACTTTACATTTACCTTAATCGAAATATTATCTGACTGACTAGCGGTGCTGTGCTTAAAAGCATTTTCTATAAAAACTACTAAAATCAAAGGAGCAATTTGATAACCTGCTTGAATATTTTGAGAAGAAAAATTCACCTTTCCTCGCTCTTCAATTTGCATTTCGCTGAGGTTAATAAAGTTTTCAAGATGTTCTACTTCTTTGGTCAAAGAAACATAATTTGCTTGACACTCATACAACATATATCGAAGCAACCCTGACAACTCCAAAATAATCTCTGGAGTTTTTGGAGATTGAGCAATTGCATAGGAGTATAAATTATTAAGGTTATTGAATAAGAAGTGAGGATTAATTTGAGATTTTAAAAATTGCAATTCACTTTCCTTTGCAACAGTTTTTAGCTGATCTACTTCTCGTTGTTTCCCCAAAGCATCCCATCCAAATTTAAATCCTGATAACATCGCTATGGTTGGTAACACTTGTGACAAGGTCAACAAAACACCTCCAAAAGTATTGGCTCTACCTCCTGTGAAAAATATTTTTTCCAAAATAAATTCTTCTACTAAAATAATTCCAATCAATGTAATCAGAACCAAAACAAAAAAAGGAATAGTTTTTTTCTGATAATAAAATCGAGGTAATAAAAAGTAATTGATGAAAAAAGCAGCAATGGCATAGTTGAGGAAAAAAGCAAATTTGTATGTAGGAATACTTGTTTGATCTCTTTCCATGGAATAAAAAATAAATACCAAAGCGTGGAGAACGATTTGGAAAATTACTTCTTTTGAAGACCAACCTTTTGTGTTTTTTTCAGCCATTAATCCAAAGATAGTTTTTCAAATTGATTTTTGAAAAAAGTTTGGGGTGAACTGCATTTTGAATAGGGTAAACAGCAAATGATTCATTAAATAACTTACAGGAACGTTGAATAGACTAATTTAAGCAAAAAAAAACAGATCAGAGATTTTAAGAGATAATAGAAATTTATGACAATCCGCTAAAATTAGTTTAATCTGCATTCCCATCAAAAATCGAAAAATCATTTCAATCAAAAAAGAACTGTCGTTCACCCTTCTACTTTTGCCGTTCAAAGAAATGAATTACATCTCTGAAATAAGCCCTTTAAATTTGTGTTCAGAATTTATGACTTCAAAAAACCAAATTCACAAATAATAATCGAAAATGAAATATCTAAACATTCTTCTCTTAATTTTTATTTCTACAAATTTCCTATTTGCCCAAAGCCAAAATATTGTTATCACCGGTAAAGTAGTTGATAATGTTAATCAACAACCTGTTGAATTTGCTACTGTAATGATTGGAGATAAAAAAACGAAAGCTGCTATCACAGGGGTCACCACGGACATAGATGGAACTTTTAAAGTGGTAACTGAGGCAACTGACTTTTTTATTGAATTTAGTTTTATTGGATTTGAAAATAAGACGATTAATGAATTCTCTATTGTGAATGGAAAAGTAGATTTAGGAACAATTGAGATGGGAGAAAACAATCAACAACTCGATGAAGTTGTCGTTCGTGCTGAAAAATCAACCACAGAATTTCGACTCGACAAACGAGTTTTTAATGTGGGAAAAGATTTAAGTAGTACAGGCGCAAGTGCTATGGAAGTTTTAAATAATGTGCCTTCTGTCAATGTTAATATTGAGGGAGAAATTAGTTTGCGGGGAAGTACGGGAGTTCAAATTTTGATCAATGGGAAGCCATCAGTTCTAGCAAGTGAGCAAGGAAATGCCCTTGGAACGATTACCGCTGAAATGATTGACAAAATTGAAGTCATCACTAATCCATCTGCCAAATACGATGCAGAAGGAACTTCAGGAATCATCAATATCGTCATCAAAAAAGAGGAACGAAAAGGTATTAATGGTTCTGCAACAGTCAATGTTGGGATGCCTCATAATCATAGTTTTGGATTGAGCCTTAATCGTCGAACTGAGAAATTTAATCTTTTCAGTCAACTAGGTGTAGGTTATCGAGAACTTCCAAATGACCTGGAAAACATCAATCGTAATCTTATAACTGGTACAACTATTTTTTCTGAAGGTGAAGAATTCCGAAACGAAACTTTTTATAACTTCATCCTTGGAACTGATTATCATATCAATTCTAACAATGTACTTACATTATCAGGAAGTTTTGCTTATGAAGTGGAAGACCAACCTTCGTCAACTAATTTCAGATCAGAAAATTCCGTTGGAGAAATCACCGATCGCTGGAGTCGAAGTGAAACGACAGAAGCAACCAATCCAAAATACAGATACGAATTACAATACAAAAGCAAATTAAAAGGACATAAAGATCATGCTTTATTGATTAGTGCTTTGGGTAATTTTTTCGGAAAAGATCAAGAGTCGGAGTTTTTTAATACTTCTACTCTTGGGAGTCAATCATTTGCTGATCAGCAAACTGAAACACATTTCCAAGAAGGGAAATATACTTTTAGTATTGATTACACCAAACCATTTTCTGATAAAATTACTTTAGAGACTGGAGCTCAATATGTCATTAATAATGTAAGTAACGACTTCGAAGTTAGAAACTCAATCAATGGAGAGTTCACTTCTGACCCAAACCTAACTAATATTTTTGAATATGACCAAAAGGTTTTAGGAGTTTATGGAACAGGTGCATATGAAGATGACAAATGGGGAATCAAAGTAGGATTAAGAATGGAAAATACTGATCTTAAAACTTTGCTTGTCAATACCAATGAAAAGAATGAAATAAACTTCAATAATTTTTTCCCAACACTTCATACTTCTTATAAAGTTACAGAAGCTTTTTCCCTTCAGGGAGGATATTCTCGAAGAATTTATAGACCTCGACTTTGGAGTTTAAATCCGTTTTTCAATATTAGAAATAACTTCTCAGTTAGAACTGGAAATCCTGATTTGCTTCCCGAATTTACTGATTCTTATGAATTATCAAGTATTTATATTTTTGGAAAAGCGTCTTTAAACTTTGGAATTTACCATCGTTATACAACTGATGTGGTAGAAAGTGTTTCCACTTTCGAAGATAATGTCAACACTACCAAACCATATAATATTGGAACCAATCGATCTACAGGTTTGGAGTTAAATGGAAAATATACTGCTAGTAAAAAATTATCTTTTAATGGTGATTTTAATTACAGCTATTTCAATAGAAAAGGAGAATTAGAGGGAACAATTTTTGACTTCAATGCAGATCAATGGTCAGCTAAGGTTACTTCGAAAATCAAATTTCCAAAAGGAATTGATTTTGAAATTACAGGGCATTATCGTTCAAGAGTGCAAACAGTACAAAGCGAAATCTCAGGAAATATTTTTGCAGATTTTGGTTTGAGAAAAAAAATCATGAAAGGCCGAGGAGTTCTTAATTTAAGTGTAAGAGATTTATTTGCATCAAGAATTAGAGAAAGCGAAACAGTACAAGAAGATTTTTATTTATACAGTTTCAGACAGAGAGGAAGATTTATCACGGTTGGATTTAGTTATGGTTTCGGAAAGGGTGAAGCAATGGAATTTTCTGGACAAAAAAGAAGACATTAATATTATCCCCTATTTTATAAAACCGATATATCACTAATTAATTTAGGATTTAATTTAACGTAAATATATTCTTAGCAAGAAGACTTCAAAATGTCTTCTTGCTTATTTTTTTTAACCTCTTAAAAAACAAAAATGGCAAAACCTTCAGGTTATTATATGCGAGTTATTCATCGCTATCTAGGATTTTTTCTAGTTGGAATTATGGCGATGTATTCTATTAGTGGAATCGTATTGGTTTTTCGAAATACAGATTTTCTAAAAAAAGAAGTTTCAATTGAGAAGAAAGTGGAAGCTAATTTATCTCCCGAAAAATTAGGTAGTGCCATTAAGATTAAAAGGTTGAAAGTTGAAAAACAAGAAGCTGGAATTTATTATTTTAAAAACGGGACTTATAACACTCAAACTGGAGTGGCAAAATATACTAAAAAAGAGCTTCCATATGTGATGGACAGAATGACTCACCTTCATAAGGCGACTACGAATGATCCTCTATATTTTCTGAATATCTTCTTTGGTTTGTCGTTGTTGTTTTTTGTAATTTCTTCTTTTTGGATGTTTATGCCAAGTAGTGATATTTTTAAGAAAGGAATTTATTTTACGATTGCGGGAATTGTCTTGACGCTGATTTTGCTCTTTGTTTAGGGTTTTTATGGGAACGCGGATTGAGCGAATTTAGGTGGATAAATTCGCTCAATTCGTGTTCCTATTTCTTATCATATTAATCTTCAACACTTTCATAATCAACTACCTCCTCTGGCAAAATAATTTGACTTGTATGCTGAAGATTATTTGCTACAAGATTTTTACACATTTCATTCAAATTAGACATTGTTAGTGTAGCACTTCTAGTTATTTTTTTCTTTAAAAATAATTTTAAAATCAAATCTTTAAAAAAATTAGGCTTAGTCAATGCCATCACTTCGACCCTAGTTTTGTTTTTACTAATTGCAGTCAAAGAATAAATAGAGGTAAATCCGAGTTTATGAGAAGTCTCAACAAAAGTGATTTTATTTTTATTGAAAGAATAATCATGTGCGACAAATGTAGGATCACTTTCATCTCTTTTAATTACACATCGATGAGTTGAACCATTTTGAGTTATTTTGTGATTGAGCATATCACTATCAATCAATCCATCACTATATTCATGACGAATGGAATAATCTGACAAGACATTAAAAGTGAGATCAATTGGTGCTTCAACTATTTGTTCTATTTGAAATATTTTCTTAGTGGCTCCTTTAATATTATAATCTTCAATTTTAGGTTCTCCTATTTTCTCCTTCAATGATTCCAATTCGATATAAGAATAATTAGCTTTACCAAAGTCATACTCTTCTTCCATATTAACCACTTCTGAACAAGCTACTTCTGGAAGTTTTTCCCACGTCTCACAAGCTGCAATTAGATTGTTAGAAAACAACCCATAAGAATTAGAAGGTACTTCATTTTTAAGTAAACGATGAGCAACTATCACTTCTTTTCCAAATAGCACAAATCTATCCTTAACATGATTCTCTGCTACCTCACCATAATGTGCCACAAACTTAATCGTCAAATTATTAGCAGTACTACAAGCACCACAACTACAAATTCGATGTGTTTCCAACTGCTTTAAATACTCATGAAATTTGATATACATTTTTTTAACTTGGTTCATCATTTCATCCACAGTTGGTGCTTTTCCTTTCCGAAAAAAGAGTAATGCATCTCCTTCAATTTCAGACAACTCCATATCAATTTCATTGGCATTCATCAATACCTCTAGCAACTCTTCCAGAATATGCTTGGCATGCAATATTTCTGTGGAGTTCACAAACTTAGTGTAACCACTTATGTCGGGGATGAAAATTAAAGCTGGAGCGGATTTATTATTAAAAGTGCTCATTAATTTGATTTAGGAGATTTAAAACCTGATTGCATTATATTGTTTTTATGACTAAAATGCTATTGGAGGATAAACAAGTTTTAGGAAGGGAAGTTCACTTGGAAACTTTTTTTAAGAGATAGAAGATGTTAGAGTTAATAATTTCAATACTATTTTTTGAGTTCATTCTTTTCTCAATTTGCTGATTTAAAAGTCTGTGATAAAGATCACCTACCTAGAATGACTTTAATCACTATTTTACTATTGATTGCTTTATAGATTTGCTGTGTAAACAAAACAAAAATAAGACGAAGATGAAAAACAGAATATCTATAATAGCAATCGCTATTTCTTTCTTATCCTTCACAATTATTCACAATATAACAAGCCACAAAATAAGTGATGGCTTTTCGGTAAAAATTAAAGGTACATCAAATCTTCACGATTGGGTTTCGACTGTTGAGAAAATAGATGGAACTGCTTCTATCACATACAGCGAAAATGGTGATATCAAAATTGACGACTGTCAAGTTACTATTCAGGTAAAATCTATCAAGAGTAGTAAAGGTTCCATTATGGATAAAAAAACTTGGAAGGCATTGAAAGAAAAGAAAAATCCTACTATAAATTTTCAATTAACAAGTTTCGAAAATGTTATTAAAACAGGGAAAAGATTTACCGCATATGCAAAAGGTAAATTAAATATAGGGGGTACCTCTAAATCTTTATATATGAAAATTTATGGTTCTCAATTATTATCTGGAGATGTAGAAATAAGCGGATCTAAGAAATTAAAAATGACAACTTTTAATATTGATCCACCAACTGCATTAATGGGTGCTCTTACAACTGGAGATGAAGTAACTGTAGAGTTCCGTGTAACCTTAAAGAAGTAGAAACTTAATTAAATCTTGAATTTAAAATTTAATTTTTTATAAACCTTTTATTTAAAATTTAACAAAATGAAAAAAACAATCAAATCAATCAAATTAATAATCACAATACTTGTGATGGCAATGACTACAAATTTAATTGCTCAAAGAGGAAATATTGATAACTTCAGACCTAATGACAAAGATGGACTGAATATGTTTGAATCTCCTAAAAAAACAAACGTACCATTTGATGGTATAAAAGTAAGAATTGGCGGAGATTTCGCTTTGCAATTTCAAGGATTGACAAATGAAGGCGACTCTACAATAGCATTAGCCAATAATTTTAACCTTCCTACTGCTAACTTGAATCTTGATGTACAGCTTGCAGATGGTATGAGAATGCATTTAAGAACATACCTTTCTTCTCAACACCATACTGAAGCTTGGATAAAAGGTGGATATATACAAATGGATAAACTTGATTTCATCAAACCTGGGTTATTAAGTGATTTAATGGAGGTAACTACCATTCGTGTCGGTATGGATCAGTACAACTATGGTGATGCTCAATTCAGAAGATCTGATAATGCAATGGCTATTTTCAATCCATTTGTAGGTAACTACTTGATGGATGCTTTCTCTACTGAACCATTTGCTGAAGTAACTGTGCAAAAGGATGGCTTCATTGGTGTATTTGGTGTAACAAATGGTCGATTGAACCAAAAACCAACACCGGGAGATAATGGTTTTGCCATCTTTGGTAAATTAGGATATGACAAGCAAGTAAATGAAGATTTACGAGTGAGATTAACAGGTTCTATCTATAGTAGCTCTGATAAAGGAACTAGAGACTACTTGTATGGTGGAGATAGAGCAGGTTCTCGTTACTACGAAGTAATTACTGGTGGTAATGACTTTGGAGGTCGATTTAATCCTGGTTTTGCTAGAGCTGGCGAAAATGGAGGAGGATATCTTACAGCATTTCAAATAAATCCTTTTGTAAAATTTCAAGGACTAGAATTTTTTGGAGTGTTCGAAATGGCAAGTAACGATGATGTAGGTGGAGCATTTACCCAAGTAGGTGCTGAATTACTTTACAGATTCGGAGCTGATGAAGACTTTTATATCGGAGGTAGATACAATACCGTAAATGGAGAAGAAAGTAATTCAGCTAATACTAAAAGCATCAAGAGATTGAATATTGGTGGTGGATGGTTTTTGACTAAAAACGTACTTACAAAAATAGAGTATGTGAATCAATCATACGAAGACGATGGATGGAATGCTTATTTTAAAGATGCTGGATTTAAAGGAATAATGATAGAAGCAGTTGTAGGTTTCTAATATACTCCGATTCATTTTTAATACTTAAAAATATCTAAAATGAAAGCCAAAAATGAATCAACCTATACAAATATTAGGTTGATTCATTTTTTAATTTTTTAAATACCTCTATTAGCAAAACACTAAATTCATGAAAAATCAAATTAGGTTTTTTTGTGGCATTTTTTTTCTTCTCTCCGTTTTTGCAGTTACAAGTAGTTTTACAAATACCTCGGCTAACTTCATTTCTGATTTCACTAAAGTAATTTATAAAATCAGTCCTGAAAGTAAACTAGAAGTTTTTGGAGAAACTAATATTAATTCATTCTGTTGTACTTCAAACGAGACGTTTAAGACTCAATACTTAAAATATAAATTTGATCAAGATCAATCTATTATATTTTTTCAAGATGCAAAATTAAAAATTGAAGTAGAACAGCTTAATTGTGGAAAAAGACCCATTAATAGAGATTTGTATAAAGCATTAAAAACTGATGAGTTTCCATACATCATTATTAATATCAAAGAGATATTTAATAGCAAATGTGATGATCTAACTGATTGTGATAAATGGGTGGAATTTGAAGCGGATTTAGATATTACAATTACCTGTGAAACCCAATCCGTAAGGATACCTCTTCTTGGGAAGAAACTTGATACCCAAAGTTTCAGAATAACTGGAGGCACTTCCTTAGATCTATGCGATTTTGATATAGAAGCTCCTACAGCTCTGTTAGGATTAATTCAAGTAGAAGATAATATTGATTTGAACTTTGATCTTTTTATCGATATGGAATGAAAGTATATATGGGCAGATATTAAATTATCTTTTTATTGAAAATAAAATATTTCCATTTTCATCTAATTCTTTCTTTAATCTCCTCTCCTCAACTAATAAATCAACATACCCTAAAACCATAAACATCCCACTAAAATCCGGAGGCATATTTTGATAAGGATACATCTTCCGATTAATCTTAAATGGCGTATCATACCCAGACTGAATTGTTTCGAAACATTCCTCCTTCCGCATTTCAATTCGAGTCAATTGCTTCTCAATCATCATATTAGCATCTACAAAAACAGGTCCATGACCAGGATAAATAGTTTTAAAATCATATTTCAACAATCGCTCAAAAGACTTTAATAAATCGTGAAGAGAACGAGTCGGTGAACCCGGTTGGTTCGGGTCTTCAACTACGATTGGCATTGGAGTAATCGGCAATAACATATCACTTCCAAAAATTCTTTTTTGTTCTTTTTGCAAAAAAACATATTGATTAGGACAATGACCAGGTGTATTTAAAACTTCCCAATCCTCCTCTCCTATTCGAAGCATATCATCTTCCTCATAAAAATGAAATCGATCCATTTCCTCAATCTTCCTTCCCATAATTTCATTGTTAAAAAACCAAGTAACTTGCTCAAATACTTCAGGAGGAAAACCAAGAGATTTAAATAATTTAAAATTAAATCCTGCACGCTTTTCTTTCATTTTATCTGGATCAACAAACCAACCTTCGATAGCCTTGGGTGCACGAACGATAGCATTAGAATGAGCCATAACTTCAGGAAGCAAACCAGTATGATCTCGGTGCTCATGAGTGATAATAATTTGTTCGATATCACTTAATTGGTAGCCGTGCGCATTAATTCTTTCTTTCAAATGGTTCCAATTTTCTTCAGAATATAATCCACAATCAATAAGTGTCAATTGATCTCCCGGAACGAGATAACAGTTAACAGTTTGGAACATAAGTCCTAAAGAAATTTCAATTCGAATTGGTTCGATTGGCATTTTTAATTTTGATTTTGATTATAAATGCATTCGGCGGTTTACTGGTTTCACTTCTTCGCTATCACTAAACTCAAAATCAAACGCTCCTTTTTTCATATCCAAAACCATTCGATGTCTTGCTCCTTCCTTTTCAGGATCAGCTGATTCATAGCCAGCATCGCCTTCATACATACAAACCATTTTCCCATTATTCAATTGTAAAACAGGAAGTGTAAAGATCGGATCCTCTTTCTGCAATTTTTCCTTTGCTTCGGCTACTGTCAAACATTTTCTTATCAATTGCAAACTCACAATGGTAGGAGGCATCATTCCTAATTTCCCTTCTTGTAATTTGTTCAAAGCTGCTTGTGGATGTAACCAAGTGTGTTCTTTAATTTCACTATCGTCAATAGTTACCTCCGATGAATTGTGATGAACTTCTCCAAAGAAAAACCAAGTAGCATATCGTCGAGGTTCAATGGCAGGAGTTGTCCAATGACTAAAAAAAGTCAAGTCATCAATTTCAATATCCAGATTTGTTTCTTCTTTTGTCTCTCGAACAGCAGCTATTTTCGCAGCTTCCAAATCATCTTTACCTTGCTCGATTTCTTCTGCTTCAATTTTACCTCCAGGGAAAACCCAAAATCCAGCTGCAAATTTTAGTGCCTTATTTCTTTTTAATAATAAAACTTCTAATTGACCATCGTAATCTCTGGCAAGCATGATGGTAGAGGCAGGTTTTGCATTTTTCATAAAGTATTTCAAAATTGAAGTGAATAAAATTAATGTTCGAAGATAAAATAAATAAAAAAGAAATTAGTTCACGCCCCAATCCTTTAATATTTCCTCTGTATCCTCCCCTGCTGCTCTTGATCCAAATTGAATTTCTGAAACCGTTCGACTAAATCTAGGAGCTGGCGAAGGTTGAACTATGCCATCTAATTCTTGGTAAGTTTTTCGAGCTACATTATGTGGATGTTTCTGGGCTTCTAAATAGTCTAATACTGGTGCAAAACAAATATCTGTTCCTTCCATTATTTCACACCATTCATCTCTAGTTTTTGTTTTGAAGATTGAGATAAATTTTTCTTTGTACTCAGGCCATTTAGAAGGATTATTTTGTACCTTAAATTCATCAGGATCGAGTCCTAACTTTTCCAAAAGCAAAGCATAAAATTGAGGTTCTAATGAACCGATAGAAATGTATTTTCCATCCCTCGTTTCATATACATCATAATAATGTGAACCAGAATCCAACATATTTGAACCATGTTGAGGGTTCCACATTCCCATGCCATTGAGTGAATTAAAAACAGACATCAACACCGCTGAACCATCAGTCATCGCCACATCAATCACTTGCCCTTTTCCAGATTTTTGAGTTTCAATTAAGGCTGCCAAAATACCTGTGACTAAAAACATTCCACCACCACCATAGTCTCCCACCAAATTTAAAGGAGCTACTGGTACTTGTCCTTTCCTCCCAATTGCCCGCAAAGCTCCTGTTAGGGAAATATAATTTATATCATGACCAGCTGCAGATGATAATGGACCATATTGCCCCCAACCAGTCATTCGACCAACTATGAGTTTGGGATTTCTTTTTTGTAAAACTTCAGGACTCAAACCTAATCGCTCCATCACCCCTGGTCGAAAACCTTCAAATAGCACATCTGCTTTTTCAACTAGTTTCAAAAGCTGTTCAATGTCCTCTTGCTCTTTTAAATTTAGAGCAATGGAACGTTTTCCTCTTCGATTACAATCAGGAATTCGAAATTTATTGGGATCCGCTTTTCGCTCAACTAAAATTAAATCAGCTCCCATATCAGCTAACATCATTCCTGCAAAAGGTGCAGGACCCAGTCCTGCTATTTCTATAATTTTAATTCCTTTTAGTGGTCCCATATTTCGTCAAATGTGTAATTAAAAAAAAAGTGATGAGTTTAAAGGTCACTACTAAAAGTATCCAAAACTCATCACATTTATTCTATAAAATTAAATTTAAATTAAATTAAACTTCAGCTGGAGATTTCTTTCCATAATCATGAATAGATTTTCCAGACTCAACTAGTTCTCTCAAACTATCAGGGACTGAAAATCTTGATCCATATTTACTGGCAAAATCATCACACTCTTCAACAAACTTTTTGCCTCCAACAAAATCAATGTAAGACAATGCTCCACCTGTATAAATTGGGAATCCCCAACCTAAAACAGATCCTAGATCTCCATCAACTACACTTCGTAAAACTCCCTCTTCCAAACATCGATATGCTTCAATGGCTTGACGGTGCATGATTCTTTTGGCAACTGTATCTTTGTCCAAAGTATCAACATTGGAATTGAAAATCGTTCCCAAATCTTTCCATAATCTTTTCTTTTCACCCTTCGGATAATCATAAAAACCTTTCCCATCTTTCTTACTTGTTCGTCCATGCTGTTCCACCATTTTTTTAGTAATCGCATATCCTCGTTCTTGAGATGGTAATTTATTTGGAGTAGGATCACTTTCATAAACGTGCATACTCAAAGTCAGGGTCACTTCATCATGAACTGCCAATGGTCCAACTGGCATTCCTTTTTGCTTAGCGATATTTTCAATCATCGCGGCAGGAACTCCTTCTTCCAATAAAAACATTCCTTCACTTACAAATGTACCGAAGCATCGAGAAGTATAAAATCCTCTTGAGTCATTTACGACGATCGGCACTTTTCCAATGGCAACGGTATAATCAACTGCAGCTGCAATTGCTTTGTCTTCAGTTTTTTCTCCTACAATAATTTCCACCAATGGCATTTTATCTACTGGTGAAAAGAAATGGATTCCAATAAAATTTTCAGGTCGTGCTGAAGATTCCGCCAACAAAGTAATTGGAATAGTCGAAGTGTTCGATGCATAAACTTTGTCAGCCGCTAAAACTGCTTCCGTCTCCTTAGTCACTTTATCCTTTAACTTTGGATCTTCAAAAACAGCTTCAATGACCAAATCACAGCCTTCCATATCTACTGCTGAATCAGTTGGATGAATACGTGACAAAAGTGCTTCTGCTTTTTCTGCAGTTGAACGATTTCGAGAAATAGCTTTTTCTAAAAGTTTTTGAGAATAAGCTTTTCCTTTTTCTGCTCCTTCAACAGAAATATCTTTTAATACGACTTCCATTCCAGCTTTAGCAGAAACATATGCAATACCTGCTCCCATCATTCCTGCACCTAATATTCCCAGTTTTTTAATTTCGTATTTAGGTTCAGTTTTAGGACGTGCTTTTCCTTTTTTGGCAGCTTGCATTCCCATGAAGCCAGTTCGGATCATATTTTTAGCTTCCTTGCTTCCGACTGCTTTAGTAAAATATCTAGCTTCGATTTCTAATGCTCGATCAAAGTTGACTTGCAATCCATCGTGAACAATACTTAAAATATATTGAGCTGATGGATAATTTCCATGGGTCATTTTTCTCACATTTCCAATTGCACCCATCATTGTTTGAGCACCCATTGGACTCATTAGTCCTCCGCCTGGAATTCTATGTTTTTTATTATCCCAAGGTTGAACAGGATTGGGATTTTCTAAAATCCATTGCTTAGCTGCAGCTAATAATTCTTCTGGAGAATCTGCAACAGCATCAATTAATCCATCTTTTAATGCTTTGCCTGGTCGTGCTTGAATACCTTGCAACAAGTAGGTTAACCCTGTTTGGATTCCTGTTAAGTACGGTGTTTTCGCAACACCTCCACCACCTGGAAGAAGTCCTACTTTTATTTCTGGAAATCCAATTTTTACTTTTGGACTATTTAAAACTATTCTGTGATGGCATGTCAAACAAAGTTCGAATCCGCCTCCCATTGCTGTTCCGTTAATGGCTGCAACAAATGGTTTTCCACCTGTTTCGATTTTTCGAAAAGCCTGGTGCATTGTTATTAACCCTTCGAATTGCTCTTCTGGATTGCCACCCATACTTTTTAATTCTCTCAAATCTGCGCCCGGCATAAACATGCTTCTTCCTGAAGTTAGGATGACTCCTTTGATGCTGTCGTCTGCGATAGCTTGGTGTGCTACTTTCAGATATTCGTTAATGAAATCTGTGCTGAAAAGGTTGGTTGGATTATTGACTTGATTGATTACAAATGTTCCTACTCCGTCAGTATCTACGCTGAATTCGAAGAGGTCGTTTTTTATATTTTGCATTATTATTATTTTTAAAATTATAAATAGAGCGGTGTTAGCGCTTGAAGCGCTAACACCGCTTTGGGGATAATAATTATACCCGCTCGATGATTGTTGCGATTCCCATTCCGCCTCCGATACAAAGGGTTACTAATCCCGTTGATTTATCTTGTCTTTCTAGTTCGTCGATGACAGTTCCTAACAACATACAGCCAGTTGCTCCTAGTGGGTGACCTAATGCGATGGCTCCACCATTTACATTTACTTTATCATGTGAAACTCCCATGTCTTCCATAAATCTCATTGGTACTGCTGCAAATGCTTCATTCACTTCGAACAAATCAATATCATTTTTATCCATTCCGATTTTTGCCAAAGCTTTTCTACTTGCAGGTGCTGGTGCTGTCAACATGATTGTTGGGTCATCTCCTGCTACGGCTACTGAAAGAATTTTTGCTCGTGGCTTCATCCCCATTTTTTCACCAGCAGCTTTACTTCCGATCATTGCCAAGGCAGTTCCATCTACTATCGCTGATGAATTTCCAGCATGGTGCACGTGATCAATAAATTCAACTTCTGGATATCTATCGATAGCAACTGCATCGAATCCTGCCATTTGTCCCATCATTGCAAATGCTGGATCAAGTCCTGCTAATGTTTCCATTGTCGTTGATGGACGAACATTTTCATCATGATCTAAAATGGAAATTCCATTTACATCTTTTATAGAAACTCTAGAAGTAAAACGATTTTCTTTTTCTGCTTGAGCAGCACGCATTTGGGAATGGTAAGCAAACTCGTCCACATCTTTTCGGCTGTAACCATATTTTGAAGCAATCAAATCTGCTGAAACTCCTTGTGGGACAATATGTCCTGGAAGAGCCACACTTGGATCCATCATCAATGCTCCACCGTCAGATCCCATTTTCACTCTTGACATACTTTCTACTCCACCAGCAATTATTAATTCTGAAAAACCAGACTTAACATAAGCTGCTGCTTGGTTAACTGCTTCCAATCCTGATCCACAAAATCGATTCAAAGTCACTCCACATAAATGATCACCATAGCCAGATTGCTGTGCTGCAGTTTTTGCAATATTGGCACCTTGATCCATAATTTGCGTTACACATCCTAAAATCAAATCCTCTACCAAAGCAGGGTCAAATTCATGTCTTGCTTTTAATTCTTTGAGCAATGCAGCCACCAAGTAAGTTGGAGTTGTTCCATTCAAAGCTCCTTTTCTGTTTCCTTTTCCTCTTACAGACCTGAGGGCATCATAAATATATGCTTCCATATTTAGTTTTATTTTTTAATGAAAAAATTCTTATTTGAAATGTGATGAATGAAAGTTGATTTTTTAAAATTTAAATTCACCACTTATTATTATTTCTTATTTTTTAAACTCATCATAAACTCAACGACCTTCGCTTTTAATTCTGGATCAGAATTAAATTCCACCGTTTCTTTTGCGATAGCAGTTATGTCCCGATCGACCACAACTTTGTAAAGTCCTTTTCGCAAAATCCGTTTTGACTCAGCGAATACTTTTGGGAAAATTTTGATTTGCTTTTTCAAATATGCTTCAGCTCTTTCTAGTACTTCTTCTACTTCTACAGATTCATCAACTAAACCTTCTGCTAATGCTTCGTCACTATTAAATAGTCTTGCTTGCTGAACTGCTTTCCAAGCTTTAACCTCTCCCAAATGATAGGCATAAACATCACAAAGCATTTCTGGAATAGCCATTTGCATTTTGAATTCGTGCATTCCGACTACGTGTTTTGGGCCTTTTCCCATCACTCGATAATCAGTACATAAGGTAAAAATTGTTGCACCGGCTGGAGCGTAACCTGTGATAGCACAAACTAATGGTTTTGGAAATTTGACTAAGGCTTGTAAAACCAACATGTATGACTCCCAAAAATGAACCATCTCTTCTTCATTTAATGTAGCTAAAGACATTACATCTAATCCTCCGCTAAAAGCATGCGGTCGTCCAGAAAGAATTGCTCCTTTGACTGATGTATCTTCGGCAAGTGCATTGAATATTTCTTTAAGGTCTAGTAGCAATTGAGTATTGATTGCATTGACTTTTCCATTATTGAGTTGGACGATAGCATAATCATCTTTGATTTCAATGAGAAGAGACTTTGCCTCATAAGTGGTTGGCTGCATTTAAATTGTTGATTTTTTAATTTCTGATAATACAATAGATTTTACCTTGTACTTGTTCTACAAACTTAAATCTTTATACATATTTGCCAAATTATTGTTCTAAAAATGCCAACTTCACAGTCATAAGTATCCTGTTTTTTAAACTAGTATTATAAAATTTTAAAAATTTTGGAAAAAAATATACCGACAGTTCATGTTGAATTTATCTCAGATTATATCTGTCCGTGGTGTTATATTGGAAAAGCGAGACTGGAACGGGTAAAGAAAAAGCTGGTTAATGAAATCAATTTAGAGATTGTTGTATCTCCTTTTTTACTCTATCCTTCTATTCCAAAGGGAGGAATTGACAAAACAGTTTTTTCCAAAAAATCAAAACCAGGCATGGGAAGAAGTCTCCGAGAGGAAACTAAAATAGAAGGCATTGAAATTAATTATAAAAACATCGAACGGATTCCCAATAGTTTGGAAGCGCATCGTTTGACTTGGTTAGTAGAACCAAATTTAAAATATGAATTGGCGAAAAGAATTTTTCATGGTTATTTTGAAAATGGAGAAAATATCGAAGATGAAAAACTTCTAATCGAAAAAGCTCAACAGGTCGGAGTTGGTGAAAATATTATTGAAAGATTCTTGGCCACAGATGATGGAAAAATGGAAGTTGATTTAGCCATCAAAAATGCAAAAGAGGAATTTGTCTCAGTTGTTCCAAGTCTTCGGTTAGATATGAATTTTTTAATTCCAGGATTACAAACTGTGGAAGTTTGGGAAAACTATATTCGACGTGCTGCGAAACTTCAGCAATCTTAATCTCTTTTTTTGACGCTGACTTTTTATGACTCGTTATGACTTTTTATGTTTTTTTCATGCTTTCGGAAATTTCTTTTTAAAAAATAATATGGGCAAGAGAAACATAAAAAGTCAGCGTCAAAAAAAAGCAGGTAGCTTTCACCACCTGCCTAATTATAAATATTTAATAACTAAAATTTTCTTTTAGAATTCTCTTCCTTTCAACATTCCATGCCAATACATTCTCGGCAATCCATATGCTTTCAATGCATACATACTGTATCGAGGTTGACTTTGATCAAACGGAAATGACTCCATAGGCTCCTTGTCATAATCGAACTCCGCTAAAATCAAACTTCCATAACCGGTTACCAAAGGACATGAAGTGTAACCATCATATTCTTTGCCTGGAGTTTTATGATTCAATACCGCTAATACATTCTCAACGGTAACAGGAGCTTGTTTTCGAATGGCTGCACCAGTTTTTGAAGTAGGTAAATTACTGCAATCACCTAGAGAAAACACATTAGGATATTTTACATGTTGAGTAGTTAATTTGTCTACTTCAACCCATCCTGATTCAGCTGCTAAAGGCGAATTTTTAATAAAGTCAGGTGCGCTCATTGGAGGGGTCACATGAATCATATCATATTTTTCAACAGTTTCTTCGCCTGTTTCCTTGTTTTTAAAAGTAGCTTCTTTTTTGTCTGCATCAATACCTACCAAATCTGTTTTCCAAACTCGCTCAAGACCATAGTCATCTGAAACTTTAGTTAAAGTATTTGCATATTTTTTCACCGCAAAAATTCCTGGTCCTCCTTTGATGAATTTAACATTTACTCTATCAAGAATTCCTTTTTTGGAAAGGTGATGACATGCTAAAAAACTGATTTTAATAGGTGCTCCACCACATTTAATTGGAGTACTTGGGTGAGTGAACAATGCAGTTGCTCCTGGTTTTAACGCTTGGATATTTTTCCAAGTAGAATCAACTGTATCGTATGAATAATTACTCACCACACCAGTTCCAGGTTTTCCAACGCTCTCTTTTACACCTGGGATTTTATCCCAATCTATTTGGATACCTGCAGCTACTACCAAAACATCGTAAGTTATTTTATCTCCATTTTTTAAATGAACTGCATTATTATCTGGATCAAATTTTTCTACAAATTCCTGAACCCAAGTTGTTCCTGCTGGAATAAAATCTGCTTGGTTTCTTTCAGATTCTTCCTTTGGAAAAACGCCTGCACCAATCAATGTCCAAAGGGGCTGATAATAATGTTTTTTTGCAGGATCTATAATCGCAATATCTAAAGATGAATTTTTTACTTTAAGCGAAGAGGCTACCGAAAGTCCGGCACTTCCGCCTCCTACAACTACAACTTGATGATGTGCCATAAGTATTGATTTTTGTTTTTATTAAATTGATCTAAACCTATCGAGCGACAGATTTTAAAATATAGTTTATTTATTTTTTTTCATTTCTTGCCCAAATGCTTTGGCAATGTTCATTACAAATCCAATCGCTCTTTGACGATCAGGATCTCTCATGGTTCGAAGCATACTAAAGATACCTCCAACTTTTGCATCAGGCATATGCTTTGCTTGAGACATAGCTGCAATTGCATTTTGCGCTAGCTCCGTCAAGCTCTGAAAATCTAAGCCACTTTGATTCAGCTGTTTCATTTGATCATCAAAACTATCCATCGCTATTGAAATCAAACCTGGGGCTTGATCTGCCAATTGAAGTAAACCGTTTAATTTTTCTACCATTTCTGGAGCAGTCAATTTTTCTGCCATGGATAATGCATTGCCGATTCGTTCTTCGATGTACACTCCATTTTCTGCAGATTTTCTAAAAACTTCATCTGCCGCATCTATCGTGATACTTACTAGTCCTGGAGCTTGGTCGGCTAGTTTTAAAAGGTTATCCATTTTCTCCATCATTTCTGGAGCAGTTAATTTCTCTGCCATGGATAATGCATTACCAATTCGTTCCTCGATGTAAACTCCATTTTCTGCAGATTTTTTGAAAACTTCATCTGCTGCATCCATGGAGATACTCACTAATCCTGGAACTTGATCTGCCAATTTTAGAAGGTTATCCAACTTTTCCATCATGGCTGGAGCAGTTAATTTTTCAGCAATCTCCAATGCATTACCCAATCTTTGCTCAATGTCAACACCATTATTTGCAGCATTTCTGTAAGCTTCATCAGCCATGTCGGCAGCCATACTAACCATTCCTGGACCACGCTCCATAACCATAGTCAATTTTTCTACGGCTTGCTCCAAAGTATCAATTCGATTCAACAAATGATCGAGTCCAGATAATATTTTTTGATTGGAAAGGCTTTCTTGAAGGTTCTGGCCAGCTGGAGTTTCTAGCCAAGTTGTTTTTCCATTCGTTTCCATATGAGTAACTTGAATTAGTTTTTTAAAAAATAAACCTTCGAAATAAGACAGAAATCATTCTTTTTATACTTGAAAAACAGTATTAATTGAAATAAAGTTTCTTATCACTAAACAAACATATGAAACTATTTTCATAAATTATAATTTTCCTTTCTTAAAATTGCCTGTTTATATTATTCAGAAATTTCAATACTTCGTTCCTCCAACTGTTGAATACTTCGATTGTTCCCGTGGTATAATTTTTTAAATTCCAATATCTGAGTTTTTGACATTTCGATTGGGGTCTTCATCACAAACCACTCCACTCCTTCCGAGCATGGTGGTGTGGTCAAAGAACCTGAATAATGAAATACGGTATGATCATCTGGAAGCAAATGAAGGATATCACATTTTTGAGCAGGATGAATATGTTCTTCTTTTTGATTTGGGAGATTTTGCCAAAGTGTTGCTAAAGCATTATTCCCTTTTCCTTCTTTTATAAAAACTCCAACGACTGCTAGTTTTCCATTTTCGTCAGCATGTACCATGTGCATTTCCATCGGATAAATAATTCCATCTATTTGATGTTCGGCTGGAGCATGGAAGTGAGCTTGTTTTAATTTATAAGAATGATCATTAGCGATCAACTCTTCATCATCTGCTTCGACATTAGCCTGAACCGTATGTCCATTATTGACGAGGTCAACAGACGCAGGATGATAATTAAATTTTAAAATTGCTTCTTGTTGTTTAGTGGCAACATAACTTTCTAAGTCTATTGGAGATTGAAAATGTCCTTCCGCACATTTTATAAATTCAGGTGAAAGTTCTGCCCAATGCTCTGGTGAAGTGTTGCCTTCATATCCCCAATGAATAGGAGCAGAATCTTTTTTTTCATTATGATGTGAATCCAAATGACTCTGATTGCATGAACTGATAATTACACTTGAAAAAATTATCGTTGCGATTATTATTTTTTCCATTTCATAAATTTTTAATAAAAAAAAGCTGCTTAAAAATTTATTTAAGCAGCAATTATATCAAAGGTCTATGCTAATTATTTGAGGAAGCATTTTCAAGTAAATCAGTTAATGTTCTAACTGATTGCATTCCTGATTGTCGCCAAATGGCTTCTCCATTTTTGAAGAGCACAAAAGTAGGGACACCTCTGACCTGCATACTTTGTGCAAGTGCTTGATTTTTATCTACATCAATTTTTATTACAGTTGCTTTGTCTCCTACGTTGGAAACGACTTCACTTAGAATTGGAGCCATCGCTTTGCAAGGACCACACCACTCAGCAGAGAAATCTACTAAGACTGGTTTTTCACCATTAATCAGTTCTTTGAATGATACTTTCTTTTTCATTTTTTTTCTTTTTAAAAATTTTCAAAACACCAACTCTTAATAATAACACCCAAGGCCAACTATGCCAGACCAAATCTAACCAGTCCAATGGCTGCATACCTACTGCTCCTCCCCACACCCATCTAATTTTCCCGATTAAATGCGGTTCTGGAAAAAAAGGTGCTAAACCTAAAGTTAGCGATATCAATAATAAAAATTTCCAATCGTTGAGTGCTTCCATTATTCAGTTATTAATTATTTATACTACAAAGTTACAGTACATTTTTGCTCATAATTGTGATAGGAATCACATTAGCTTATTTTTTTGAAAAAGGAAAATCATTTTCAATTATGATAATCGTCATCTTTTTTTCATTAAATTTAGTTTACAATTGTATGCATAGCCTAAACTTGATAATAAATACAAAGACATAGAATTTCTATTTCTTAATTTATAAATCAATCAAATTATGAAACAATTATCCTTACTAGTTTTAATTTTCCTCCCTTTATTTTTTCAAGCTCAAATCACTTTAGATGCTTCAGATGTTCCAAATGCTGGAGATGTTTTGGTTACCGTAAATTGTGATGTTCCAGTCAATTTTGATATTGGTAATGCAGGAGCCAATCAAACTTATGATCTTAGTTCGATGATTCCAACTGATACCACTTCGAGCTCTTTTATTTCTCCAAGTGGAACACCTGGAAGTTCAGAATATCTAAATGCAACCTTAGCTAGTGAAGATGATGGGAGCTACATTTATTATCAAGAAACAAGTACTGAGTTTTTTCTTTTAGGATTATATACAGATACATCATCCAATAATTCTGGACAATTTGTAGCAACTAAATTTAATCCACCGAATAAAATATTTGAAATTCCTACAACTTATAACACTAGTTTTACAGACATGAGTTCTATAAGTTTTACCCAGGAAGATAACTCAGGCTTTGGAGATTCTATTAGAGTCACCAACAACTTTAATGATGATATTCTATTTGATGGATATGGAACGGTTATTACTCCAAGTGGATCTGTTGATGGATTGCGAGAAAGAAGTATTCAAACGAGTACAACTACCATCGAAATTTTAAATTTCGGAATTTGGACTACCATAAATACTACCACTACTGTCGATACCTCTTATAACTGGTATGGTAATAATGATATCGGTTTAGCAAGTGTTAGCATTACAGATGGCCAAGTAATAAGTGGTTCTTTTTCTATTCAAAATAATGTAGTGATAGCGCCTGTAGCAAATTTCTCCTTCTCGTCAAATGGAAATACAGCTACATTTACAGATAATTCAACTAATGTTCCAACAAGTTGGCTTTGGGACTTTGGCGACGGAAATACTAGTACTCAACAAAATCCAACTCACACTTATGCTACTTCTGGAACTTATACAGTTTGTTTGACCGCAACAAATTCCGCAGGGTCTAATACAACTTGTTCGACAGTTACAGTTACCATTATTTCAGTTCCTGTGGCTGCGTTTTCTTTTTCGGGTGAAACTTTAGGTACCGTAGATTTTACAGATAATTCTACCAATTCACCAACGAGTTGGTTATGGGATTTTGGTGATGGAAATACCAGTACTATGCAAAATCCTCAACATACTTATGCTTCATTTGGAACATTCAATGTTTGTTTGACTGCTACAAATAGTGCTGGTTCTAATACAGTTTGTCAAGATGTAACAGTAACTGTTGCTCCTGTTGCAGCATTTACATTTGTGACTCAAAATTCAGGGCAAGTAGATTTTACCGACGCCTCAAATAATAATCCAACAACTTGGGAATGGGATTTCGGTGATGGAAATACTAGCATGAATCAAAATCCCCAACATACTTATTCAGCATCTGGAATGTACACAGTTTGTTTGACGGTAACTAATACTGCTGGTTCTAATACTATTTGTGAAACTGTAAATGTAGTTATCTCTTCTATTGAAGATCTTGAGAAAATAGTGAAAGTTAAATTATTTCCTAATCCAGTTCACGACCTTTTAAACATTCGATTGGAAAATGATCAAACTGAAACTTTGCATTTTCAATTGATTGATGCATTAGGACGAATAGTGAAAGAATTGCAAGTTGGAACTAATGGTTCTTATTATCTTGATGTAGAAGACTTAAGTACTGGAATGTATTATTATATTTTTATGGATAAAAATGGATTTGTTAGAAACAAGGGAAGTTTAGTAAAAAACTAATTTTCAGGTTTTAATAAAAATTTATCCTTTAATATAAGAATCCCGAATTTCTGAGCATTCAGAAATTCGGGATTCTTTTCGATCGTACTTTTGTAGCTACTACTACGAAATCATTTATTAAACTTATCAGGAACTACGTTAGTACTTTCTCAAAAAAGGAGTACGAGCAAGGCTGCTCATACTCCTTTACAAAACAAAACGAAAATTCAAACTTATGCATCGAGTCGCCCAATGGCGCAACTGACATAAGACTTTGCTTTTTGCACCAAATTAGAGGTGCCTATTTCTGGATATCCTAATTTGGATAACTTTTTAATTAGTGCTTCTCTGGTTACGTTTTCCGATTTTTCAATCTCCACAGTAGATGTTTCTAACAAAACATTTACACTTTCTACTCCGTCCATTTCTTGAAGCCTCTTAGTGACTGTATTTGCACAACCACCACATTTTAAATTGTCTATAACTATAGTTTCTTTATCCATTTTTCTAATTTTTTATCGAAATAATCATCTCAATTTACCATGCAAAATTAACTATTTTAAAATCAAATTATTGTGATAAAAATCACTAAAAGGAAATTACATAGCAGTACCAAAATATTTTTTATTAATGTAAAAAGTACCAAATGGAAGAATCGACGCTATCAAAACTCCAAAGGTAGATTTAGTATTCCACTTCATTTCTTCTCTGATCAATAGCGCAATTACGATATAGGCTAAAAATAATAATCCATGTGGCATCCCTAATGATTTCACTAGGATAGGATTGTCTCCAAAATATTTCAAAGGTACTCCGACAAACAATAATAGGATATAGGAAAGACCTTCTAGAAGACTGGTGTATTTAAATAGGTTTAACATTATTTTTATTTATTTAAAATTTAATTGTAGAATTACTGTTTAGAATAATCAAGGTAACCACCAAGTAGGTTATAAAGTTTTTTAAAACCCTCTCGCTCCATGATATCGCAAGCTGCCACACTTCTTCGGCCACTTCTACAATACACTAAGTAAGTTTTATCTCGGTCTAGGGCTTTTACTTTTTCTTTAAAATCATCGCCTTTTATATCTATTTCGATAGCACCTGGAATTATTCCTTCTTTAGTTTCAAGAGGTGTTCTAACATCTAAAATCACGACATTTTTGCCATTCATTTTTTCTTTAAATTCAGCAACATCAATATCGATCCTTCCTTCTTGAGTTGTAGAAGAAGCATCATTTTTTTCATTTTGATTAGTTGAACCACAACTAGAAATAAGTATCAAAATAGCTGCAAATATTAAATTGAATTTTTTCATCGGAAACATTTTTTTTTGTGAGTCGAAAAGAAAGGCAAAAATAGGAAATTTAGTGACTTATATCACAATTCAAAATTGATTGAAACCTTAACTTTATAACATTAAAAAATCAAACAAGTTTAATCATGGATTCAGACATGTGGTCTAAAATAATTATGCTGGTAATTGTACTACATTTTGTAGTTGGATTTGGCTATTTAATCTATAAGTTATCTCCACAAAAAGGAGATAAAAAAGATGAATAATCCTTTTGATAGGAACACTTAGTTGGACGGATTTAAGCGGATAAACGCAGGTTGACGATATTATAGGACAAGGTATCCGCTTAAACCCGTCCAATCCGTGTTCCCTTCAAATAGTTATATTTTTGGATTATAACCCACCCAACTTAACGATTAAAAAGAAATTCGATTATCTAAAACATTTATCTATTTCTTAAAAGAAATACTCCACATTCCACGAAGATCTCCACTCATATAACCAATTGCCTTATCCTCAGGATACAGCTTTTTAACAACCTCATAGTCTTTTTCTAACAATGTATTTCCAAGTACCCCATGACACCTTTCACACACCGGCATTATACTAATAGGTGCATAAAAGGCAATTGTATTTGGATCAATTTCTTTTACGACTGGGCTTAACTTTTCTCCTGCTTTAGATTGTATTTCGTAAGATTGAAGTTGTTCTAATTCTTGAGGAGTAGGTCGATTTTTTGGGTTTCGGACTTTGAGGGAAGTACGCCGAATTTCTGCATCATGTACTTTTGATAAACTATCCACTAAAGGCATCGCTGCTAAATTACAATATTCCAAAGCATTTGGTACACCGCCTTTTTTCATGGCTTTCTGAAGATTTCCACTTAGGGTTTTAAACGTGGCTTGCGCTACCTCTTGGCCTTTTTTCAAAAAAACTTTATTGTCGATTTTTTCAACTTTATCAGTTGACTCAGCAGGAGTATTTGAATTCTCACAAGTTGAAAATAACAATACATTTACAAAAATAAATAGAGGGATGAAATATTTCATTTATAGTGGCTTTTTAAATTATGGACGAACTAATGCATAAGGAAATTGCTCTAACAAGTCTCCCAAACCTTTATCTAGATTAAAAACTTTTTGATTGTCAAATCCACCATTCCGCATCCAAGTACATACCCGAATACTTCTTCGTCCAGACCTACAATAAACCAAATAGTCTTTTCCTTTTTCTAAGTTTTCGATTTTGTCTAAAAAATCATCCGCGAAGAAATCCATATGGATCGAGTTCGGAATGTGTCCAATTTTATATTCATTTTCTCGCCGGACGTCGATAATCATCGCATCTTCAAATGTTTTAGTAGCAGAAATAAACTCCTGAGCAGAAAGGTTGTTTAGCTGACTTTTAAGCATTCGCCAACGTGGAGTTTTGCAAGATTTATCATTTTTCATTGGAACATTTTTTTTTAACAAAAATAATAATTCAGATTAAAAAAAAGGTAAAAAAGTAATTGCGATGTTAATTAAAACATCACAATTACATTATTATTAACAAACAAAAAAATCAATCTTTAGGAGCTACAACATCCACCTCCTTTTTTACCTTTTTTACTTCCACATCCTTGCTTAGCAGTTGTAGATTTAGCTTTCTTACTACAACAACTCCCTTCTTTTCCCTTTCCTCCTTTGCAAGAAGCTTTAGTATTGATAATAGCATCAAAATCTTTTTGACTCAAAATAACTGGAGTATACTCCACCCCTTCTTTAGAAAGGTTTTTGGTAAAAGATTGTAAATGCTTTTCTGAAGCTTGTTTGAGTTGACGATACACCTTGAGAATATCTTCATTCTCAGTCTGTGTCATCGCATCCATTAAATCTTGAATATCCAATTCTTCGACATTTGCTCCAATTCGAAGGGCATTTTCCAAACTCACATTTCCGATTTCAACCATTTCATCGTATGCTTCTTGGAGTTTTTTATTTTGAAATTTTCCTTTCTCATCGTTAGCCACAGAAGATGGAATAGTCAAGCCAAATTTCTTTGCTAAAGAATTCATTTTATCAAAATGCCTTTGCTCTGCATTACTAATGTGAGAAAAGATAGTGCTGTTCCATTTCTCATCTAAAGCCAAATAAACATCTCTTGCTAACTTTTCTTCTTCGAGCATCAATAAAATTCCTTTGGTTTCATCTTCACTAAGATTTGCTGTAGTTTGGGCAAATAAACTTTGTCCAACCAAAAGGAAACTTAACATTGATAACAATACAATTACATTTTTCATATTTTCAATCTGATTTAAATTTATTAATATTAATTTAAATCAAATTTACTCTCCTATTCTTCTTTCTTCTGTGATAACAATCACAATTAAATGGTGATTTTTATTACTCTATAAAAATGGTTTTTGCATTTTTATAATTCTCGTTTTCTACAGAAATAAAATACATACCATCTGGGACATCTGGCATATTAAATAAAACCTTTTGGGTTCCTTCAGTCGATGTCCCTTCAAAAACAGTTTGTATTAATTTACCATTTAGATCCATCATTTCCACTTTTACTTTTCCATTGCTTGGGTTAAAATATTCTATAACTACCTGACTATCAACAGGATTTGGATAAATATTAATATTGAAAATATTCTTATCCTTCACCTTGAAATCCTTCGTACTCGTCGTCGTCGAATTTACAAAAACTTTAAAAATCACATTACTTGCAAAACTTTGTGCCCCATTATTAATGAAAAAAATATTGTCTTGTGTACTTTGGATGCCGCCATAAATATATCCAACAAGCGATTTTTGTTGAGAAATATTATCTAATTCTAAAATCTCAGAATCTATAAATGAAGCTCCATGATGAGGAATAAATTCAGCTCCCGAACCTACTAATGTTGGCATTTCAATATCTAATTTCACTTCCTCCATTTCTCCATCAGAAAATCGAGTAACTCGGCTAATTGTTTTTACAAAGGGTACATTTTCATCTTCCACCAAGTTGCCGTTGATATCCAAAGTAAACTGGCTCATCCCTCCAAAAAAGATGGTGTGCATCGTGTTATGTTCTTCATCATAAATCGGCAAACGAGCAGAATGATATTGACTCAAATATTGATTAAAATTATTATTAACAATGTATCCCGAAGGGAATACATCAACCGAATTTAAAAATGGCAAATCAACATCCTGCTGAAATACTCCTGAAAACATCGTAAAACCTTGGTCTCCATTTGGAAAAAATTGTGGAGCCATATTATAATCTCTCCGATGCAAATTTTCAGCATCTACTTCTTCTGAAAAATCAACTATTTCTAGATTATTCCCATCATCTTCTATTTTGAATTTTCGAATTGCATCCGTGTATTCCTGAATAAATCCTGGCCCATGATTAGGTCCCATTGGATTGTATCTTCCTTCAAAATATTGACCTCCCGCCAGGTAAACCACAGAATCTAGATAGCCAACATAACCACCGGTGACTGCCATTTTAGGATGAGATATTTGACGAAAAAAGGAAGTAATTGCTTCTCCATTTATAATTGCATTGGTTACGCCATCTACATCAATTGCTGTCAAATAGGAATAAGTAATATGATCGCTAACGGTTGGACTGTAACCATATCCACCAATCACATATAAATGATTTTCTCTTTGAAAAAACTCTTGATTAGTCGATTGTAATTGTTCAAAAATTGAGGCTGGCAAGACACTCAATGAAGTACTCCAAACTTGTTCATTTTCAGGATCAATCACAAATGCATTTTTATTGTTATCACTTGCTAAAAATGCTGCGAAAGGTTGTCGTTGATGTAATCCATCAATTCGCCCACCTACCACTAACCATCTTCCAAGTGAATCAATTCCTATAGCATAGGAGTGAACTCCCGGTGCACCATCAATCGTTAATGGTTCTAATTCAATTTCAAAATCTTGTGGAATTTGAGTAAATCCTATGATTGAAATTAGAAGGAATAGGAATGTTATATATTTCATATTATTAGTTTTTTTAAAAAGCGGGAATCTATTTAATTCGTATTCGTTCATGAGAAATGAATCTAATAGATTCCCGACTCTTCCATAAAGCATCTTATTCAATCACTAACTCTATAATTCCTTTTTAGCTAAATAAAAATCAACTTTTTCATATTCAGCATTTGCAATAACTGCATCCATTTCTTTCAAAGTCTTAGGTGGAGGCACAATCACTTTTTCTCCAGGTTCCCAATTCAATGGCAAGGCGATTTTATTTTTATCAGCTTTTTGCAAAGCAATTAATGCTCTTTGAATTTCAGCCATATTTCTACCAACATTGAGTGGGTAATACATGATCAATCGAATCGTTCCTTTTGGATCAATAAAGAATACTGCACGAACGGCAGCAGTCGTACTTTCTCCTGGATGTAACATTCCATAAAGTTTTGACACCTTCATATCCAAATCAGCAATGATTGGAAAATCCATATACACATCTGTATTATTTCGCACATTATCCACCCAAGCTAAATGTGAATGAATACTGTCAATACTCAATCCAATTAGTTTAGTTTTATGTTTTTTGAAAAAAGATTTCTCCTTAGCGAAGCCTGACATTTCAGTTGTACAAACTGGTGTAAAGTCAGCAGGATGAGAAAACATAATCGTCCAGTTATTTTTGATATAATTAGAAAATTTGATTTTCCCTGTTGTGGTTACTGCTTCAAAATCAGGAGCTTGATCTCCGATTCGAGGCATGGTTATTAATTGTCTTTCCATTTTAAATAAGTTTTATAGTTTCTTTATTTAATATTTTTTCAAGGTATTTCTAAAACTCAAATCGGAAAAGTTAGAACAGGTTGCCAAATGTGTTTTACAATTTGATTGGAAATACTTTTCTTAAATAATCGGCTTAGTTCCCCTCTTTGGTGAGTCCCAATTGTTACAAAATCAATTCCTGTATCCTCACAAAAATTTACGATTCCTTGCTCTACATTATCATCACAATAAACATGGAAATACACATCTCCCATATCATTCAAATCTGCAAACTCCTTCATTTTAGATACTATCTTTCTTTGTGAATCAAAATCATGCTTGGTATTTATTTTTAGAAAATTCAACTTAGCATCAAAAACATCTTGCAAAGTTTTAAGCATAGATAAATCTAGTTTCTCAGGCTCATGAAAATCACAAACGAAAAGTAAATCTTTCACTTCCATTTCTGATCGATCACATTTCAAAGACAAAACAGGAACTGGTGCTTGCATTGAAATATGTCCTGCATGAGAACCTCTCAAAAATTCATCTAATCCATGTGATCCTGTAGTTCCCATTACGATTAGATCAATTTCATTTTCCTTCACATATCGTAAAATATCATCTTCTACTAATCCAATCTTAACTTTCCCAATTTTGATATTTTCTTTACCCTTCCACCATTTCAACAGTTTTTCTGTAGCAGCTTTTTCCTCACCTTTCAGCTTAGATAAATCAATTCCTACATCATCTATTGCATTTCCATCTTTATCAAAAAGAACATCTGGTGTAGCAGGTACTACCGATAAAATATGTATCTCAGCATTGGTAGAAGCCGAAATTTTGTTAGCTAGATCATAGGCATAATCACCTAAGTCCGAAAAATCTGTAGGAATTAAAATCTTTTTCATAATTGTTTTTTTAAGCTGCTTTTCTTTGATAAATTAAAACTTCATCTAGACTTCCTCCATTATAAACTTCTTGTATTCCTTGTGCTTTTAAAAATCCCATTGCACTTGCACTTCGCATTCCACTTCGGCAATAAACTACAATCGGAGTTCCCATTCTTTTAATATCATTTATTTTTGATGGGATGGTTCCTAAAGGAATATTAATTGCTCCAGCGGCATGACCTGATGCAAATTCAAAAGGCTCTCGCACGTCAATAATTACAGTATTACTTTGATCGAAAATATTTCTTAAATCCATTTTTTACTTTTTTAAAATCATTAAAATTAAATTCTAACGCAAAGTAAAAGCATATTTAAACAATCGTCTGTAATGGAAATCACACTAATAATTTTTCCTCCCGCAGATCTCGCAGATTACACAGGTTTTTGAATTTATGCAAAGAGTAATCTGCGGGAGAAAAACTCCTTAGTTTTATATTCTCAACTACATTAAATCAATCACCATAGAAACAAAAATATTTCTTCCCGGTGAATAGATCGCATTTGGAGTTCCTCGAACTGATCGACTCAAATGTTCATAGTAAGTTTCGTCCAATAAATTTTGAACACCAGCAGTAACACTCCAAATTTTAGAAATTTGATATTTAGCTTTCACATCAATCAAGGTAAAGTTTGGCGTTTTAGTTTCCCCAAATTCTTTAGCAATTCTATCTTGTGTTAAAACATGACGGAAGCAAACTTCTGGGAAAAATTTGTTACTAAAATATGCTCCAGATAAAAGAAATCTAAAATCCAATGGTGCAATTTCAGGAAGTGGTGAATCCTCAACTCTATTCTGACCATAAGTGTAAGTCAAACTCATTTGATGTTGTAAACCTATTGGTAAATCTTGGTTCCAAGTCGCTTCAAAACCTGTCATCAACGCTTTATCAATATTAATAAATTGACGAACACCCGGACTATTTGGCAACCTTGGAGTTAAACTAGTATCGATTTCAGAAGATATAAAATCTTGTAAGTAAGAAGCGAATAACCCAAAGTCTAAAATCGTTTTTTGAGACTTATAACCAAAAGTCAAATCCACCTGATTATTGATCTCAGGATCAATCTCTGGATTTCCTAACATCTCATACGGATCTACTCCTACTGGTAAATAATTGATAAATCGCTCGGTCAAACTTCCACTTCTTTGTGCTCGTCCTAACCATAAACCCATGGAAAAATTATTTTCAAAATTCTTAATACCACCAATACTTACGCTTGGATTTAATTGAGACGAATTACTTTCTGCATAAACATTTAAGAATTCATCAGATGCATCTTTTAATTTTGCGTCATTCATTTCTAACCGTCCTGACACTACAAATCGAAGAGAAGAATACAATAAATGATATTCTCCAAAAACTCCTGTACGACTAATTTGGCCATTTTGCCAAACGTTATCTTCTACGGTTTTTCCTGCATTTGATCCCATTAAGAATTCTCTGGAACGTGTTCCTTCTGCTTCCTCCACTCGCAAATCTGCCCCTACAAAAAGTGAGTTATCGTTTAACTTGAAAATACCTTCTGTTCGACCTCCATACGTTTTAGTTAAAGCTGTGGTACTTGCATTTACCATTCTTGGGTCAAGCGGTTTTAGCAAATTATCCATTAAGTGATCTACAGATGTGAGATAGACAGAAGAGTTCCATGATTTCAATTTATCACCATTAATTTTGATTTTATAATCAGCATTGAAAAGCCAAGTATCATCATTTCGTAAGTCCATTGCTAAAGCAGGAAAATCTGCATCAGTAGCAAAATTTCTAGTAGCTGAGAGTTTAAGTGTTTGAGCATCTGAAATTTTTAAACCAAGATTTGCCCCAACACTTCCTCTAGCAAAATCACTTTCAACTGTTCTAGCATCTCCATCTTCATAATCGTCTCCTTGAGACCATGAACCAAAAACTCCCAACTCATATTTTTCACCTCGCACACCTACAAGTCCTTCACTTCGAATAATATTTCCATTACTCTCATAGTTACCCGACACCCGACCAAAAGGGTTTAATTCTTTTGAAAAGGAAGGAGCAATACTGACAAAATTAATTGTTCCTCCAAAAGAAGTTCCGTAACGAAGTGAGTGTGGTCCTTTTAAAACTTCGATGCGTTCCATCATGTTTGGAGCAATTTGGCTAGTAGGTGGATCCATTCGATTTGGGCAAGCAGAAGTGGCTGATTGAACGCCGTCAATTACTATATTTAATTGGTCATATTTAAATCCTCGAAGTACGGGATCAAATCCATAACCTCCGCTTTTTCGAATACTAGAAATGGCAGGAATACGATTCAAAATTGAAGTCGCATCATGTGCCAATCGAGCTTGATTATCTATATTCAAAATGGTAGATTCCGAAGTTTTAGGACGAAGAGCAATAACTGTTAATGGTTGAATTAAGATTGATATTCCTGTCTTATAAATATGCCCTGAAACTATTGCCGCTTGAACTTTCTCATCATCCAAAAACCATTCTCCAAAACTTAGATGAGATAAAAATAATGTATCTCCTTCGCTATACTTTAAGGATATAATTCCTTTTACATCGGTAGCTCCCGACTGTGAAGCATATTGATAAGTTGCTCCAATAATTGCACTCCCTGTTTCATCAAGTAATTCAATTTGTTTAGGATTATTTTGTGAAAAAACTATAGTAGAAAAAAATAAAAGGAACGATAACATAATCCATTGGCGGACAGCCATTAATAAGGTTGAGTTATTCATTTTTATTGATTTGATTGTTTACAAATAACAATACACTTCCAAATCGCTTGGAAGCAATAAGGTTTTTTATTAAAAAAAAATGTAACTATTTAGTATTAAAATCTTAGGATTGTTATGAGGTTTAGCTGAGTGGATTATGTGAGGCTTGTTCTTTTTTTCATTGAAAAAAAGAACCAAAAAATTCTAGGCGAAAAAATAGCTTGAAACAATGCTGGCTCCCGCTCCCTCATTTTTCGCCGTACCTCACCTTCTCCATTTCTCATAGACTATTACTCATAGATCATAAGCCAATTTTAAATTTCATAAATAATTACTATGAAACTTTAATAATATATGTTGTAAAAAATCAAACTTGGGGTGGGTGAAAAATATCTGAAATGTATTGGCTATCAACAAAGTGTTGATCAGCAACGAATAATTTTTTCTTGAAAAAATTCAGATGAAAATCATATTCCTTTTTATCATCTAAAATCAAAAAAATAAGGGATTGTTTGTTTTCTGTAACTAGAGGTATCTTTGAGTTTCCATCTTGCTCATGTGCTTCCTTAATGGTTTTGGATAGCATACATTTTCCTTGACATGTGCTTTTTGGGACGTCTCTATTGATACATAAAAAATTGGAAATATAATCTTGGTTAACTTTAAAAGACAAAAGACTCATTACATCTCTAAACGAAACGATGAGCATCAAGCTAACCATTATTATGGAAAAATATTTCCTCAAGTTTTTTTCTTTTAAATAAAAGGGCGAAACATATTAATTTCGCCCTTCTAATATGAATGTCAACAATATCTATTTAAACCATTATAGCATAGTAGTTGGACAGACGTAATCTGTCAATTCAAATGCTTCACTTTTCTTCATATCCACAAATCCTCCTTTGATATCAATCAAATTGTAGTATCCTCTTGCTCTTAAGAGGGAAGCAAAAACCATTGATCGGTATCCACTTCTACAGTTGACGTACCAAGTTTTGTTTTTGTCAACTTCTGACATATTTTGATTGATATAATCCAAAGGAACATTTACTGCTCCTTTCACATGCTCACTATTAAACTCGCTTGCACGTCTTACATCAAGGATATTTACTTCTTCTGATTTCATCTTTTCTACCAATTCACTTACTGGAATTGATTCAATCGTATCTACTTCTTTGCCTGCTTCTTTCCAAGCATCAAAACCACCTTTCAAGTAACCAAGCGTATTATCAAACCCAACTCTCGATAACCTTGTAATTACTTCCTCTTCACGACCAGGTGCAGTAATTAAAAGAATTTCTTGTTTCACATCTTTTACTAAAGTACCTACCCAAGAAGCGAAACTTCCATCAATTCCGATGTTAATTGAATTAGGAATGAATCCTTTTGAGAAAGATTGTGCATCACGTGTATCCAATATAATTGGTCTAGTCTCATTGGCAACTAACTCAAATTCTTCAGGAGTTAAGGTTTTTTTACCTTTCTTCATTACTTCATCAAATTTTTCATAACCTTGGATATTCATCAATACATTTTGAGGGAAATATCCTGGAGGAGGAGTCAATCCTTCAAGGACTGCTTCTACAAATTCTTCTTTCGTCATATCAGGTCGAAGAGCATAATTAGTTTTCTTCTGATTCCCCAGAGTATCGGTAGTTTCAGAACTCATATTTTTACCACATGCACTTCCTGCACCGTGTGCTGGATATACGATTAAATCATCACTCAAAGGCATAATTTTGTTCCGAAGAGAATCATAAAGATGGGCAGCCAATTTATCTTGTGTCAAATCAGCAATTACTTTTTGAGCTAAATCAGGTCGTCCCACATCACCAATGAATAATGTATCTCCTGTAAATATTCCGTGTTCTTTTCCATCTTCATCAATTAGTAAAAAACAGCTACTTTCCATAGTGTGACCTGGAGTATGGATTAACCGAATAGTTACATCTCCCACTTTAAACTCTTGCCCGTCCTCTCCAATCAAAGCATCAAAACCTGTTTCCATTGTTGTTGGGCCAAAAACAATTTGTGCACCCGTTTTAGCCGCTAAATCAACGTGTCCCGAAACAAAATCTGCATGAAAGTGTGTTTCAAAAACATATTTAATTTTTGCATTGTCCTTTGCTGCTCGGTCGATATAAGGTTGTACTTCTCGCAAAGGATCAATAATTACTGCCTCTCCATTACTTTCAATATAGTAGGCAGCTTCTGCCAGACATCCTGTATAAATTTGTTCTACTGTCATTTTGTTATTCTTTTTAGGATTAAAAAAATTAGTTTCTTTCGGTAAAATGATAAGACAAATTTAGGCACAATGTAAAGATTGAAAAGTGATGCACATCACATAGCAAGGTGACTTTTGTCATAAAACTAGATGATTTTCATCACTTCTATAACAATACTTTTACATTTTCCTACACAAAAAACTAATATTAATCACTATATATTTTTTTCATGTCATTTTGAGTAATCATACCCACTAATTTATTTTCATAAACTATTGGCACACCGCTTAACTTACGTTCATCCATAATTTCTTTTGCTTCATCAAGTGAAGTTGTAGCTGAAATGGAAACAAGATTTTCTATCATGATATCTTTAGCAAAATGTCTTTTCTCCAAATCATCATTTTCAAATCTCTCCACCATTCCATCCGTAATTAAACCGACCAAATCGCCTTTCGTATTTTCTACAGGAAGATGATGAATATTATTCCATTTTAAAATATGTTTCACTAACTCAAAACTGTCATTTTCTCGAACTGAAAAAATATCTTTAGTCATCAAATCTTCAACGGTAGTTTTATCTGTTGAAATAGAATGTATTTTTGAATTAAAATCTTCCCATTTATATAAAGGGATATTTAAATATTGATATTCTAGCATTTGATTAACCAATGCTTTTTCAGCAATCGTTTGCCCATAAAGTTTGGATAGTTTTCGGTAATTTTTGACTGTCCAACTTGATCCTGTGGTTTCAGCTTCTACCCTCTTTTCAAATACACCCAAATATTTTTCAATATCTTCTGGGGCAACATTTGATTTTTTCAATCCTTCTTCTGCTTGTGGAATCAATTTATCTAGTAACAATTCTTTGGCGGAATAACTTTTTCCAAACCATTCAAAAACTGTATTCATTCCCGTCCGAGCTGCTTTGATAAAGTTATCCTTTGTCACTCTGAAATCTTGATCTTTCCAAAACTCTACTCCTCCCTCTGGTTCTGATTTCATGAGACCAGCCCAAAAAGCAAAGTTGGCTATTTCATCAATTCCAGTTGGCCCAGAAGGAATATATCTACATTCAATACGTAAGTGAGGTTTGGTTTTAGAAAATCCATAACACAAGCGATTCCAAGTATAGGTAGTTCCATTATGTAATCGAATGGCTCGAAGGTTTGGAATTTCACCTTTCTGTAACAATCCTTTTGCATCCTGAAAATCATCAGAAGTTACGATCAACGGAAATCGCATTACATCATTTTTCCAAAGTTCAGCAGGCGATTCTTTTAGCCAATCATTTCCAAAATAAACTCTTGGTAATTTTTTTCTTAAAAATTTATCCGCACTTCTGGTATCCAGACTTTGCTTAAATAATGCAATCCGAGATTCTGCCCATAATTCATTTCCAAACAACATTGGTGAATTGACACAAGCTGACAGGACTGGTCCCGAAATCATCTGAGACCAATTATGTTGATTCACAAATTCCTTTGGTCGTATTTGCAAATGCAATTGAAAACTAGTGTTACAGGCCTCAAACAAAACAGATCCTAAAGACAAAATCACTTCATCTACCCCTTGTAGATATATTTCAAAATTTTTCCCTCGAAGTTCTGATAGTTTATTACTCAAAGTCTGATAACGTTGAATTGGCGTCATGTTTTCAAACTTCAAATGACGATATTTTAAGGTTGGCAGAATGCCCGTCATCAATAGGTTAGCTTCATGTTGGTCAGCCAATTTCCTTCCTTTTCCTAGTAGTTCAAAAAGTTGTTTTTCCATTTCAGAAAAACACTTGTTATGAAATCGAAATGGATCAAGATTTATTTCTAAATTAAAAAGGGCCAATTCATTTGTATAGTGTTCATCCTCAATTTTATCCAATATTTCTAAAGCCTTCATCGAAGGTTCGCAATCAGTATTGACGATACATAATTCTTGTTCGGCTCCAATGTGTAAAGGATCTGTTTCAAACATATCTTTCTCCAACATCCATTCGAATGCTTCCACATCTGCCAGAACACTTTGATACATTTTTCTTCGATCCTCGGCGTCAGTTATTTTTCTAACTCGAAAATCTCCCATTAGTTATTATTTTGTGTGAAAAAAAAATCAAGTATATCTAGGGGTGTAACTATTCCTACTAGTTTTCCCTTACTAATTACAGGTAGCGCTCTAAATTTATTTTTCTTAAAAACTTGGTAAGCATCTCTAATTGGATCAGTAGGATTTAAGTGAATAACTCCTTTCGTCATAATATCTTTAGTCAATAGCGTTTGGAAGAGTGTTGCATTGTATTCTTCAATATTATGAATTCTAAAATGAGTCGTCCCACTTTTGATTCTTTCAAAATCTGTTCGACTGATAATTCCTTCAATACAACCATCTGCATTCACAATTGGGATATGGTGGAAAGAATTATTTTTAAAAACTTCAGCAACCTTCGTTACCGTTTCATCAAAACGAACGGTGACAAGTTCAGAAGACATGATTTCTTGAATGGTGATATTTCGCATAATTTTCGATTTGTTTACCACAAGGTATTATGATCGAAAAAAAAGAAAAGTGATTTATGTCACCTTTTTAGCATGATAAAAATCAACATTAAAAACGGAAGAGTTTACGAATTTGGCACTTGAAAATGATTTTCTAACAAAGAAGTTGAATATCAAATAGCTTCAAATTAAATAAACGAAAAAGTATGAACACGAAAGTTGCGGACCTTATGGTAGAATCTGTAATCACTACTCATCAACATCAAACAATAGGACATATCAAACAAATCATGAAGAAGAATAAAGTTTCTTCTCTCCCTATCGTAAATGCGGATGGCGAGGTGGATGGAATTATAACTTTTAGAGATTTAACTAATGATATATCTGATGAAACTCAAGTTCGACATATCATGACAAAAGAAGTTTTAACTATACCTAAATATTCAGGTGTACACATTGCTGCTCGAGTTATGCGAAATCATCATATCCATCATTTGATTGTTACTCATGAAAAGAAAATAGTTGGGGTTCTGAGTTCTTTTGATTTATTATTATTAGTGGAAGACCATCGATTTGTCATGAAAAATAGCCCAACTAAATCAAATAAAAAAAGTAATCGAATTTAATTAACAATTACCTCTTCTTTTAAGATATAAGTCCTTCCTGATTTAAAAATTTGGAAGGACTTGTTGTAGAGACTGATTTGAAATATTTTCTAAGAAAATCCAAACTTAATATGGATTACAAAAAACTCCAACGCTTTTTAGAGAAAAATGAATTTCTATTTTTATTAATTTTTCTTTTGGCTTTCCTTTTACTCCCTTCTTTTTTTACAGATCCCTATGTGAAAGATGTAGTTATTTATGGGTTATTGATTGCTGTAATTGTCATTGGGATTTATGAGTTGTCAGAATCAAAACACAGTTTTTGGGCGGGCGTTCTTTTTGGATTTATTGCTTTAATTTCCAACAGCATCTATATCTTTGAAAATTTTACTTTTATTTTTCTTATCAGAATGGGAAGTTTAGTAGCGTTCTTTTTATTACTTACCATTCATCTTTTGAATCGAATTGCCAAAACACAAATGATTAATACTAACTTAATTTATGGCGCAGTCAATGGTTATATTTTGATTGGATTAATTGGTGGAATGGGATTTCGATTGATTAATCATTTTTATCCTCACTCCTTTGTTTTTGAAAGTGGATTGGAAGCCAAAATTGACGACCTCACTTATTTTAGTTTTATCACACTTTCCTCTTTGGGATATGGAGATATTACTCCAGTTACTCCGCCGGGTCAAGCTTTATCAGTTTTTATCAGTATCTGCGGGCAGATGTACACCGCAATTGTCATTGGAATTATTATTGGAAAATTTATTTTGAAAAAGAAAGAACCAGAACACTAAATACAGCTTAAGAATAAAAATAAAAAAAGAGAGTCAATTTTAGAATTTGACTCTCTTAACCCCAATTCTGCCTGCCGAAGCAAACAGTAAACCAAATGAAAACAATCTACATAAAACGATTCTCTAAAATCGTTTTTAATTTCTTATAGCATCTCGAACGCTATTCCAACTTCCTCCATTATACACTTCTATTCCTGCACTCTTCAAAGTGGAAGCGGCATTCCCTGATCTTGCTCCTGATCGGCAACAAGTAATAATGGGTTTATTTTTTTGCTTAATTTTTTTGATACTTCTTGAAATATCAGATAATGGAATATTAATCGATTTCTTCACGTGCCCTTGCTTATATTCTTGAGGAGTTCTTACATCAATAATGATTGCACCTCTTTCGATAAGTTGAGCATAATCTAAATCTTCGAATCCTAACATTTTTTTAATAAACGATATCATAGTTATTTTTTATTGCAAAGATAATGTGCTCCCCTTCTGCTTTTGTGTGAACATTATCACACAACGTAGTTTTTTTTTGAGAAATATAAAAGGGTGACAAAAATCACTATTCCTATGTAACCAAAGTCACCAAAAGTCACTTTATCGAAAAATACCTTTGTTATGACAAAAAAAAAATAACAATACAAATGAAGAATATCCTTATACTAGGTGCCGGAACATCAGGCACCATGATGGCAAATCATTTAAGAAAAAGTCTCTCTAAAGATCAATGGAATATTACCATTGTTGATAAAGAAGAAACTCATTATTACCAACCAGGATTTTTATTCCTTCCTTTTGATATTTACAAACCTAAGCAGGTAAAAAAATCTATAGATAAATTTATTCCTAGTGGAGTAGATTTAGTTCGAGAAAAGATTGATCGTATCGATAAAGAGACTGATCAAGTATTTCTTCAAAATGGAGAAGTCATCTCTTATGATATTTTGATTATCGCAACAGGTACTGATATCGCTCCTGATGAAATTGAAGGTATGGAAGGTGAAGGTTGGCAAAAAGATGTTTTTGATTTTTACACTTTCAAGGGTGCTAAAAATTTGAGAGATAAATTGAGAGAATGGGAAGGAGGAAAAATGGTGGTTCATATTTGTGAGATGCCAATTAAGTGTCCTGTTGCCCCATTAGAGTTTGCGTTTTTAGCAGATTCATTTTTTATCAACAAAGACATGAGAGACAAAGTTGATATTACTTTTGTCACTCCTATGGATGGTGCTTTTACCAAACCAACCGCTACTAAAGAATTAAATCATCTTTTAGAAGAGAAGAATATTAAGATCGTTCCTAACTTCAATATCGAAAAAGTAGATAATGAAAATAAAAAAATTGTCGACTACGGAGGTGCAGAAGTTGAATATGATTTATTGGTAACTGTTCCAACGAATATGGGTGATCCGATGATTGAGAGATCTGGTTTTGGTGATGATTTAAACTTTGTACCTACCGACAAATCAACCCTTCAAAGTAAAGTGAAAGAAAACATTTTTGCTATCGGAGATGCTACAAATATTCCTGCATCAAAAGCAGGATCTGTTGCTCACTTTGAGGCAGAAATTTTATTAGAAAATATTTTAAGATTCATCGATGGAAAAGAACTCAAAGCTTCTTTTGACGGTCACGCCAATTGTTTTATTGAGACTGGCCACGGAAAAGCATTGTTGATTGATTTCAATTATACTCACGAACCAGTAACTGGGTCTTTCCCTTTACCAGGTGTTGGTCCACTTCGATTATTGAAAGAAAGTCGAATGAATCATTTTGGCAAATTAGCCTTCCGCTGGATTTATTGGAACATGTTGATTAAAGGAACTCATATTCCTTTTGTTTCCTCAGCAATGAGTACAGCTGGAAAAGATTTAAAAGAAGAAGAAACTCCAATTTTATAAATATAAAAAGATAAATGTCATGATGGAAAGAACTTATGCAGGTACTTGTGTCTATTGTAGCGACCAAGGTTATTTAACTCAACTTGATCAATGGAATCGAGAAATCGGAAAAGAAATCGCAGCTGAAGAGGAAATAGAAATGACTGATAAACATTGGGAAGTAATTAATTATCTCCAAGAGCAATGCAAAAATGAAGTTGCCTTAACTATTAGAAGAGTAGGTAAAAGTGGTGTGGTAAGCATCAAAGAATTTTACTCACTATTCCCTGGAGGTCCATTGAAAAAAGCAAGTAGAATTGCTGGAATTCCAAAACCAGTAAGTTGTATTTAACGAAATAAAAACCAATAATATGAATAATTCAAACGGCGAAAAGAAAAAAGTAAAAAAGATGATGCTGATTTTATCCAAAGCAACTTTGGATAATGCATATGCTTGTTTTATTCTTGCCAATGGAGCAAGAATGGAAGGTATTGAATCAGAAATATTTTTCACCTTCTTTGGATTGGAAGCCATCCAAAAAGAGAAGTTAGATCACCTTCATGTTGCAACTGTTGGAAATCCTGCAATGCATATTCCCACTATGTTGGGAGGATTACCAGGCATGGAAGCTGTTGCCACTAAAATGATGAAATCCAAAATTGAGAAATTAGACATTCCTCCTATTGGAGAATTTTTAGAAATTCTTACTGCCTCAGGTACTAAACTTTGGGCCTGTAAATTAGCAATGGATATGTTTGATTTAAAAGAGGAAGATCTTATTGAAGATATTGATGGTGTGTTGACTGTTGGTGATTTTTATGCACGAGCAGAGGGTGAAGGAACGCATGTAGTTTTCATCTAAGATACTGTTGAAGTACGTTAATTTTAAAATCGTAAAAGCCTTGTTAGAAATTCTAACAAGGCTTTTCTTTTTCCAGGAGTCAAACAAAATCTAATTTTATTTAGTTGCTTTTTTAATCAATTTAAAAGCCCAATCATAATGGCTTGAAGTGGCTGAAATTAAATATGCTCCAAGCGAAGTTGAGCCAGTCCATTTATATCTTTTCTTTTCAAAAAGTTCTTCATCTGAATGTTTTTCAATTATATTTTGAACTTGTTTATAGCTTTTTTTCAAAAGAGATTTGGCCTTTTTAAGCTCTATGTTTTGGTATTTATCAAAAATCCATCTATTCAATTCTGGTGTAGTTTTCCAAGTGTATCCCTTGGCTGGCATATCTGGTTTTTCTCCTGACATCCCAACTTTATACCAATCTAACATCATCAAATGCCAATGATGTAGATGCGCTAAAACATCGCGAATATTTCTATTCATCGTTCCTTTGGGGAATTCTTTAAGCTGCTCTTCTTTGCTTTTTTGCTCAATGAAATCATTAAGCTTTTTAAAGTTCGCTTGACTTAATTCGAGTAGATCAGATTTGGATTTTGGTCTAGGCATGGTTAAGATTATTTTATTAACTTAATAATCAATTCCTAGGGGTTTAGATAGAACATGGATACTGCGGCATCCATGTTCTATCTAAAAAGATGTTTAAACCACTTGACTAAATAGCTGAGTGGTCGGTTTTTTCGCCCAAAGACGTTGATCAAAAGCCATACAAATATTTCTAATAAATGGCATTCCAATTTCAGTCACCGTGATTTGATTTGGTAAAACTTTTACCAGTCCATCAGCTTCCATATCTTTTAGTCGAGGCATAATTTGACCAAAATATTTAGCTTCATCGTCATTCCAAGAAGTAGTATGCTGACACATCAAAGCGGTGATATGTTTTCTAATCACCACATCTTCTTCAGAATGTAGGTGTCCTTTAATAATTGGAATTTCACCTTGAGCAATTCTTTTTTGATAAGCTTCGATTTTCTTTTCATTTTGCACGAAAGCAGTTCCTGAATCACTAATTGAAGAAGCACCTAATCCAATCATCAAATCAGTATGGAAAGAAGTATATCCCATAAAATTCCGATGAAGTGTTCCACTTTCTAAAGCGATATACAAATCGTCAGTTGCCTTAGCAAAGTGATCTAAACCAATTTCAAAGTAGCCATCTTCCTGCAATAACTTTTTCCCTAACTCATATAAAAATTGCTTCTTGTCTCCTAGCGGTAAATGCTCTTCAGAATATCCTCGTTGGCTTGGACTCACCCAAGGTACGTGCGCATAACTATAAAATGCAATTCGATCAGGTTGCATTATTTTCACTTGTCGCATGGTTTCTTCAATGTGATGTGGTTCCTGCAAAGGCAACCCAAAAATCAAATCAAAGTTGATGGAATCATAACCTAACTCTCGACTCCAATTGACCACATTTTCAACTTGCTCAGTCGTTTGATGCCTATTAATAATCTTTAAAATTTCTGGCTCAAAATCTTGCACACCAATACTGATTCGATTAAATCCTAGATCTCGAAAAGTCTGCAAATGTTCTTTGGTGGTACTCCATGGATGCGCTTCAAAACTAAAAGCATGATCTTCAGCAATATTTGCCTTGTCAAAAATTCCTTTCATCAAGCGTTCGATTTGCTCTGGAGAAAAGAATGTTGGAGTTCCCCCACCAAGATGCACTTCTTTCAAAGTTGGCTTAAATGGTAAGTGTTCCAAATACATATCCCATTCTTGTAACAATGCATTTACGTATGGTAATTCTACCCCGTGGTTTTTTGTAATTCTTTTGTTACAACCACAATAAGTGCAAAGACTTTCACAAAATGGCAAATGAATATAAAGACTAATTTCACTATTATTAGTGAAGGTAATATTGAATCTTTCTGCCCATTGAGATTCTGTTGGTGCTTCTGATTGCCAATAAGGAACAGTTGGATAACTAGTGTACCTTGGAGCTGCGACATTGTATTTATTTATTAAATTTGGTTGCATTTTTTTATTTTTTTATGACAAAGTTCAGGTGCAAAACTCCTACTTTCGCCATCCAATAAAGGTGACATTAATTATCATTAACTGGTGATTTTTGTCACTATCAAAAAAATTACTATAAAAATGATCCATACTTTTTTCAAAGCCTTTCATATTATTGGATTTGTTGCTTGGTTTGCCGGACTTTTTTATTTGGTGAGAATATTCGTTTATCATTCAGAAGCCAAAGAAAAGCCTGAAGTTGAAAAGGATATATTGATTAACCAATATAGAATCATGGAAGATCGAGTCTATAAAATTATCACCACTCCTGCGATGTTTTTTACTATTTTTTGCGGAGTTGGAATGTTAGTAATGAATCCAGTATTCTTGACAATGGGATGGATGCAGATCAAATTGGTTTTTCTAGGATTGCTAATTGCCTATCATTTTTATTGCAAAAAAATCACCGATGAATTAGCCCTAGGAATCAATAAGAATACTTCTTTTCAATTTAGATTATTAAATGAGGTGCCCACCTTGATTCTGATTGGAATTGTCTTGTTGGCAGTTTTTAGATCTCAACGAAATGGTTATTATATTTTTGGAGGTTTGTTTTTCCTCACTATTATTTTTTATATAATTGTTAAAAAATATAAAACTTATCGGGAGAAAAAGACGACTTGAACTAAATCGTAAAATCTGTTTTTTGGGATACAAAAAAAATCCTTTTACAGATTACTCTGTAAAAGGATTTTTTTTCAAGCTAATTCAATTAGCTTATTCTTATTTTTCCTCCTGTTCACCATAAAAACTATTCCCAAAAAACAAACTCGCTTCACTTTCGATATAACCAAAAAGATGTAAAAAATTACTTCTAGGTTTTTCCACTTTTTTTAACTCTAAAGAATGGCAACCAATTTTACTTCCAGTAATCATAACTTTTAGCAGATTATCCGCCATCGTAAAATTCAAATTATTTTCATCCTTAGTTTTTTGTTCTTTCCAAATAGATGAAAAGGGAATCATCCCTAATTTGATTTTTTTCGCTTTTCCCACTTTATCTAATCCAGTTAGAATTCTCAAATCTTCTTTGTAATCCAAATATTCCCAAGGCTTAAATTGCATTTGGATGACCGCTAAAATCTCATTGTCATTTGTAATAACGAGATCAGGTTTTATTCTGTCGAGGTCATATTTTTTCAAATAAAAAGTTGGAGTTGTCCATATTTTGTATTTTGGAAATTTCAATCTAAGCTGATGATACATTTCCGCCTGCAATTGTTTTTCGATAATAACTTCTCCTTTTTCTAAAGCATCTCTAATTTCGTTTTCCCAAATTCGGGTTATCTTTTTTTTGATTTCTTCCATTTCTTTTTTCTATTAAAAAATTGAAGTGCGAAGCTAGTTGTTTTTAATGGTTTTTTTCAAAAAAAAAATAACGAAAGACAAGGCTTCCAAAATATTATGATTCCTCAAATTGAAATTCCTTAAATTTGGTTTTAGCCATCTCCTTATCCTTATTGTAAACTTTTACAGGAATTTGAAAAAGAACTTCCGTGCCACCTTCCTTTGGAGATTGAATTTCAATTTGACCGCCATGTGACTCAATTATTTTTCTACATAAAGCTAGACCTATTCCTGTTCCTTCATATTCATTAATGGAATGTAATCGACGGAACATTTCAAAAACTTTATTATGATATTCTTCACTTATCCCAATTCCATTATCTCTTACCGAGAAGTGATGAAAGCAAGCTGATTTGGTATAATGAACATGAATAAAAGGCATGGCGCTTTTATTATATTTCATACCATTTTCGATCAAATTTTGGAAGACCTGGAGCATTTGTGATTTGTTCGCATAAAATTCAGGAAAGGAATTACATTCGATTTTTGCATTTGTTTTTACAATGGTTTCCTGAAGATTAAAATCAACCATCACCATTACATTATCTAATTTTACCTTTTCTAAGTGCTGGGTTTTATTTGTAACTTTTGACAACTCCAAAACATCTTCAACAATCTGTAGCATATTTTTAGAATACAATTTTAAATAACTTAAAAACTCTGGAATTGCATCATAATTTTTTGTCCAAATTGACTTTTCCGTCAACCCTACAAAACTGATAATATTTCTTAGAGGAGTTTTTAAATCATGAGATGCGATGTAGGCAAATCGTTCCAATTCTAAATTGGATTTTTTCAGTAACTCATTAATTTGATTATTTTTTCGCTCCTCAGTTTTGAAACTCGTAAAGTCATTAGCCACTATCAAGAATCCAGTTTTTAAGTTTTTCTCATTATATATAGGTGTAAGTTTGAGTTCATAAAATAAACGATCTTGATAATTAAGTTCACTAGTTAAGAATTGGCCTTTCTCAACTCCATCAATAATTGATTGATTAAAAAAATCAAGTTTGAATACTTTAAGAATTTTAAAAAGAGATAATCCAGATAACCTTGTTCTTTTTAGTTTAAAAGTTTTTACACCTTCTGGGTTGATATAAGTTATTCGCATCTGCAAATCAACTAAAATTATAATGCTTGGAATATTATTTAAAATATCATCCAATACATGATGGAGAGATGTTTTAAATAATTTAAGATTAGAAAACACACTTACCCAAGTCAAAATTATTAAAGCCAAAAAAGGAGCAAACAAAAAATACTTCCCTTTTTCTTCTGTAGGAGATACTAAAAATAATAAGGTCATTCCAGTCGGAACAATCACTATAGCTGAAAGCATCAGCCACATCCATTTTTTCTTTACTTTACCTGAGATTTTATTGTAAGCAGAAAATATCATCGCCATCATCCCTATAAGGGTCAGATACATCCAAGTTGCCATGCAAATACTATAACTATGAGAAAAAATTATTTGGTAAGTCCATAGACCTTCTACTTTTTCCATGATAAAAGCATCACGGTAGGAATTAAAAAAATAAATAAACAATACAAATGTTGAAAGTATATAACTGTAGAAAGAAGTGCTTTCCATTTTGGAAAAACCATTTTTTGATTTTGCTTTCCTTTTAGTCCAAATGGATAAAAAACTTAAAAAGATTATTCCATGTATCAGAAAAAAATGGATAGGATATAAATATTGAATATAATCTTCGGATGCTCTCAAAATTTCAATTTCAGTCAATGTGATCAACGAAATAAATATGATGGTCAGATACATCAATTGATAGCTTACTTTTTTCAACTTAAATGAGTAAGACTTGAAAAGTAAGAATAATAAATGCACAAAGATGATGGTCCATAAAATTAATAAGCCTGGTATCATGCGATCTTGTTTTTTAAGTTCTAAACTCTTTTCGGGTTCTAAACTAATGGACAATAAGCCACCTTTTGAATCTTATGAAATGATAAAAAAATACCTAGTTGTTTCCTCAAAAAGGGAAACTAAGTAAAAGCTCTACTAATAATATTCTTAGGTGAATTCATTAGGGGAGCTTAAGGGCGAGATGCTAAAGATCAAATTAGATGGGAGTTATTGTTTATTTTAATCAACTATATACCATAAAAATGAAGCCAAAAATGATGATTTATTCTAATTTGAAAAGAAAATCACCAATCAATGATTTTTTTTTTTAGAAAGTGTCACATTTTAAATTAATAAAGATATAAGTAAGTGAAAAGACCTTCTCGAGAAATAATTATTAATTAAAATTGATAAAATCAAAAAAATGAAAAATAACTTATTTTACTTATGTGGAATTTTACTATGCATGAATTTATTTTTGATAACCTCATGTAACGACGATGATCTTGATGAAACGTTGATAACGCCTGAAACTGAATGCCCTACCCTAGGCCTTAATATCGGAGACGTTTGCGAACTAACTAACCCTAATGGCGTAACTGAAAATGGTGTTGTGAATGCTGACTGTGAATGCGAAATGATTATTACTTTTGATTGCCCAAATATCCAAGCCAATATTGGTGACTCTTGTACCACAGCAGCTGGAATAACTGGTGTAATTAATCCTAATTGTAACTGCGAAACAAATGTAGTTTTTGATTGTCCAAATATCCAAGCTAATATTGGGGATCCTTGTACTAATCCAAATGGAGTAGCTGGTACTATTAATGCGGATTGTGATTGTGTTGTAAGTAACACTTTTGATTGCCCAAATATTCAAGCTAATATTGGAGACGTATGTACTACAGCAGCTGGCAATACTGGGATTGTTAATGCGGATTGTGATTGTGAGGCAAATGTCATTTATGATTGTCCTTCTTTAATGTTGAACGTTGGAGATGATTGTTTCCTTAATCCAGCTGGAACTATGATAGGAGTTGTAAATGCTAACTGTGATTGTGAAGATCCTAACATCTCTTACGATTGTCCAAATATTCAAGCTAATATTGGTGATGTATGTACAACAGCACTAGGTACTTCCGGAGTGATTAATGCGGATTGTGATTGTGAGGAATCATCCAATACTTTTGATTGCCCATCTTTACAATTAAACTTTGGTGATCCATGTACAAATCCAAATGGAGTAGCCGGTACCGTTGATCAAAATTGTAACTGTACTTAATACTATATTTACTTAAAGAATGAAAAATTGATAGAAGCATTCTAAAAAAATGGGATGCTTCTATCCTTTAATTTTATTAATAATCATACTAAGTGTCTGACCAAATTAATTTACAATTGATCTCACTTTGCCTTTCCAAAAATGGAGAAGCGCAACGAAAGTTGTACAATTTGCTTTTACCTTACTTAAATGTAATGTGTAAAAGGTACTTGGTGAATGAAGCTGACGTGAAAGATGTTTTGCAAGAAACCTTTATTAATATTTTTAAAAGTCTACATCAGTTCGATGTGCAAAAAGCGAGTTTTAAAACTTGGACTACTAAAATTGCCATCAACAATTGTTTAAAATACAATGCAAAAAATAATAAAAACTCAACCGAGGAATTAATCATCGACTTGCATGAACAAAAAATTACGCCAACTGTCTTTGAAAATATTTCAAATGAAGAAATGTTGGCTTGGTTAAAAGAAATGCCACGCTCCTATTTTGAAGTTTTCAATATGTTTGTGATCGATGGTTTTTCTCATGATGAAATTGCAAAAATATTAAACATCGATTCTTCCTTATCTCGAAAACGATTATCAAGAGCTCGGGAATGGTTAAAAAAAAGGTTACACAAGGATAGCGAGTTTCAATTTAATTTTTCATTCAACTAATTTTTTACTTTAATATTTTGACATGAATTTTTTCGAAAAAAATATAAAAGACAGATTCAAAAATGCATCCTCTCTGAATGGAATTGATGCTGATGATCTTTGGAAAAATATTGAATCTTCCATTGAAACAGAATCTCCTGAAAGAAAATTTATTTTTCTACGAAATAGGTATTGGCTTCTGTTGCTTTCATTATTTTTAATTGGTGGAGCGGTTGTTTGGTATCAATCCTCTGATGAGTATTTATCAAATTCAGAAATCAATAATTCAGATGCTAATATCGTATTTCAAAATATTGAAGGAAGAGATGCCGAAAGTAAAAACCTTTCTCAAACAGAAAATAACAATACAATTACGGATAAAGAAAATGAAAATCTCACTATCATTCAAAATGAAATGATAGAAAACACCCCTGCTATTATTTTGTCAAAAAGTGAAAATAAAAACCAAAACTTTAATCAAACTGTTCATCAAGAATCTCTAACTGTTTTTGAAAAAAACAATACGCTGCTTCATAATGATAACCCAAAAAACAACTCTTACAAGAATGAGTTGATTAAAAACAACCTTCAAAAAGAACCAACTCCAACTCAAAATAATGAACAACAAACGGAGCAATTATTCAACGGACAAAAGATTGATTTCACAAAAGAAATAGAATCAATTGACTTGCTTCTCCCAAATGAAAAAGAAGATCAAATTAGTTTAAATGATTTGATTGTCCTTCCAAAATTCAAGGATAAAAACTCCAAATTCAGCCTTGGAGTTTTTACAGGAATCCACATTATGAAAAATAACTTTTCGTCAACATTAGCTTCTGACAATGACCGAAAGAACCTATTGAATCAAGGTTTGCAACTTGAACCTGGCTACTCGATTGCCATAGAAGCAAACTATCATTTTAATGAAAACATATCAATCACTAGCGGATTAGAATATGTGAAATCGAAAAGTGAATTTAATTTCAACCAAACTTGGGATACCATAATTGTTAACCCTAATTCTCCTGTTGGTAGTCTTACTGATGCTGTTGCTGATCGAACGGTTAGACATCATAATAAAATGGATTATTTTTCTGTTCCAATTTTATTGAATTTCCAAAAATCAATTGGGAAAATAGAATTAGGAATGGGTACTGGTGTTGGTTTAAATTTCATAAAAACACAAACAGGTAAATCTTTGGATGCTAGTAACCAAGTGGCTATTTATCCAACTACTGAAAATGATTTATTACCTATTTCTAAATTTTTCTTATCCTACCATTTACGCCCCTATGTAAACTATGCTTTGGATGAAAAAATTTCTTTTCAATTACGAACTGATTTTCGATTCCAAGACTTTGGAGAGTCAGATTTTTATCAATTAAAATATTCTTCTACTTTTTGGGGACTTAGTGGTGGAATTCAGTATAACTTTTAATTAAATGAGATAGAATTTAATTGGATAAAAAAGAGCAACAAAATTGTTGCTCTTTTTTTATTTCGCTAATTCTACGTTTTGAAACTTTTGTGCTATAAATTGCTTAAATTGTACTAACCCAATCGTAGATGATGTTTTATTTTGCAATAATATATAAAACACAATAATTACTTACCATTAATTGCTTTATCCAAAAAACCCAAGAGAAATAAAAACCTAAATAACTTTTTCTCTTAACAAAAATAATCACACCTACTTTCTTCTCTATCAAACCTTGGATTGTTCGCAGTTGACTATGCGACAAAAGCCAATGTCTATGCATGATCTAAAAAAAAAATTCAATCTTCATTTGACTCACAGTCTCTAAGAGAATAAAATTTATTTAATCATTTAAACATTTTACCAAGATGAAAACAATTAATTTATCCATTCTAAGAGTTGTTCTAGCAGCTCTATTTTTCACACTTATTTTTTCTCAAAAATTACAAGCACAACAGGAATCTTCGAACGTTTTTTTTGAAATTACGAAAATCAAAAAAATGAATGATGACTTTTTCGACGTTGAAGATCAACTCATCAAACCATTTATTCAAGAACGCATCAAACAAGGAAATCAATTAGCCCATGTACTTTTCAGAGTTCATTATCCAGCATCTGATGATGCAACTTATGATTATGTGATGATGGGAGTTTTCCAAAACTTTGAAGATTTGCATTTAGGGAATAAGAAATTTACCAAAATTGCTTATCAAGCATTTCCAAATGCAAATATTCCTAAAATGGTGGAAAGATATGAAGCTGCAATTCATGTTGCGAGTTCACAAGTTTTTGAAAATGTTGCAGAAGCAGTTCCAGGTCCAGGTGGTGGAGAAGGAAGTAAAGCGAAATTTGTAAAAGTAAATCACATGAAAGTTGCAGCAGGAAATTTCAATGCCTACCAAAAAATGGAAAGAGAAATTTTTATGCCTTTACATAAAGAAGCCATCAAAACAGGTATCATGCATGATTGGGTGCTAGCTCAAAGAATTCTTCCGTTCGGATCTGATTGGGATAATACATTTATGACTTTTGATGTTTTTGCAAATTGGGGAGACATGAATAAAGGACTTCCAGCAGGAACTTTTGCCAAAGTACATCCTGGAAAAAATACTGACAAAATTTGGGAAGAAATGATGAACCTTAGAGAAATGACTAGAAGTGAAACTTGGGAAATTATTGATGTGGTTAGTAAACCGACTCCTGAAATAACTGCAAAAGTTCTTAAAGAAGGAACGGGAGCAAATCCAATGAAAGGTCAAGAAGTTGAATTCAAATCTACGGTGATGAATCTTCAAGGAGAAGAACTTTTCTCTACTGATGTTCTTGGTTTTCATTTTTACACTACCATTGGAGAGAATTATTACGATACTTTTTTTGACAAGCATTTACAAACCATAAAAAAAGGAGGTGTTACAAAATTAAAAGTTCCAGCAGAAGCTCAAGATGGATTTATTAAAGGTCTGACTGGAGGAAAAACTGCATTAATCAATATCGAAGTGTTTGGTATTGATAGTCCAAAACCAAACGGTGCAAAATTGTTAAAGAAAAAAATTGAAAAGCATGGTCTTTCCTACGCCAAGGAAAAGTATAACAAATTACAAGTGGATAATCCAAAGGGATATGTGTTCCGTGAAAGTGCAATGAATACTCTGGGTTATCAATTATTATCTGATGGAAATACACAAGCTGCTATTTATATTTTTGAACTTAATACTAAACTCAATCCTAAATCATGGAATGCTTGCGATAGTCTTGCTGATGGTTATCGAGCTGCTGGAAATATTGCAAAAGCGAAACATTGCTACAAAATGGCATTGGAGATAAATCCTGATTTCGAAGCTGCCAGAAATAAATTAAGTAAGTTATAATTGATTTTATTTGTTTGACTTTGAACGATAAACATTTTGTTATCCCCTTGGACTTATTCATTTCGAATCAACTTTAATAGTTGAAAATTGATTTTGTACCAAAGCCATCTTCCCAAAAATGAGAGATGGCTTTGGCTATTTTTATAGCTAGTGTTTGTATTTAGTTTAAAAAAATAAGAAGTGATCAAAAAAACAAGATATAGTCATTGTTAGGTTCTAGTTTTTTCAAGAAAATTTTTACTTTTTTTTAAATAAAAAAATTCCATAAACCACTAGTAATCAGACAATTAACAAATGTTGATAACTTTTGTGAATTGTATGTGGAGAATAAAACTTGCTTTTTTGAACCCAATTATAGTATCTTGTGATCACCTTAACAGGAAATAATAAATTATTAAATCTTAAAAAGTTAAGATTATATTTTGAAATAAAAACTAATTGCAAAATATTATATTTATTTATGATGTGTGTTTTTGAGTTGAATTTTAGTCTTTTTTACCTCGGTGAATAAGGATAAGAATTAATAAAGAAAAACAAGGAGATAGAAATAATATTAGTAATTAATGGACTTGGAAATAGGTTCTTTTCATGATGTTTCACTACATCATCATACATCAGCAATGATACTATGAGAAAAGGAAATAATGAAAAGTCTAATGCAAAGGTGATTTAGAAATACAAAATTAATAGTTTAATTTTTGTTGCAAATCGGATTTTTTCATAACTAAAATTATTTCGATAATATTGGGATTGAAACTACTTCGGCCAAAGACAAATGACTTACAGATCGCAAGAGAAGTAAGGTACCGTTAATTTTTTCTGGAAAACCGGAGCAATGTCTTGGATATGGAAAATTAATTTATTCTTATGGATAAATATATTTATCATGAAAAGACAAGGGTTAATATTCTACTCATTTTTTAATGTTACTCGTAACAAACAGTTATTTTATTTTTGACTGGGAAGCAATTCTCGACAAAAAATATAAATACCAACTCGTTTGGAAAACTGTAAAAGATGAACTTTTCTGAAAGGATAAGTAACAGAAATTAGTCCTAACTAGTTCTCTAGGTGGAGCTACCAATTTGAATCTGAATGATGCAAAAGTCCCCCCTAAAGAGCAAACACATACTCTTTTTGATTAGGAAAAATCTTTCGAGATTTGGATGAGTCGAAAGAAGAGAGATTTTGGCAAACTGCATGATGATTGGCTCGGCCAACCCCACATGTTGAATCTAAAATCACTTTTCCAAAAAAGGAAAATGTTGTACGAAAACTTATGTTGGCAATACGCATTTGAATTTGAAGGAATTGTAAAATTTCTTTTCCAGAGTGTGTTAAGTCCTTATAGAAATGATGTTTACATGGTTTCGATGAGGCAAATCAAGCTTGGTAATTCTACGGCACCATTCCAGGCCGGAAGCTGTAGAAAGGAAGGGATTCAGAAAGTTACATTTCTGAGTCCCTTTTCTTGTTTTATGTATCATATAAAAATAGCGATTAGTATAAATAGTCTATCAAAGAGGTGCATTCTTAGGAATAATTTATATTTTAGATTTCTTTATCGGAAGATAAAACGAATTTGTTCTCTAAAATATGAAATATGAAATCTATAATTACCTCACTTGTTTTTATTTTTTCACTCAATTCTTTATCCGCCCAATTTAGTACCGAGCAACTTATCGAACCATCCAACCCTGAGAGTTTAGCAAGTTCAGATTTAGATGGTGATGGAGATATTGACATTCTTACCACATCAAGGCAATCGAACAAAATCATTTGGTTTGAGAACATAGACTCAGAAGGTAACTTCGAATCACCAAAAGTAATTGATCATACATTTAAAGATCCACATCTTATTAATTCAGCTGATGTAAATGGCGATGGAAATAAGGATATTATTGTTGCATCAAAAATTAATGAAAAAATTGTTTGGTATGAAAACTTAAATGGACAAGCAGAATTTTCCTCATTAAAATTAATCGCATCCAATTTACCTAATTTGATATCCCAAACACTTTCTGATATTGATAATGATGCAGATCAAGATATTCTAATTATTTATAACAATAAAATTGCATGGTTAGAAAACCTAGATAATAATGGCAATTTTGGAAACCCTACTATTCTTGTTGAAAATATTTCAGGCAAGGCACATGCTTGTATTACTGACTTAGATAATGATGGAAATAAAGACCTAATCTTCGGATCTGACGAGGAGGAAAATCTTGAATGGATTTCTAATATTAACTCTCCTTCATCTAGTCAATTAATTGCAACCAATCCTAGTGGATTTAATTCATCTTTTGCTGCTGATTTTGATGGAGATAATGACCTTGACATAGTTGCATCTGTGGGAGGTGATCATGTTTTTATTTGGTATAAAAATACAGATGGTACGGGGACTTTTGAAAGTCCAACTTTTATGGACGATAACTTTTTTGACGAAGGTTTTCAAGTAACCTCTTTTGATGTGGATATGGATTCTGATATGGATATTATTATTCAACTTTCTTCTCAAAATTCAGAATCTATCAGATGGTTTGAAAATACTGATGGACAAGGAGATTTTGAAAAAAATGATTATGGATCACTATCTAATGAAGGCAGGCACAAATTTGTTATTGATGATTTGAATGGAGATAACTTCCTTGACTTTGCAGCTATTGATGATGAGGTGAATAATTACAATATAATGTGGGCAAAAAATTCAGGAAGTTCTGCTAGTACTAATCATTTCGATGAGAATAAGTTTATTCACTCTCATTGGCCAGCAAATCATGGTTATGCTGTAGATTTTGATAATGATGGCGATCAGGATTTAGTTGGTTTTGGAGGAGGAGCTTCATGGTATGAAAACCTTAATGGCAATGGACTTTTTTCTACAAAAAAGAATATTAATGTATCTTCATTTTGGAGTCCGAAAGGTTACATTGGAGATATTAATGGAGATAATTTTATTGATATTATCATAATTGATGAGGATGAAGATGAAGTAGCTTGGTATCCTCACCTGGATGGTCAAGGCAATTTTGGAGACAAAATAATACTTGGTACTAATTCCGAATATACCGAAGTAGGCGCAGTTGGAGATGTAGATAATGATGGAGATTTAGATATAGTAGCTGGTGGTTGGCCAAGACTAGTTTGGTTTGAAAATATCAATGGACAAGGATTATTCACCCCAGCCAAAAGTATATCAACTTTGTCAGGAGCAGTTTTCCATCAAATCGAAATAGCAGATATTAATGGTGATGGGAATCAAGATCTTACCATAGGTGCAACCAATAAAATAGGCTGGTATGAGAATTTAGATGGACAAGGAAATTTCTCCAGTTTAAATGGAATGCCTTCCAGCATATTTGGAGCGGATTATATTTATGTCACAGACATTGATGGAGATAATGATAATGATGTTATTTATCCTGTTACCAACTTTGCTACCTCAAATGAAACTTTGCGTTGGTATGAAAATACAGACGGCTTAGGCAATTTTGATACTGGTGGCATTCTAGATGATGACATAAATGTTGTCAGATCAATTGTCTCAACAGATGTAGACTTGGATGGAGATAGGGATATCATATCCTCAGACTATTGGACTAATGAAATTAATATGTATGAAAATTTAGATGGACTAGGAACCTTTGGACAAAAATCGACTATTTCCGACCAGTTCCATGAAATTTTAAAAGTCGGTACTGACGATTTTAATGGTGACAATGTTGATGATTTATTTGCCTTCTCTGCAGGAAATAATAAAATAGCTTGGTTTCAAAATTTAGCTTCTTCTCCAAGAATCCAAGTTTTTACCTTTTGGGATAAGAATGAAAATATGACCAAAGAAGCTGATGAAATTGGATTAAATCATCAAAACATCACCATCATGCCTGATGGCTTAAACACTTTTTCACTAGATCAAGGATTGATGGAGTTCCCTGTGAATTCCGGAAATTATGACATAAATTGTTCACCTAGTAATGGATGGACATTGACAACTTCTGCTGATTTAAATATTGATGTTCAAGCCAACCAAAGTACTATCCAATATTTTGGACTTAAACCACAAGGAGAATTAATTGAGGCGGAAGTAAGTCTTACTTCCTCTCCTACCCGATGTGGATTTACCGTTCCTTTTTGGCTAACCTACACGAATACTAGTAACCAAGTTTTTGATGCGGAAATCACTTTAGAACTTGATGACTTGGTCACCCTGGTGGGTATAGATTTCCCTCCTTCTCAAACTATTGGAAATCAATTATTATGGAATATTGAAAATTTGAATCCAACAGAATCAGGACAAATCAAGCTTGAATTAATTATGCCTGGTGTTGATTATCTTGGAGAGTATTTAAATTTCTCTAGTAATATTTCCCTTATCAATGACTCCGGAATAACTATATTTAATGATGAGCATGAATACGAACCACAAATCAATTGTGCTTATGATCCTAATGATAAATTAGTCTCTCCAGTTCTAGTTTATGAAGGTGATAACTATACTCTTTTTGATCAAACATTGGAGTACACGATTCGATTCCAAAATACTGGTACTGATACAGCTTTTAACATTCAAATAACGGATCAATTAGATCCAAATTTAGATTGGTCAACTTTCACTCCTCAAAATTCCAGTCATCCATTTTCAGTATCCTTAAATGAAACTGGACTGGTAGATTTTCGATTTGAAAATATATTATTACCTGATAGTTCTACGAACTTAATTGAAAGCCAAGGGTTTGTCAAATATAAAATCAAGTCAAAGGACGGTATTTTAGAAAATACAATTATTGAAAATACTGCAAGTATATTTTTTGATTTTAATCCTCCCATCATCACCAATACTACTGAAAATATTATGGTATCCGAATATCCATTTGAAATAGAACCTGGGAATCAAAATACAGGTTCCGATTTGGCTTTTTCATTTCAACCTAACCCTTCCAATGGAACAGTAAATATTGATTTTGAATTTGAGGAAAAACAAGTTTGGGAAATACAATTACATAATAGTTGGGGCAAATTAATCCGATCTTATGAAGGAGAGACAACAGGGTTAAAAAATAAAGCCTTATTTTTTCAGGGTCTTGCCAATGGTGTATATTATTTGACTCTATTCTCAAATGATACATCGAAAACGGAGAAGCTAATTATTATTGATTAATTTGGAAATGATATGAAGATATTCACTTTAGGTATATTATTAGTTTTATACTTCTCACTTCATAGTGTTTTGGCGAATAATAAAGTGAAGGATTTTTTAATGAGTAGATGGATTTCAAAAAGATATTATCGACTCTTTTTTAATTTTTTTGCCATCGTTTCATTAATTCCGATTTTCCTTTATTATAAAACAACTGAACCTGAAATTTTATTTGTAAATGTATTGTTATCAAATGTCGGATTATGTATAATAATAATTGGAATTTTCCTTTCTCTGGTAGCGCTCAATCAATATAATCTTTCTGAATTTGCTGGGACACAACAATTAAATCAAAAACCTCCTCCTCCTAAAAAGCTAAAAACTTCAGGATTTAATTCCATAGTTCGGCATCCTTTATATTTTTCTATGCTACTAATTATTTGGGGATTTTTTTTATCCCGACCTACAGATCTGTTTTTTATGATAAGTATAATAGGGACTGCATATCTATACTTTGGAACAAAATTAGAAGAAGAGAAATTAGTTAAAGAGTTCGGGGATGAATATCTGAAGTATCAAAAAAAAGTAGGAATGTTGATTCCGTTTTTGAAATTTTAGCATTTTGATTTTCTAAAAATCACAACGATTTAAAAAAATCCCAAATTTCCTCACAAGCATTTATTTCACGGCTAGTTTTGCCAATCCATTTTTCTCTCAAGTATTGTTTTCCTCCAGGCCAGGTGTGTCCTCCACCTTTGATTTTATAAAATTTCAATGCGCCTCGATTATCACAGTTTGAATACTCTTCAATGGATACCGTGGTTCCATCAGCCATTTTATTAGGAAGGTTTACCGTAGTTTTTTCCGAAGTACAGTTATTGTTTTTTTTCCAAAATTCAATAAACTCATCGGTAGATAATATTTCCCCTCTAGTCTTTTTAAAAATAGTGATTACACCTCCATCATAAGGTACAAGTTTATCTTCCGTACCATTCATGACCATGATTCCTAAAGGTTGAGAAGGGTTGCAAGAAGGCAAATAATCCTTTGAAATTTGAGCAGTTAAAATCGCTGCACCTCTGAAAACATCTGCACGATCACAAGCTAATCTGCCTGACATAAATCCACCATTAGACATGCCTGTTGTAAAAATTCTTTGTTCGTCAATCTTGTATTTAGTTTTTAGCTCATCAATTATTTCTATAATAAAACCAACATCATCTATATCTTCTTTCCATGATTTCACATCATCTGATTTTCTGCCATCGTTCCAATTTTTTTCAATAGCATTTGGATACACCACAATAAATCCATCTCGATCTGCCAACTCATTAAATCGCCCAAAAGTAATTGCGGGAGTTTTTTCAGCGGTTCCCCCACCTCCATGCAAATGAAAAAGTAAAGGAACTGGTTTATTCATTTTTTCTTTAGGAGGAAAATGTACGAAATAATTTCTTTCATATCCATCCCAGGTTATTTTATATTCTTTTGTTGATTCTAAGTATTTTATATAACCCAGAGGTTGGCAAGCTTTAAAAATAAAAAAGACAGAAAAAATAAAAATGGAAAAACGTAATATTCGATGAATCATTATTAGGCTTTTATCTGGTTATTTTATTCTAATAATATATGAAAACATTGATTAGTTCTATTTCGAATTTAAGATACTGTTTTGAAATTTAAAACTTCTTAGAATTATTAGTTTACAAAAGGCATAAAATTTAAAGCCTGACAAAAAAAAGAGTAACATTTTCTCAGTTACTCTTTCGTTCTATTATCTAATTTTCAAATTACATTTTTACAAAAGACTGAACCACCATCTCCTCTCCATTTGAAACTATAAGTCGATAAATACCAGTTGGCAGATCAATTACATTTATTTCTTGAGAAGAGTTAGTTTCATTTTTTTCAAAAGAAATCGAACGAAAAATCTGCCCCAAAGTATTCACCATTTCGATATTCAAATTTCCTCGCCATTCATTTTCTATGGAAACCTGCAAATAGTCTGGTGTAGGATTTGGAGAAATTTCCATAATAGTAGAACTCAATAACAATTCTTTTACATCTGTCACGCAACTCATTCCAGTATCAAACGAACTTTCATAAGCACCTATATCTATACATCCTCCTTGAACTCTTTCATTTCCAGCAAGATCAAATTCAGGTACTTCACCATCCAGAAATCCAGCATCAACGGCAGAACTGTTGTAAGTTAATTGATAAGTCTCTAAGTCCAAATATGGATCAGCATCCTGTTGATCCCCTGTGGAAGTTCCCCAACCTTCGAGTACAGAATCGCTCAATAGATTTCCTCCTAAAGAAACAAAAGCATTTGAAGTTGAGTGAGACGGACTAAGTGTATCAAGGCTATTATACCCTGGTGTATGAATAATATTATTTTGCAGAAGAACTTCACTACTATCATAGACGATAACTCCTACAAGGTCATTATTGGCAATGGTACAATTAGATACTTTAGCTTTAAAGTTTTGGAAACCAATCACACCGGTGCTATCAGAAGCATTATGACCTGTAAATAGACAATTACTTACCTCTACATCTTGATGTAGCGACGGAATTTCTGATGAAATAGCAAAAGCTAATGCAGATGCACCAAACCCTCCATCATTATTTTTGAAGGTAGAATTCGTTACTGTAGCTTCATAATCCACATCGTTCGATATACCAAAAATGCCTGCAACTGATTGTGATACATTTCCTTCAAAATGACAGTTATCCACTTTATACTTATTACCAGACCAACTATTTCCAAAGCCATTAAGACTCAGAGCTCCACTTTGATTAGCAGAGCTATTCTCTAAGAAAAGACAATTTTCAATAATTGCAGTCATGTCTTTAGCTTGGTCAAAATATTCCAAATAAACTGCTCCTCCCTCAGCAAATGAAACAATTGGATCCAATATTTCCACCTGATTAGAAATAAAATCGCAAGAAGAAATAGTGATCTCACTATGTTTTTGTCTGCAATAAAAACGTAATGCACCTCCAATGGAAGAGGAATTATTTTCAAATAAACAATCCTCGATAACGTATCTTTTGAAGGAAGTTGTATAGTCATATATTTCTATTGCACCGCCACCTACCTTACCGATATTATCGCTGAAAGTTGAATTAGTCACAGTCGAATTTGTTATATACATATAGATTGCCCCTCCAGCAAATCCTGCATGATTACCCGTAAATTCACAATTATCAACTGTGATACCTTCTGAATTCATTTGAGCGTAAGCTAATCCTGCACCATTATAACCTGCACCATTTTTTTCAAAAACACAATTTATTACGCTTCCTCCATTTGCTTCGATTTCATAAAAATAAACTCCTCCGCCATGACGGGTAGCATAATTTTGAGTAAATCTGCAATTACTAATTTGAGGAGCACCAAAGGAAAAAATCCCTGCTCCTCTCCTATCTTGAAAAATTATTTCGGATCTATCTGCCTGTCCTCCTGAGATGGTAAATCCATCAAGAATAGTTTCAGGTGTACAAGCTTCATGTATAATTACTACATTGACAACATTGTCATCTCTGTTGGTAACAAAATCATCTAACACATCATCTCCATCCATATCACCAGACAGAATTGTTAGATTCTCTGCTGCATCTCGTTGATTACGCATCGTTTCGATTCCATTAAACCCTCCATAAATTTGGAGATCTTTGGATATGTAAAACACTCGTTTTTCTGGATGATAGGGAAAATTACTAGTAAGATCTGCAGTATAAGTTCCTGCAGCTACCCAAATTTCATCACCTAAATTTGAATTTTCGAGAGCATGATTAAATTGAGGATACGCATCTTGCCAAGAGGTTCCATCATTGTTTCCTGTGGCGGAAACATCCACAAAAATTTGTGCTTGGGTAAGATTAAAAAAACAAAGTAAACAGGTAAACAGGATGCTAAATGATTTCATGATAATATTGGTTTTTTGTAATTAAAAATAGAGCTTAGTAGAAGTAGCTTCTTATAGATATAACAATCCTATGCAACTAAAAAACATCATTTTTTAGTTGTGATTTTTTATCAGAAATTCAGAAATAAACTAGGTTGGAGAAATTGACGTTTCATATGGTTCTCTTAGGTTATTTTTCCAACATTCTAAATTTAAGCCTTTTTAAGAATAATAAATAGCACATTTTCTTAACATGTTAGCATAATAGTATCATAGGAAAGAAAAATTTAACCAAAAACTAAAAGTTAAGTAAAAGGATTCAATTTGATTATTTGAAAAATTAAGAAATTCTAGATTTGACAATTTTTCAATTCCATCAGGTATAATCGTCTACTTCCTGAACTTTTTGTATTTGATTTAAAATGAGGATGAGATCATGTTTTATTCATACCATATATTTTATGATAATAATTGTTCAAGGAAAAAAAATATATATTTTTGGGCTTCAATTTTCAAAACAAATAGAATACATTTCGTTGCAAATCAGAAAAAATAAATCATGAAACTAGCAAAACTAATCATCATTTTTTTTCTTTATAACATTACTTTTACGGCTCAAGCTCAATCAGTTAAAACAGTTGGAGAACATTTAGAATTAGAAGAAGGATGCCCTTTGCCAAAACCCGGATTAAGTCCAAAACCAAAGGAAAGAAGAAGTGAAATGGTAGAAGTTGATCCATCTCCTCCTTCCAATCCTGCGACAAAGAAAAAAGAAGTAGTTATCCCTCCTACAGATGAAGCATCATGGAGAAAATCTTTGCAATCCTACATCAAAAAGAACAATCCGAAAAAGGCCTCCATGACGATTGAAGGAAATGAATTCTTCCAAGATGAAAATCTTTTATGGGGTTTAAAAAATTCATCAGGGGAAATAATTGTAAAACCATGTTTTGAAGTTGCTCAACTTTCTCCAGAAAACAAATCTCTTTTTGTAGGTAAAAAAATTGGGGTCAAGGGATTTAATGTTTTTGATAAAAATGGAAAAGCCGTCCTCAAAAAAAACTACCAACATATTCATTATTATATAAGTGAAAAACATATCACTATTCATTCAGGAGGTAAACAAGGTATGGCCACCGTTAATGGAAAAATTTTAGTCAAACCTAAATATGATTACCTCAGCGGATTTGGGAATGGTTGGAAAGTCAGTCAAGATAAATTATTTGGCGTGATTAATTATGAAGGGAAAGTCCTAATTCCACCAAAGTATAAAAAACTAAATATCGCTCAAACTAACGATGAACACATCTATACTTTCGTACCAGAAGCAAATGGAGAACTCACTATTTACAAAAATAAAAAAGTCGCTCATCGCTTAGGCATAAAATATTATGAACATGCAGCAGGGAGAATTTATGATGGAAGGTATTTATTTTATAATAATCAATTGATAGATTTAAAGAAGAAGCAATATTTGTTTTGTGGGGAAAAAATAAAAGTAGAAAGACACCAACATGCTTTTAATTTATTTACTTTAAAAAAAGGTAAAGACTATTGGGTGTTTAATGAACGAGGAGAATTGTTTTCTGAACTTCCTGTATTGGGGAAGCCTCAATACTTGCAATTCAATAATGGACTTGCGATAGCAGCTTTAGACACAGGTGAGAAAAATCCATTTGGCTATTCAGTTGGAAAAGTTGGACTATTAAATAAAAAAATGGAATGGGTGTTACAACCTAATTTTCGTTATATGAATTTTATTCCAAATTCAAATTTATACATAGCTGCTAAACCTAGTGGAAAAGCGGGAGTAATAGATTCAACTGGAACATTAGTAATCCCATCTGAATACGTCCAAATAATTCCGAAGAGGAAAAAATTATTTTGTTATCGAAATAGAAAATCAACTATGGTGGAAGTTTTAGATTGGTCCGGCAAAAAGCTATTTGAAGGAGATTTAAAACACAAGATTGGAAATAGTTTCTCAGGTGGTTATACTGCGCGAAGAAAGTCGAATGATAAAAAAGTTATTTTAGATGATCAGTTCAACGAAATATATGATAAGAAATATTATAACCTTAGAACTTTGATAAAAGGTGAGGCGATTTGGTTCGAAGATTTTGGTTCGCCAAATAGACAACATGTGATAGGATTGGATGGAAAACCTTTTCCTTTAGTCTTAGATGGAAAACCTCGAACAGATTATATACAAATTAAGCATCATTGGAAAACACCATTTTATCAAATCAAATGTGAGGATGGATCTTCTTACCTTTATAATTCTAATACTCAAGAGGGAGTTAAGCTTGATGATAAAATTGCAAGCATAGATCCTAGTTTATATAAGAGTTTAGGATTGCTCATTTCAATTCGAGAAGACAAAAAAAACAAAGGCTTAATTGACGCCTTAGGACAAGAGGTATTGCCTCCAAATTTTAAAAACATTTCAAAGGCTGGGGCTTTCTTTTCTATTGTTACAGAACATAGAACTCATATTTTTACTCCTTCTGGTCGTGAGCTATTTAAAGAATATGATGGAGCATCTTTTCTCTATCATAACTTTTTTGCTGTAAAGAAAAATGGAAAAGTAGGTGTTGCCAATATTAAAGGTGATATTATTATTCCTTTGAATTATGAATACATTACGAAAGATTCAATTTTTAACCTTAGAGCAAAAACGCTTTCAGGACAGAAGATATTGATGGGTTTAGATGGCGTAAAAATTAAGAATATGTAATTAGATAAAAATAATAAAACTAAACATAAGTCGTCCCGAATTTTCAAATTGGAAATTCGGGATGATTTTTTTTGAGAACTGATTGTTAAACTGTTTTTCCAGCATCCTAATTCTTCATCAAGACTTTTCCCTATTTCACTCTTAAATAATTCTATACTATCTCATCCTTTTTTTCAAGATTTTCATCGATAAATAATGACAAAAACCATAGCAAACGGTAATTTTTTAATGAATTTATGATTATTCACTTTTACTTAATGATTTTGTTAAATAAAAGTTATTTGAAATACGAGTTTAAACCTTTACCCATTTTAAAACGTCTTAAGGATAAACAACAATTAAAAAAAATAAGACCAATAGGTAAGAAATAAGTAGAAGGAACGATATACTAACAAATTCACCTTTTAAAAACTACAGCCATGAAAAAGACATTTCAAAAAAGATTAGACGCAATTGACTGGATTGCTAATTATGCAAGAAATGAAGGTCAATTTGAAGTATTGCGAGAGCAATTAAATTTTAACTACATCTACAACCATAAGTTCTTTTTAGTAGTCAATGAAGATACTAATTCGTCTGAGGTTATCATTATGAAAAAACCTAGGCGGTAAAATATATAAACAGGTCTAATAGGCATCCCGAATTTTCTTCTTCGAAAATTTGGGATGTTTTTTTTGTACCTATAAGTTCTCATCTTTCAGATAAATATCAATATAAAAGGGTGACAAATGTTAATATCAACAACTGTGGTTTTCATTAATTTTAATCAACAAAGAAAACCAAAATACAATTTAGGGTAGACATGTTTATTAATTAACCATCATTCATTATAAAAAAACCTAGACTATAAAATACGTAAACAGGTTTATTTGGCATCCCGAATTTTCTTTTTTGAAAATTTGGGATGTTTTTTTCAAAATAAAAAACATGTAAATGTATTGTTACAAATCTAGTTATCACTCTTTGATAGCTTTAAACCTTCTAATAATTTCGTCCTTCACCTCAACCTCCAAAAAGTACAATCCCTGATTTCCTACTAGATTAGAATTAATCAAACTCGTATTCTTAAAAACTTGTTCACTCAATTTTTTTCCAGAAACATCGTAAATTCTAATGATCGCTTCCTTCTGATTCTTTTTCAAATCAATGGAGAATTCTCCTTGAGTTGGATTTGGGAAAAATGAAATAGCTTCTGATTTTTTCAAATCATTTAAGCCAACAATTTCAATCATAAAACAATCCGAGGTATCTACGCAATTACCTTGCGTAATTTCGACAGCATAATTACCACTTTCCGATGCGGTAAAAGTTGATAGATTTTCATTAGGAATAACTGCAAAGTTATCATCGCAATCTAACCATTGATAATTGTCAGCATCAACAGCACTTGCAGTCAAAATTGGTTCGTCTGGGTCAACTGTAACATCAGTTAATACTTGGGTAATAGTTAGATCAAGATTCTGAACAGTATCACAACCATTAACACCTGTAATAGTATTTGTAAACATTCCAGATTCAGAGTAAGTCGTTCCGTTCCAAACATAAGAATTACATGCACTTATATTTTCGTTAGTCGTAATAGTTCCAGGGTTAATAGCTTCAGCACCAGTCACCCAATTAGAAGTTGTACCATCTAAACTAAAATTGGTTAAGGTTCCATCATTCCCATCCCCAGACTCATCTAATGCTGCGGTATTACTCGAATTCATACCGTCAGCGACTCCATCATTTAACCTATAATAGGCTTTTAAATTTGTGGGAACTTGGCAAAATTCAGCTGCTGCATTATCAGCAATCTCTGTCTGAGTTCTTGCAACATTCCAAATTCTTACTTCATCAATTCTTCCATTAAATGGTATTGAACCACCAGCCACTCTTTCACCGATTCTCAAGTTTGCCTCCCCACTTGGAGTGTCAACAGTTGTTAAATTTCCCGTTGCTACCTCGCTACCATTAAAATATAAATAACCAGTACCATTATCTAAAACAAAAGCAACATGTGTCCATTGGTTAACTTGAATCAGATTAGGTGCTGAAGAAATATTAGCATTGGTTCCTCCTGAAATAAAACCTATTCCTCTATCCCCTCGAATTACAAAAGTATTTCTTGATCCAGCAGCATTCACCCCATAATCTAAAATAGCTAAATTAGAAGCAGGTGCACTTTCATTAACAAAGATCCAAGCTTCAAATGTTCTATTTGCCGCACCTAATACGCCATTATATGTTGTTGTTACTACATCGTCTACTCCATCAAAATCCAAAGCTATATTTTGTGCATTAATACTTTTGAATCCAATTAAAATAATAATGAATAATAAAGATTTGTAAATTACTTGTTTCATAATTGTAGATTTTTTTAAGACTAAATATAAGAAATTAAGTTCGTGTTCTAGTCAGCAAATCTTGTCATCTTTATTGCTAGCCATACAATTGCTAGGGAGTATTTAGTTTGGAGTTTCTTTTTCGCAAACCCATATGTTTCTAGTAAATTTTGATTTCCCTGTTTTTGTAACAGCGCAGAAATCAGAAATTTCCAATCCCGATTTCTTAATTAAAGTTTCAATATCTGAAATAGATACTATCATTACTCGGTTGGATAATTTTGCTGCTGACGCTATAATATTTAAAATAATTTCGTCATTTGAGTAGGCGTATAAATTGTATGGAAGATCAATAATAATTGCATCATACATTTTGTCAAGGTCTTTAATATCTGAACGATATACATTGGCGGTATAGTTAAAGTGGGCAAGATTTTGTCTGGTGTGTTTACAAGCTTTCCAATTAATATCGCATCCCTCAATGTTGAATCCAGAAATACATGCTTCTAACATTATAGTACCAACACCACAACAAGCGTCTAATAATTGCTTAGTTTTATTTCCTTTTGATGCCATACTGACAAGAGTTTTGCCAATATCCATATTTATTGAACTGCTAAAGGAACAAGGCTTTTTCTTGTGTTTGTTCCAGTCGGGATTGTGTTTTATTAAAATCCCGAAATACCAAATATTTTTATAATAGCAAATTGAATAAATTATCGACGGGCTATAATAATCAGGATCGCCTTCTATTCTATATCCGACATCTCTTAACTTATTAAGCCTTTCAGTATATCCGATAGTGTCACCATCCAAGATTAGGTATTCAGCTTTGAAACCATCAATATGAATATTTTCTTTTTGGATGTTTTCCAACAAGTTGGAATAATCTTCTGAGGATGAAATAATTTCAAACCTATTTTTAATAAAAGGGCTAATCGAAGGATCAATTTTGACATTCGAAAACAGCAAGTTATTATTTTCTTCTTTGGCAAAGAGCTGCCTTGATTCCAACTTACATAAGTTGCGATTATGTACGTCGTATTTAAATGAATAGATGTAGTTGGACATTCTTGGTGTTAAGTAGTTTAGTAAACAGGTATTTCAAGACATCATTTTTTGATGAAGTTAGTTTTTTATTTTTGCTGTAGATAATATCCTTCGACTTTTAATCAATAATGTTATTTTTAACTTAAGTCCTAATTACATAATTCTGCAATTAATTTCAAAATAGTCTCTTAGTTTACCTAAATAAATAACAATACATTTACAAATACGAAAAGCTGCTAAATTTCACCTTAGCAGCTTTTTATATGGCTTGTGGGCTGAAGTATTAAATCGACTTCAAATTTCGTAATTAATTTTACTCTTGAGATTCGAGTTTAATTATTTCAGCTAATTTCTGAAATAATAAAGAACGGACCTCAGGTAAAGTTTCAGGATCAATAATATTGATAGCTTTAACTTTGCACAATTTTTCGATCAGCTCAGTTCCAGCTAAAGTATTAGTTGCAATACCCGTAACTAAGTCAGGAAGAAAATCAAAACTTTTCATAACACCATATACTGCATAAGGATCCGAAGCGCACAACACAGAAAAATAAACTTGGTCTTTTATAATTTGAATGGCAGTATCGCCATTATAAGGTTCTAATGGTGAAGCTCCTATTTCAACAACTGCAACATCAGCATGCGCGGAAGCAATAAGACTTAACAAATTTGGCAAAGCTTCTTCATATTCTTTCTTGGGACAAATGGATGAAGGCAATCCAACATCTACAAAATCAAAAACTTTTTCAGCCCCAGCATCTTTGATTGATAGTATATCTCTATACCTACCTGCACCAGTCAATTTTGCACCAACGACTTTAAGACCTTTTCTTTTTAATTCTCTAGCAAGTATCCTCGCAGCAGTTGTTTTTCCTGCAGACATAGAAGTCCCCACAAGTAGCACAATCGGAATATCTAATTTTTCAAAACTTTCTTTGACTGCATATCTTTTCATATTGGCTTTCATTCCTTCATAATAGACATGTCCTCGATATTGAAGTCTTATTAATTCTGGAACAAAAGAAGACTTAGAGGTTAGCCACCCAAATAAACCTGCTCCTGTAAGTGCGTGCATGATTCCATCCTGTTTAATTTTTGTCCAAGTTCCAGTTGCTTCCAAAGTAGCATGCCTTACTCCAAGTGCTCCAATGAGGATATCTCCATTCATGACATTGATCATTCTTCCTGAAGTTAATTCCATTTTTAGCGTACCACTTCCAGGGTAGATTACTTCGGCTGCAATATAATCACCGTTAGCCCATTCGGTATTTGAAAGTGGTTTGATGGTTATATCACGATTTACAAATGGGGTGATTCTGGTTAGAGAGGTGTAAATATATTTTTCCATCATTAAATAATTTTAACTTAACTAATATTATCAAGTGGTGGAGCCAACAGTAAAAGCGATAACAATGCTGTTCGATCAACCATTTTATCTAAAAAAACAAATTCATGAGAAGCATGCGCACCATCACCAACCGTACCTAGTCCATCCAAAGTGGCAGTATATAAACTTGTGGTATTTCCATCTGATCCTCCACCTGCTATCGCTTGATCCAAATCGAGACCAATTGTCTTTCCCTTTCTTTTGGCTAATTTCCATAAATGCTGATTACGAGAAGTCCGTTCCATTGGGGCTCGTCCAAATCCTCCCTCAATACTAATCTCAACTCCTTCAAGTTTTGGTTGCAAACTCCTTATCCGAGTCGTAATTTCTTCAGCATTTTTTTGAGTAAGTACTCTTACATCAATCACAGCTTTACTTATAGGTGCGACAACATTAGCTGCCATACCACCTTCGATCATTCCTACATTTACACTTATTCCTTTTTCAGGATCATTCATCCTAAATAACTCCTGTACTTGATGCGATAATTCTACAATTGCATTTACTCCTTGCTCAGGATTCAATCCAGCATGTGCAGCTTTTCCTTTTACTGATATTGTGAATCGAGCAAGTCCTTTCCTACCTGTTTTTAACTTTCCTGACAATCCTAAAGGAGGTTCTAAGATAAAGGCTCGATCTGCTATTTTTGCTAACCTAGTGATTATATTAGTTGATTCTCGACTACCTATTTCTTCATCTGCATTAATCAAAATCACAGGATCCACACTCAAATAGAAATCTAATTTTTTGATAATTTGCAACGCAAAAATAATCTGAGTAAGTCCAGCTTTCATATCATAAACTCCCGGTCCTCGTAAAATAGAATCTTCATAAACGATAGGCATTTCTTTGATTGTTCCAATTGGCCAAACTGTATCACAATGTCCGACCAACAATTGTAATGGCCGATTTTTTTTTCGAAATTCAGGACGAGCCATCAAGTAACCACCTGTTTGAATTCCAGGCATTCTAAATGTCTTATATCCAATTCTATTTAATTCTTTTTGGAAAAAGTTAAAAATTTGAGTTTGACTAGCAGAGTTTGTCGAAGGAGTTTCCATCTTTGCCAATTCCTTTAAAAAATCTGACATTGATTCCTTTTGACCTTCCAAATAGTCTTTAATAATATGTCCTTTTGATTCCGTCATCATCTTTATTTCTTAAAGTTTTTTGGATAGGGAAAACCATAAGTATTTTTAACTTCTGCAAAACGTCCATGTGCTAAAAAAGCTAACATAGGCGAATCATAGATCATTTTTTGTTCGTCTTTTTCAGCATCTCTTAAGAAATCTTCATCAAGATATGCTGCAACCACTTTTCCTGCTATGAGGCTGTATGTTCCAAAATCATCTACGATTTTTTGAAGTTCACATTCCAAATACAAATAAGAGTTCTCTACAAAAAGTGCATCTACTTTTTTTGCAGAAAAAGTAGGAATCTGTTCAATGATATTTTTTTCCCAACCTTCTTCTTCACATCTAGGCAATGAAGCTAAACTTGTCAAAACTATTTGATCAGGTTTGGGAAAACTTACCGTAAAAGATTTGTAAAATTTCACATTGTGATAAGTACTGTGTTTTGGTGTGCAGACAAAACCAAAATAATTTTGAAGTCCCAGAGGAGTGACCATATGCTTTGGAGCTAGGTTATAATGATCATCTTCCTTTGTTCCTATCACTACCAAGGGAGCTATGGTGTAGAAATAATCCCAAATTGGTTGGTTGGTATCTAATTCTACTATTCCATCCTTGTTGGATAAATATGCCATCCGTATTTTATTATTTGATGTATAGTAAAATCGCTAAATTTCAAATAATAATTTATGATAAAGATCAATTGTCTAAATGACAGATGTCATTTTTATTTTTTTAATTTGTTGATAATTTAATCTACTTGGCACTCTAAAATGAAAAGTGAAAAATCAGTAATTTAAATCAAAACAGTCTCTAATAAATAAGACTAAATGACTCCCCAAAAACCCTTGGAATTACCTATCAATTAATATTTCAAAACCCCTCTCTTTATTTATCAATTCCACCCAATCAAAAGAAAAACAAGAAAAATTTAATAAACCTAAAACAATTTCAAACCTTCATTTGTTTGTACATACAAATAACTTAATATGGAAAAATGCGAATCTAAATATTGTAATTGTTTGTATAACTCTGCTAATGCCTTAGCTAGAAATATGACCAAATTAGCAGATGAAACATTTGCCAAATTAGGCTTGACCTCTTCTTATGCCTTCCTATTAATGACGGTCAATGAAAAACCCGGCGTACAACCCAAGGAAATTTGTCAACACCTACAACTGACTCCTTCAACAGTTACTCGTTTGATTGAAAAAATGGAACACCGAGGTCTTTTGGAAAGAAAAAGAGTGGGACGTGCAACCGAGGTTTTCCCAACCAAAGCTAGCCTAAAATTACAACCCAAAATAAAAACAGCCTGGAAGAGTCTCTTCACTCGTTACACCAATATTTTAGGAAAAGAAATAGCCCAAGAACTTACAACAGCTATTCATGAAGCCAATAAACAATTAGAATAATATATTATTAACCTTACATATTTAAGTACATATATGTAATCAAAAACCTTAAAAAATGAGTCAAAAGATTTTAATCACAGGAGCGAGCGGTGGCTTCGGAAAATTAACCGCTAAAACATTACTAGCAAATGGCCATAGTGTGGCAGCTTCAATGCGAAATGCAGAAGGGCGAAATAAAGAACATGCAGATGAGTTGAAAGCAGCAGGTGCAACCATCGTCGAAATAGATGTGACCAATACCGAAAGTGTCAACAACGGAGTTCAACAAGCTATTGAATCATTAGGTGGATTGGATGTGGTAGTCAATAATGCGGGAGTTGGTGTTTTGGGAATTCAAGAACAATTTACCCCAGAAGATTGGCAGCGATTATTTGATATCAATGTCTTTGGAGTCCAACGAATCAACCGTGCTGCACTCCCCCATTTGAGAGGACAAGGTTCTGGACTTTTAGTTCAAGTTTCAAGTTTATTAGGAAGAATGACTATTCCTTTTTATGGACCATACAATGCTTCAAAATGGGCAGTAGAAGCATTGGCAGAAAATTATCGTACTGAACTTTCTGGCTTTGGAGTAGATTCAGTCATTGTTGAACCTGGTGGTTTTGCAACTTCCTTTTTCAATAGTTTAATTACTCCTTCGGATCATTCACAAGATGCAAGTTATGGAGAATTCACACATGCCCCTAAAGCATTTTTCGACAACTTCGAAGGAGCTCTTGCATCTAATCCTGCGCAAAATCCTCAAGACGTTGCTGATGCAATTGTAAATGTGATTGCTACTCCGGCTGGGGAAAGACCTTTCCGAACAGTAGTAGATAAAATGGGAATGGGTACTCCGATTGAACCTTATAATGATTCTTTACACCAATTGACAGAAGGTGTTTATGGAGCATTTGGGATGGGTGATATGTTGAAATTAAAAGTGAACCAAGATTAATAATTTAGAAATAATAATTTCAGAATTTTAAATACGATTAAGGGATTCAGATTTTTTTTCTGAATCCCCTATTTTTTTAGTTCGCTGCATTTATTAAGTTGTTTTTATTACATGAAGAATTTAGAGATTCTACATGTATTAATACTCTTTTACCTAAAAAGAAAAACTCTGAGGAAATTAACTTCCCTCTAATGTAGATGCCCAAAAAGCAATACTTGAAAAAAGAATTATCCATATACCTACCACCACAGCTCGCCTTTTCCAATAGGCTCGTACGATCGTTTTGTTAATTCCTACTTCATCGGTTTTGACCTTGGCAAAGGTGGGTAACCAATAACGTCCCTCTGTTGCCGAAAGGATAAGCATTGGAACAGTAACCATCAGCAAAATCCATTTTTTATCCATTAGTTTTTCAAATAAAATTATATTGCCTAACCAACTCACAAGAATGAGATTAAGTAAAGTAGATCCATACACAATGATGCCAGGAATTTTTCGCTGAATCAATCCTTTTGCTGCAACCCACAAACTAATGACTCCCACAAAAAAAAGTAAGATACCGTATGCTTTAATGCTTATATCCTCATCTCCTCCGGGTATGAGACTTGGAGCTCCTCTAATCAAAACATAAATACCAAATATTCCAAGTAGATTTCTTAAGAGTTTAATTCCTGAAGGTAGCTTCAAATTACCGATTTTATCGGGGGTGGATTCAAGGGCTGCTTCTCGCTTCCAAGCAGCTTTATCACCAAGACTTTTTGCCAATCCCAGAATATCTCGCTTATCCATTTCACGAGCATCCACCCATTGGTATCGGCCAGTATCTTGGAGACTATCTGTAAACTCGATAGTTGAAACGACCACGAAGACCAACTTGCCTCCATAGGATTGAGTTACTTTATTAACCCATGCTGTAGAACTGCGATTACTAAGAATTGCAATATGGTGTGCTGGATTCTCGGTAATGGTTACTTCTTGATGCCCTACTTTTTTGAAGTATTTTCTAATCCATCTTGCTATCGGTTTGTCGGCAGGGTCATGGTGAATTGTATAAAGAACTGATTTAGATTTAATACTAGACTCAGACTCCATGTCCACATCAAAAACTTTTTTTGGAATAAGTGGCTGATGCACCCGACGTCGCAACTTCTGAAGATCGTCCTCTGGCTGCATCCAACGCAAGAGATCAATCGAATTACGAAGGACATATAAGTACACAAATAAATTATATGCAAAAATTGAAAACAGTATTCCATACAATGGCAAAAGCACATCCATGTTATCACTATTTATCCTAATACTCAGTAGCATGATAAAAAAGAAAGGGATCAATAAAAGCATTGAATTAAATACTGATCGCTTTATTTTTTTGTAAGATAGCTTGTGGCGCATAAGTGGGATCACATACCAAAAACTCATGAGTAAGGAGAGGGATGAGAGTACAAGGAATTTAGTCCGAAGGCTTTCATTAATTCCCTGTGCACTAATGAACATTTCATTAAAAACCAGTACCAGAATCAAGAGAATAAAAATACTAAATTGGGCAATTATAGTGGTGAAAATCGAAGCAGGTATTCTAGTCAGCCACCTCAAAGGATTGAACGAAGATATTTTATCATGCTTTGGTTCGGCTTCTCCCTTCAAGTAAGAAGTTAGGGCAGAAATATTTTTTTCAAACCCTGTTCTAAAATCAAATGTTGGCAAGCCTAGTAATTCTTCTGGTAGTTTTACTGACTCAAAAATAACTAGCACCAATTGTCCACCTTCTGCAGCCACACCTTTCCATTCAACCTCTACATATTTTGAAGCAAGTGATGCTTTTGATACAATCAGTATTAATGTCTTCGCTTCGTTAATCCCATCTTTCAAACTGTCTGACCATACCGTTCCAGCTTGCAACTGTTGTAGATCAAACCATATATTGAGATTTTCTTTTTGAAGATGAAGTGCTAAGGATTCAGCAAAATATAACTGCCGCCGAGAATAACTTAGAAAGGTAATTGGTTGTTTAGATTTGGTCATAAAGCATTTGTTTTTCTTAAAGGTAACATTTCAAATGTTTTAAACTGCGCAAATACTATTTGTTTCTTTTTTTTATAAAGGTGGTTCTTTGGGGCTTTTAAAATATTTTTTGAATTTCGATCCATCCAATACCTTTTACCATAAGGTTAATGGATTTTACATGGATTTTTTTCCAGTAATTCAATTTCTTGTTGTATTCTTGCATTTTTATTAACGATATTTTTTTAAAATAAAATAACTATGTCAAGTAATTACAATAGTTCAGAAGATATTGCCAGTTATGGAATTGGTAGACAAATGGGAAACCAATTGTTAGAAAATCCTTTTGAAAATATGAACTTTGATGCTGTACTAGAAGGCCTTAAAGATGCATTACAAAAAAAGGAAAGCCCTATCAATGCAGAACAGTTTAATGCTGCATTTCAAGAAATTAACCAAAAAATGCAGGCTGTTCAAGCAGCAGCAGCAAAAGCTGCTTCAGCTCAGGGAGAAAGTTTTTTAGCTGAAAACAAAACACGAGAAGAGGTGACAGAAACCGAATCAGGTTTACAATATATGGTTGTGGATGAAGGTGATGGTGAGATGCCAACCAATACCTCGACAGTAGTTGTTCATTATACGGGTACTCTTTTAGATGGAACTGTTTTCGATAGTTCTGTACAAAGAGGTCAGCCTGCTACTTTTCCAGTAAACGGAGTTATTGCAGGATGGACAGAAGCATTACAATTAATGAAGGTTGGATCTAAGTGGAAATTATTCATTCCATATCAGTTAGCCTATGGTGAACAAGGTGCAGGTGGAGCAATTAAACCTTACTCTACTTTAATTTTTGATGTCGAATTATTAGAAATTAAATAAGCTTGAATCATTTTTTTGAGAGAAAAAATATTTAGATATTAAGCTCTCAAATCAGAGTCAAAATACCAGCCAATTACATTAATTTGTAATTGGCTGTTTTATTATAACAATATATTTACATTACTTTCACAATAGCTCTGGCCGTGCGTTTTATTCCTGCTGGGCAAACCAAATTGAAAATATTCTATAATCTTTTTTTAAAGGATAGACTTAGTTTGTGCGTTGATTTATTATATTGTAAATGAAAAATGGAGAAAGCCAAAAATCCAAAACAGAGTAGGCATAATTTTAAACTTTTAAAAATGAAAACAATAAAATTCATGTTCCATTCAATTACAATTCAATCACTAAAATCAAAAGAAAAAAAAAGTATACAAAATGTTTTTCTCTATTTATTGATTAGTATGTTTTTATTTTCTTGTGGTCAAGCAAATAAAAATTCATCAACAAATACTGATAGTCCCCCTTCGACTGAAATAAATGATGTAACTCAACCCAAAGGATCTACTTCAACAGCTGAAACACCTCCATTAAATGATACCACTCAAACTACTTCAACAAACACTCCTACAACTGACCCAGCACCTAGCCCTCCCCTTTCGGAAGATCTAGCCGCTTTAGAAACTAAGCATGCAGAAATGTTAAAACCAATTTCTTCCCTTAAATCAACCCAACCTGAAATGTATTCGTTTATTGTCTCATGGCTTGAAACTAATTACAAGACGCCAGATTGGACAAATTATGGTTCAGAAACTTGGCAACAAGAAACAAAAGTTAAGGGAATAGATTGTAGTGGATTTGCTCGAGTTATGCAAGACAAAATATTTGATAAAAAAATTGCAGGAGGTTCGCAGAGACTCTTAGATATTTACTGTGATCGAGTACCTAAATCTGAAAGTAAAATGGGTGATTTAGTATTTTTTAAGGCACCGTTTTCTGAATCGGAAAAGATTGTTCATGTCGGTGTCTACCTTATGGACAATTACTTTGTACATGCTACTTCAGTTAAGTCAGCAGCAAAAGGTTTGGGTTTAAAAGTTGATTCTCTAGAAGATCCAAGGTGGGATGATGAACTTGTAGCTATTGGAAGGATTAAGGCTCAATAGTACAGAATAATGCCCTAAAGAATACTACTAGATTCCTCTTAAATAGCTAAGCTTGTCTATCGAATCAAGTAACAGATTTCATTTATGAGATTACTAATCCAACAAGAAAGAGCAACCGTTTACAGTTGCTCTTTCTTAGTTAAACCAATTATCTCGCTCGCACTATTCCTATTGAATATTAAAAACATATTCGGTAGTACTCGACTTAGACTCGTGTTTACTCTTTTGTGGTTAATACAGGTAATTTAATAGCTTAAAAGTAAACTCGGGTATGAGGCTCAGCGCTAGTAACAATCTTTTTTTGGAAGAAAAGGATGTCTTAGGGTGAACCGGGAATACCATGATTTTTTTTGTTAACAATAACTTAGTTTATTTTAGTTGTAATTTAGCCACACCTTTACAATTGCTAGCAGTCGTTTGAAACGTTCCTTCAAAAATAAAATACTTTTTAGCTAGGTCAATATTTATAGTATTGACTGTCTCTTTACTGTTAGTACTTAATACATTAAATTCTGCCTCTAATTTTCCATCAATAATTTTTCCTTTGATAAATGCAGGAAAAGAACCTTCTGTGTATTTTTTAGATGATCCATCATAATTTTCACTAACTTTCATCCCTTTTCCATTTATAGTATTACCAGATTGAGTGATCTCAAATTCATAAAAAGTTTCCAATCCTCCTCTGACGAAACGATGACCGGTTGAACCATTACAATTTTCATAGATGTAGGTTAACTTCCATTTTCCAGCTAGGTTTTTTATTTTTCCTGGAGAACCTCCTTTTGGAGAAACATTGATTCTTGGATCATCACTCCCACCAGTTAGGGTAGGTCCTCCATCATTAGTACCGCTTCCGGTCATTTTCAAAATACCAAAAAAACCAATAAACAGGAAAGCTATCACAGCTGCAATTCGTCCGAAGGAAAATTTGCTTGATGAGCTTTCTTTTTCCTCATGGGATGAAATATTACTCGGAGTTATTTTCTCTGTTGACCGTGACGAAGTAGGTTTAGGGTTAGATACTTCTTTCCTCTTTGGAATTGCAGAAATAATTTTTGATTCTTCTGGTTCTTCATTTTCGACTTTTGGAGAAGGTGGAACAAATAAAATATCTTTCTTCCTTTTGTTTTCCAAAAACTTAATCAACTCTTTAAAATCACTATCACTATGCATATCAGGAGTCAACGCATTTACATCTTTTATGAAGCTAGTGAATTCACCTATAATTTCTCGAATATCATCGTACTGTTTAAGTTTTTGGTGAGCTCCCGTGGCGTCTTGTAGTTCTTGTAAATCTCTAATTCTTCTTTGAAGAGAATGCTTTTTGGCTGACCAATAATCCAAATATTCTAGTCGATGGATTTCATCAAAAATATTAGCATCAGAAAGAATAATTGGAAATATTCGATCGCTATAGTCTTTGTTTTTCACTAACTCCAAAATTTCATACATACAAAATTCCGATTTCAAATATTTATCGCTAATGACTACAACGACATACTTTCCTCGGCCTATTTTATTCATGAAGTCGGTAATTCTACCACCGTATCCAAGACTTACTTTATCTCTTATGACAGTAAATCCTTTTGAGGTTAGAGAATCGTACAGTTCGTTTACAATATCTTCTCTACTTTCACCTTTTTCATTTTTATCTCCCCATGCATAGGATATAAAGATTTCCGAATTACTTATTTTCATTTGTCTGTTTTTTTGAGATTACCAAAATAAAGGTTTCATTTTGATAGAATAAAAATCCAACTGGGTGATCAATGTTTTGAACATCTGCCAATGAAATATTATTCTCACTTTCGGAACCCTAGTTTGAATAGATTTTCTAAATAAAATGTTTTCTCAAAAAAAAGAGTAGATAAGAATTGTCTCTTGTTTATAGGTATGTTAAATTCTGAATGTTAAATTATCTTTTTTTTATTAAATAATAGCATCTAATGGAATTATTTTTTTTGGTAAAAACCTATATTTTGCTGGAAACTTCCTCAGAGCGAAAATTCCAACAGGTGAGGTTTGTATTTTAGAGGTGCCCCAAGCTAGTCGAAACAATAAATTAAAATTTCTATTTTTAATTTATTTTCAAAAAAAATCAGTTATCTCCTCAATATTTAAATATGAAGACTAGAATTATTTTTTTTTCCTTATTTATTCTTTTTTCAAATAAATCACATAGTCAGTTTGAATGGGCTTTGAATCCTATAATGGAGACATCAAATTTTATTTACCGACCTGAGGTTAATGAAAATTATATTGAATTGATCGTAGAAGGAGGAAAAAAGGAAGGTGTTCTAAATAAACAAGGTGAAGTTATTTTAGATCCAAATGAGTTTCAAAAAATAAATTTTGTTCCAGGAAATGAAATTGTCAGAGGAGTGAAGGCAGATGGGAAGGTGGTATTAATGAATAAAAGTAGAAAAATTATCGGAAATGAATTTGATGAAGTCAATCCATACCTCGAAACTAACTTAATTTTAGTACGGAAAAAAAATGTGTGGGGAATAATGGATACATCTGGAGTAACTATCGTGAAGCCAAGATATAGACGAATTAACAAAATAAGTCGTGGGAAACTTAAAGGAACATTAGCTGATAATTCAGAGGAATTATTTCAAGTCGAGGAGACATCTGGAATGAACCCTCATCAAGAAGACAAACAATTGAAACTTCATAGTTCAAAAATGAAAGATCGAATTATGATAAATTCCAAATCAGATAGAGTGCACTATGACTTTTGGGGTTTTACAAATATGAGTGGGGATACTTTACTTAGTCCAAATCGGTATTATTCAAAATATCATATGATGAAATATGATGAGCAAGTTTTGATAGCTATTGATAGTAGAACAGATAAGCAAGGAGTTTTTGATAAAGATGGAAAAATTATTATTCCATTTCAGTATGACAAAATTAATCACCTACTATATTATAATCATTTTATAGCTAAGCTTGATGGGAAATATGGATTGTTGGATATGAAAGGAAATATTGTTCTTCCATTTGACCACTACTATATTTCTCCTACTTTCAAAAATAATTATTTAACCACAAGGAAATCAAAAAGGGTAACTTTATTGGACAGTAATTTTCAGAAAGTATATGAGGAAGATGTAAAACTTGTATCAAAAATCACAGGTCAAATTATTAGACTATTTGATGGCAAACACTTTGGGTTTTATTCATTAAAAACTAAAAGGTTAACTAAACCAAGATTTAAAAGAATCATGAACTCTACTCAAGGTGTTAAAATAGTTGCTGCTCAACGAAACTTTGGCTTATTTGATATTCATTCGGGAAAAATGCTAACTGAGATGAAGTACAAACATCTTGAGCAGAAAGGAAATTTTTTCTATGGAGATTATTTATTCCGAGATTCAATTCTTGAAGATTCAGTTTATAAAAAGTTTAATGTTTCAAGGAGAGACCTACTTAATCCAAAAGGGGAAGTTTTATATTCCCCTACTCGTACAAGCTTAACTTTTATAACAGATGACATTGTTCACTTTAAAGTCTTTAGGCAATACTCTTCTGACTCCTCGTGGATTATAGACTTTGCAACAAATCAAAAAATATTTATCACAGGGGAAAATTATACATATTATAGTAGTGGCAAAGAGGAGAATTCTTGTAAAGTTTTGGAAATAGATAAAAGGTTTTACTTTTTAGATGACCTATTAAATGGGAACAATAAATCATTTAGTTTTATAGGTCGCCTCAAGGAAGGTCTTCGAGTATATCGTAAAGATGGACTTTTTGGATTTATTCGTGAAAAGGAAATTATTACACCACCTATTTATGATAAAATTGGTAGTTTCAATAAAGACCTAATTGCTGTTAAATACAAAGGGAAATGGGGAATTTTGAAAAACTCCTACTATAAGCAAGAGTAACGGAATATATATTTGGTTGGTTGGTTGCTACAACGTGCTAGCGATACTGCTCCTGCGGTAGTGCTTGGCATTCCTCAAAGCTCTCCGCCCAGCGCTAGCGAGTCATCACGAATTTCCCTCTTGCCTAAAATTTGTGATTTCTATTTTTGTAAAAAACTTATTAGCGTCAATGCTCTTGCATCGGTGTTATCAGAAACTTTAGTTGTACACTTTACCCAACATATATAACATTACATTTACAAAATGCAAGAAGCTGCTAACTTTTACATTAGCAGCTTCTTGTTATTTTTATAGATTGTAAGATTAAATCTGATTCTTATGTTCGTCTAAATACTCTGCATTTAACGAATACGTTTTATATTCATAATCGTTGAACCGGGTAGCCAAGCTTATTTTTTAGCATTTATAAATGCTTCTTTATTATTGATTATGATCTATTCCACCAAAAACGCATAATACTAAAATGTCATGGCTTGTCTGATGAGTCTTGCCAAAAGAATCTGTAATGGTTAGCGTTATAGTACGATTACCGTGAATTTCGTATTGGTAAGTTGGTTGAATTTCTGTTGAAGTGTCACCGTTACCAAAATCCCAATGGTAAGAAACAGCGTCAATAGAGTTATTGGTAAGCATTAAGGCATCTCCTTCATTTATGTGATTGCCTTCATTATTAATCGTAAAATCTGCTCTTGCAATACTTGCCTGATAATTATCAACACTATTGGACTTAGTATCAATTGTTGGCAAATCTGAAGTACCTAAATTAGTAGGAACAAAGTCGTCTTCCATTTTCTGATTGGTGCATGAAGCAAAAATAGTAAATGAAATCGCAGCGAATAAAATTAAGATATTTTTCATAAATCTAAACTAAGGGTTAGTTGGCATAAATCAAAATTACAACTATTTTTTTTTGATCCAGACAGATGATTTATTTCCCACAAACGGTTGAGACTTTGGCTCGGGCTTGCACTTCATGCTAGCGCTACCTCAGAGAGGCAGCCCTAGCCAGGCAAAAAAATAATTACTTAAAACTTAATGATTCTTTTCACGATCTTTTGATTGGAATCCAAAATAGTTATTTCTAAAAAATAAGAACCTGCTTCAAGATTAGATAAATCAATTTGAGTTGGCAACTTAAGCATCTCAAATTGTTTTAAAACTTTGCCATACAAATCAAATATTTTAACTGTTGAGTTAACAAGATCAGAAGATTCTAATTTAACAAAATCAAAAATAGGATTTGGATAAATCGAAATTTTAATCTTTTCTAAATCAATCGCTGAAACCATTAAATCATTCCCATCACAATTCTCATCAATATTATTATTGGCCACCTCTACCCCATTTGGATTGATCTCATAATTGGTATCATCACAATCTTCATTATTACTTACATAACTAGCATTTACATTTGGGATTCCACAAAGAAGTGTAGAATCATTAGGATCTCCAAATCCATCTCCATCCATGTCAGCGTACCAAAATTCTTCTGTTCCACCTAGTATTAATTTTGAAATTTTATTTCCAAGATTTTGAACAATATATAAAGAACACCCATCAGCTAACACTCCTGCTGGCCCATCCAAATCTGTTAATACTTCTTCTGGTCCCTGATTTGTAGCAATATTATATTTCGAAATTTTGTTTTCAATATATTGTGAAAAATATAACTCATCACCAACCAAAGCTATATCACTATTGGGGTTATCAATACCTGTTACCACATCAATTAAAATAGGATTAGGTAATGTGATGTCAACTTTAGAAATTTTATCTCCAAGATTTTGAACTATATATAAATCGTTCCCATTCAAAAGTAAACCACTTGGCCCATATACATTTGTAATAATTGTATCTCTTGGTTGGATTGGATTGGATAGGTCAACCTTAATAACCATATTTTCTAAGGTTTGTGAAATGTATAAATCATTCCCATCTATTAAAATTCCATTAGGATAAATTAGACTATCTTCTACAACTTCGTCGAAGGAGGAAGTTATTAGATCAATTTTGGAAACTCTATAGCCATAGAATTCTGTGACATATAGATAATTACCAACCAAAAAAATACTTGTAGGATTATACAAACCAGAGATAACTTCTTCAACTACAGGATTAGCCAATGAAATATCTATCTTAGATATTTTACCAAATGTGGTTTCTGAAAAATATAAAATATTACCATCTAATGCCATTTCATTTGGGGTATCTAACCCTGAAACAACATCAGAAAACTGGGCTGAAATGGTAGTTGTAAATAATAAAAAAATTGAAGTAAACCTAATAAATAATCTTAGTTTCATAATATATATTTTTTGATAAAAACCTCAAGATAATATTATTAACAAATAGTTGATAATGATTTTGGCATCAGAATAATGGAGTTTTCTTTTTGAAATTTTATTTACCCATACTTACAGACTAGCGGATGGAATCCACTATCTAGGTTAAGCTGTATATTAATTAATTTAATGTAATAATTTATTCACATGTCAAAGATGCAGGTGGGATAGATTATTTAAAAGCAAAGAAATTATTGAATAATAACCTGTTGGTATCGCTACAATACGAATGCTTGGAATTACTGGTAGGCGAAAGTTCCAAATGGTTTTGAACGGCATAATTTTTGGAAAATTTATCCAAAATTTTAGTACGATTATCATGAAACAATTATTATTTACCTTCCTTTTCTTATTTGGATTTATTTATTGTTCAGCCCAAACTAAATCTACACCAGTATCTTTTAGTGGATATGTTGATGGATATTATGTTCAGGCTTCAGGTAAATTAATCTATCATTTCAGCTGGGCTGTTACTCCAGAAGTGAAAGCTGAATTCAGCAATTTAGAAGTAACTAGAATTGATTATGAAGGAGTACAATATGATTATTTAAAAAATAATAAATATATCAATTTCCCATATTCATGCTCTGGATATTCTACTTTAACTGAAATTAAATGTTCAATGCCTTATAATGGATTTAATACAGTAAGTAAAAACTTATACTCGACTTCAGGACTAACTGGTTTTGATTTTACAACGGAAAGTTTTAAGAAAAAATACAATAGCGAAACAACGGAAAGGCAAAACCAAATACAAAGAAACTGGAAATCTAGTCCTTATATATATGATGCAAATATTTTAGAATTGAATAGAAGCTTAATTAATTCAATAATAAATGATATAAAAAGAAGTCTTGAAGAAGAGACTAAAGAAAAGGAATTAAAGAAAAAGAAAGAGGAGAAACGGCTTGCTGATTTAAAAAAAGAAGAGATACGTAAAAAAGAAGAAAAGGAAAAACGGCTTGCCGAACTAGAGAAAGAAAAAGAAAGAAAAAAACAAGAGAAAGAGAAAAGAGAAAAAGAGAAAAGAGAAAAAGAGAAGAAGGAAAAAGAAAAAGAAAAACAGAAAGATAAAGTCGATAATTCATATAAATTCGAGAGGTACGCTGAAGCCACAGCTAAAGCTAGACAATATGAAAGCAATGGAAATATAAGTGAAGCTATCAGATGGTATAAAATAGCTTTAAGTTATTCCTATAATCATCAAATAGAAAATAAAGTTAAAGTTTTAGAACAACAACAAGACCTCAATACTATTGCTAGTGGTACTGCTTATTTTATTACTGGAATGAATGAGGCATTCGCTAATGGCTCCAAAGAGAGAATTAAAAGGATTATTATGTCCTCTTCCTACCATGTTTCCAAAAGCACATTTGATGAAGATCAACCTTCCAAATCTTCAAAAGTTCACCTAGAGGCTCACTTAGGTCTAGATTGGTATTTTTGGTTAGTTAAGGAAAAAGTAGCTTTCCATTCAGGATTCTTTGGAGATTACACATCAATTGATGATGAAAGTCCTGAATTCTCTGATAATCGATGGTTCTTTGATGTAGAGAAAATAGTATTAGGAAATAGATCTGGAATAAATCTTTTTGGGCGATTTGAAATAGATTATGTGTTTAGAGGGTTAAAACTAAAAGGAGAATATAGTCATATAGATCCAAACTACACAGGAATAGGAGATCGTTATCTTGATATTCCTTATGGAGGGAAATTGCAATTTGATGGTGGACTTAGAGCTGCTGTCTTTTTAGCGAATAGATCCAATTTTATTGTCCGAGCATCAGGCTGGTACATAAATGGAAGTGGAGAGGGGATGTTATCAATGGTAGACCCTGTCCCAGAAATAAATACCTCCTATACAAGATCGAGTGGACTCCGATTGGAAATCATTAGAGCTCCTTGGGCATTTGGAATTTTCCGAACTAGTCATTTTTATAACAATTCTCTTACAAATGATTTAACCATGAATACTTGGGGAGTTGGAGTATTATTTGGAGGCGGAGGATAATTGTAAATTTATTAGAGTTTTTCTGCATAATAACATCAACTAAATTTTAAGTTAAAAAAAGAGCAATCGTGAACGATTGCTCTTTTTTTATTTAAATCAACTCGCTAAGTCAGCTTATTTTATGCTAATTGATAAATCATAAAACGATTCTAAATTCACAACTTCTAGAATCTCTTTCCTATTTTCGAAAGAATTTGTCAGATTGGACAGAGGTAGTGCTATCAAGATCCTGATGATTCTTTTCAAAATGTTTTTTCTTCAGTAATTAAAGCCAGAAAACTAATGCCTCAAGTTACCTATTAAAATAACAAATTCATTCGTTGTCGTTTATAGCTCCTTTATTAAAAATTCGCCTCCCTTCATTTAATTTTTTTTCTTTAAACATCAATTAGGTATATCATTGTAATGAAGTTATTATAAAAATCAACTTCCTATTAAATATATAAAACCTCATGATTGAAATAGAGAATTTAAGTTACCAGTATTCTAAGAAGGTTGAGATTCTTAAGGTTATAAACTTAACATTTTCACCTGGAAAGATTTATGGTTTGCTTGGAAAAAATGGAGCAGGAAAATCTACTCTCATTAAAAATATCACCGGCATGCTTTTCCCAACAGGTGGATCTTGCAATGTATTCGGATTCAATCCTCAGAATAGAAAAGTAGACTTCTTGCAAGATTTATTCTTTGTACCTGAAGAATATTATTTACCAAATATCACTATTCAAAAACTGATTGACACTTATAAAGATTTCTATCCAAATTTTGATGTCCAGCAATTTGACGGCTATACTGCATCTTTTCAAATAGAGAAAAGCAGAAAAACCAATGACCTTTCCCTAGGTCAAAAAAAGAAGATTTTAATAGCATTCGCTTTATCGACCAATACCAAAGTGTTGATTATGGATGAACCTACCAATGGACTTGATATTCCTTCGAAAATCACATTTAGAAATATGATTAATTCTTCTTTTAAAAAAGATAGAATAGTGATTATTAGTTCACATCAAGTTAGAGATTTGGATGAATTAATTAACAATATTATCATCATGGATAATGGAAAGATTTTGCTAAATGAAGCCAAAGATCACATTGCAAAACAATTCCATTTTAAAATTTCAAATACGAAAGAAGAAAGTGAATTAAATCTATATCAAGAAAAGGTGAGTAATGGATACGCAACAATCAAAAAAAACACATCAACGGAATTACAATATGTAGATATTGAATTGTTGTTTAATGCTGTTTTGTCAAATAAAGAAATAATTAAACATTTATGAAAGCTTCAAATATTTCAATGCTTATTAAAAGGCAGGTTAAAGAGAATAGTAAAATTTATGGAATCTCCTTATTGGTTCTTTTTGGTGTTTTATCATTTATGTTTTTACTAGTGCATCAATGGCAAGACAGTTTCGCTGGAGCTGTACAGAATGGTGTATTTATAATCGGGTTATTTTTTGGAGGAGGCTTATTTACCAATTCTATGCTGAACGAATTGTCTGATTCTTCAAGCAGTATTTGGGTATTAACTCTACCTGCAAAACAAAGCGAAAAAGTCGTAGCAAGTATTTCTATTTCAACTATAATATTCTTAGCATCCTACTTATTTATTTTCTACTTAGTTGATGTTTTATATCTCCTAAATACTAATAGATTTAAGATGGAAAATATTCTGAATCCCTTTAAAGACGATTTTTATGTTTTCTTCTTTTGGTATTTACTATTTAATGGTGTTATACTTTTGGGGCGTGTCATGTTTGTAAAGTATAGTTTGATTAAAACCATACTATCAGTCTTTCTGTTTTTTATTCTTTTTGATTATCTCAATAATTTTATTCTTGAACTACTTATTATTGATGCAAATATAGTTTCGAGTATTGCATTGGATAGTTTTTTATTTCATCATGAAACTGAAAATATCACGGTCTCCCTACCTGAAAATATTGACCTTGCATTTGTCATTTTCACAAGATTTTTATTACCAATATCAATGTGGTTTTTGGTATGGTTAAAACTTAAAGAAAAACAAGTATAACTAATGAAGCCTAGTAATATCTTATCAACAATATTATTTTCCACATTAATTTCAGGAATGATTTTCACAAATGTTATTTTAAAAAATGAGTTTTTAAAAATCGACCTCAACGATAAATTTAAAAACTACCTTTCTTATAATCTTCAACCTTTTTCCGTTGTAGATATTGAAGGAAGCAATGGATATCCAATTGAAATAAAAGAGGGAAAATCAAATGATGTAAAAGTATTGCGATCTAGAAAAAATCACTTCAATAAAAAACTTATACAGGATACATTATTCATAGAATTTACCGGAGCCAATATTTCGAACGAACAATCTTTTTCGAATGAAACACCAACAGGGATTATCATTGAAAGCAATTCGCTTTCTAAAATTATAGTCTCAAATACACATAATCGGATCAAGGGATTTTCAGGAAAACAAATGGATATCGAATTAAAGAATTCTTCTACGGTTGAAATTGCTGAATGTAATTTGAATGCTCTAAATTTATCTTCAAGTAATAACAGTCAATATATATTTTCCAAAAACAACATTATTGATTCATTAAATTTAACTATGCTTGATAAATCTGTTGGCTATTTAGAACAGGTAAATTATACCACTTTGAATCATTCCTTAGAAGACAGTATCACAATCGTTTTGTCAAAAAACATTTTTGATAAAATAAGTGAATAAGTTCTAAGAAAGAATTACATTCTGATATGAACATAGAAGCATTAATAAGCAAGAGGAATTCACATTTAGGTTTTAGAATAATATCTCATTTATTGTTTTGGGTTCTATCATTTTGTAGTACCTATTTTTTAATCAAATTTTCATTTGATAATTATAGAAATTCTCCCCTAGCCTATTTAACTCCTCTTAGAAATATTTTTGGGCTCATCATTGTTTTTTATCCTTTGATGTATTTTGTAGTTCCTCTTTTTTTAAAAAAAAGAAATTGGTTCTTCTTAATCTGCTCTTTAATCTTTCTTACTTTTTTATATGTTGTAGCCGAAGCCATTGGAGAAAAATTAGTTTTTCAGTATTGTGACTCATGCATACAATTAGCTTTAGAACACAACCCTAGTTATTTAAGTGTTATTCGTAAAAGTATTGTTACAAACATCTTATACAAGGGTTCAAACATTCAATTATTTTTCCAATTATTCTCAGGGCTTGTATTGCCAATTGCTATAAAAGCAAGCATAGGCTATTATCATTTTTTTATAAAAAATTTAAGATTAGAAAAGGAGAAAGTTAATCTAGAACTTAATTTCTTAAAAGCTCAAGTGAATCCTCATTTTTTATTTAACACACTCAATAATCTTTACGGCTTAGTCATGCATGAACGTACTGATATGTCATTGATTGCCATTAGTAGATTGTCAGAATTTTTACGTTATACTTTAGATAGTGCAAAAAAGAAAACTATTCATTTATCTGAAGAAATTAAGTTGATAGAAAATTACATCGAACTAGAGAAGCTAAGATTAAATCATACAGAAGTAATCTTGGAAATAGAAATTGACAATGAAAATGTTGAACTGCCTCCCCTACTATTTATACCTTTATTGGAGAATGCTTTTAAATATAATGTTGATAAAAAAGATCATAAAATAATTATTAAGTTAAAGGTGAATGGAAATCATATCAATCTGATGGTACAAAATAAATTTGATGAGAATAAAAAAAATAAATCACACGGAGGCTTAGGATTGAAAAATTTGGATAAACAACTTAAATTATATTTTCAAGAAAATTATCAATATGAAGTTACGAAAGTAGACTCAATTTATACAGTAATGTTAAATATAGATTTGTAAATGAAAATAATTAATACATTAATTGTAGATGACGAACCTCTAGCGAGAGAAATCATACAATCTCATTTGAGTAAGATTCCAAATTGGTCTGTGGTGGGTACCTGCAAAAATGCAGAGGAAGCTTATGAAGCTCTTTTGAAGTTCGAGATTGATGTGATTTTTCTAGATATTCAGATGCCTACTATTACTGGTATTGACTTTCTAAAATCTTTAAAAAAACCTCCCCTTGTAATTTTCACAACTGCATATAGTGAATATGCAATCAAGGGATATGAACTCAATGTGGTGGATTACCTTCTGAAGCCCATTCTTTTTAATCGACTTTTTCAAGCGATTGAAAAAGTCAATGAAAGATTGGAAAGTGAAAAAGGTCGTAAAACTCCTACAGAAGAAAATACCTATTATTTCTTCAAGCATGAAGGCAAACTTTTAAAAATAATTTTTGATGATATTGTTTATGTAAAGGCTGAACAGGAATACAGTTTTATTTATTTTAGGAATGAAAAGTTTCTAGTTAGCATGCATTTAAAAAAGATACAAGAAATATTACCTGAAAATGATTTTATCAGGATTCATCGATCTTACATTGTAGCCAAAAACAAAATCAATTCTATTGAAGGCAATACTGTTCAGATAGGAAATTCAATTAAGCTTCCCATTGCTAAGAAAAACAAATCTAGTTTGTTGATAGATTTGAAAATAAAAGATGATCCGAAATAATCATCCAAAAAAAAGCAACAGTCTTCACACTAACGCAACATGCTAGCTCTACCTCTCGGAGGTAGTACTAGCAGAGGATATTTTAGAACAACATTTTAACACCTATTAATGCGTCTGTTTGGCTAATATTTCCACTTGTTTCGTCATAAGCAAAACCTTTAAGGTATCTTATTTCTGCAATGGCGAAAATATTTTCAGTCAATTGATATTGAGGTCCTGTAGTGATACCTACTTGTACACCTCCATCTGTAAATTGTCCATAAGATATCAAGCCAGCACCCGCTGATCCCATAACAGAGAGTCTTAATTTAGAATCAGAATTACCGAAAATATATCCTATCGAGCCAGTAAAAGTTCTTGAAGATTTAATGGTTTCTTCTAGATCTCCCTTATAAGTAGAGGTGATTATATTGACAAATTGAAATCTACCAACCCATTGGTTATTGATATGTACTTCTGCAAGAAGAGAGAAGTTATTTCCTTTTCCTTCACGTAACCTGTCGTTGTAGGAATCATATTTCAAATTGGGTGTATAGCCTGTTGCTATTCCTAAGGCAAAATTTACATCCTTCTGAGCCAAACTATATTGATGACAAAACAAGGAAACTCCCATGATTAGTATGAATTGAAATATTCTGTTTTTTCTGTTTATAATTACATTTGAAATTTTCATTTTAGATACTGTTTGAAGTGATTAAAATTTATTTTTAACCATATAGCATCTCTTTCAAAAAGGTTACCCTTTTATTTTGGAAAAAAATCTTTATATCAGCTCTTGAAGTTTTACGGAAGTGATTTTAAACAAAATTCCATAAGCTCATGCTAGCGATACCACTCCTCAGGTATTGCTTGGAATTTCTCTATGCCCTGCTTTCTATTTCATAAATATTTGTTGTTGATCAAACGAAGGGAGGAACGATAGCGTGCATATATATTGTTTCATCATACCAAAGGAACAATATCAGAAAAGTAATATTACCAAGTTTAATTTTAACTTTGTCCCCCTTTTGGCACCTCATCAGTTCATCAATAGTAAATCCTAGTTAGCGCTGAACTTATTGTTTGTGTTAGATATAGAACTATAATAATAGAAAAGAAACACTTGGATTTTAACAATGGAAATACTTAAAAAACAATAATCAAAATTTCTAAAAAAATAAAACATTTAAAAAGCATGAAAAAAATTCACCTCATTTTCTTATTAATTATTTCAAACTATTTAAACGCCCAATTTTCTGATCAAGTAATTATAGATAATATTGGAATAGGAAGTAAATTCATTTTAGTAGATTTAAACTTAGATGGTGAAATTGATATTTTATCTTCAAAAGGAAGCACATTAGTATCGTATATAAATGACGGTGACTCTAATTTTTCAAGTGCTAATATACTTCAAGATAATATTGGTGGTCCATCAGGATTGAGTTATGGCGATTTAGATAATGATGGTGATCTGGATATTATAGCTGGTTCTTTTTTTGATGATGATATGTTTTGGTATGAAAATAATGGTAATCAGGAATTTCTTACAGCTCATTTAATTGATGAAAATATAGATTATCCCAATTCAATAGCTGTTGGTGATGTAAATGGTGATGGTTCCTTGGATGTTATTACAGCACTAACTTTTGACGATAAAATAGTTTGGTATGCAAATGATGGAAATGGTAATTTTTCAAACCAGAATACGGTACTTTCCGCTACAGATGATCCAGTTCAAATAAAGATAGTTGACCTAGATCAAGATGACGACCTAGATTTAATAGCTGCAATAGAGGATGATGGACTAATATTATCATTATTAAATGATGGTCAAGGGAACTTTACACAAAATATTCTAAATAACAATGTTCCAAATGCAAGTAATGTGAATTTTGGAGATATAGATAGTGATGGTGATATGGATGTTTTTTACACTAGTGCTATTGACGGGGCATTATATTGGAATGAAAATGATGGAATTGGAAACCTTGGAAATCCAATTCAAATAAGTGGGATGTTCTCTACTCCACTTTACATCGCGGCTAGTGACATGAATAATAATAATCTAACTGATCTCTTAGTTGCAGAATTTAATAAAATCACCATCTTAAATAATGATGGTCAAGAAACATTTACAGATAACATCACCGTAGATGACTCATTTACTCAATGCAGATTTGTATCACCAGCTGATTTAGATAATGATGGTGATCAAGATATAGTTGCAAGTATTAATGGCGAATTAGTTTTTTATAAAAATGGAGTTGTGAGTCCTATAGACCTTGACCAAGATGGGTTTGCATCTGATGTTGATTGTGACGACAATGATCCAAATGTCAATCCAGGTGCAAATGAGATACCTTATAATGGTATAAATGACGATTGTGATGAATCAACACTTGATGATGATTTAGATCAGGATGGATTCGTATTAGCTGATGATTGCAATGATAACGACGCACAAATCAATCCGGATGCTAATGAGATTGTATATAATGGAATTGATGACGATTGTGATGAATCAACACTTGATGATGATTTAGACCAGGATGGATTCGTCTTGGCAGATGACTGTGATGATAACAATTCACAAATCAATCCCGATGCAGAAGAAATCGCAAATAATGGAATAGACGAAGATTGTGATGGGATGGATTTAATTACTTCCACTTACGAACTATCAAACTCCATAATCAATATTTTTCCGAATCCAGTTTCTGATAAAATCTATATTGAAGTAAACGGTAATCTGGAGTACAAAACAATGCTTGTAGATTTAAGAGGAAAAATCCTTTTTTCTTCCATTAATTCAACCTCAATTGAAGTAAGCACTATTTCTAATGGTTATTACTTGCTTAAAATTCAAGATCTGGAAACAGGCAAAACAGTTGTAAAAAAATTAATCATAAATAAGATAAATTAATATTCTACTTTCCAATACAAAACCAACTTTCAATAAAAGGAAAACTACTCCCACGCTAGCGCTAGCGAGTAAAATTGACTTGTTGCAAAACGAAAAAAAGTTTTTTTCAATTGTTTTTAAGTTTTTTCAGTTTAAAAAAACTTTTTTTCGGTTGTTTTTATTCGACTTTAGTTTAAAAAAAGTTAAGGTTATTTAAAAGCAAGTTGGTTTCGGTGGAAAGTAACTTTGTTGCACCAGAAGGAAATTTTTTTTGTTGAAAAGATCTTTGATTCGGTGATATTTGAGTTATTTTAATTTAAAAAATTTTGGTTTCAATGAGGAGAAAGATATTTTAGTTTAAAAAAAAATTGGAATGATGGAAAGTGAATTGCTTTGGTTTAAGCAAAGATTCTTTTAATGGAAAGGTTGATATTTTCTTTTTTTAAAATGTTTATTGGTTACCCCCTAGCGATACCGTTCCTGCGGTAGTGCTTAGCATTCCTCAATGCTCTGTTTTTTATTACATATATAGTTGTTGTTGATCAATCAAAGGCAGGAGTCTTCTTGAATACCCGGAACTTCCGCAGAGCGAAAATTCCAGCGAATGGGGTTTTGTTTTTTAGAGGTGGCGCCAGCACTTATAAGAAAGAAATATTTATTGCTAAATAATAAGAAAGAAGCTACTTCAAATTGAAGTTGCTTCTTTTATGACTGAAAAACTACCTCTGCTCGTTAGCACTTGAAGTGCTACACGAACCAAAGTAATGGATTCCATCCGTCAGTCTACAAGCCCAACAAGAACTTTATATAACAATACATTTACAAATTGCAAAAGCTGTTAGATTTCACGCTAGCAACTTCTTGTTATACTTGTAGACTGTCGGATGAAATCCGCTTCCTTTTGCTGTTTGTAGACTTTAAAGTCTACACGAGCAGATTGCTTTTTAATTGTAAGTCTGGTTTGTAATGGACAGCGGGGTGCGAAAGGAATTATTTTAGGTTGTACAGAATTGCCAATGTTGCTTGCGCCAGAGGATTTTGATTTGCCAATGATTTCCAAAACACAGTTGCATGCGCAAATGGCAGCAGATTTTATTTTGGGAGAAATATGAATTTTATATTTTTGTTTTTTAACTACCTAAAAAATATCCATGTTTTTAATAGACGAACCATATGTTTCTGATTATTTAATCAAGACAATAAAAGATAATAATTTTAAAATTATTGCAACCAAGAAAGCTCAAGAATTAATAAAAGATACTTCGCTAAATTGGGTCTCTGAAGAAGATGCCAAAACAATGTTAAAGGAATCACCAACGACTCCGATATATACTAATTCAGAAAATTCCATTGCATGGATTAATAAAAATCATCCTTCTCCCTTACTTTCAAATCAAATAGAAGTCTTTAAAAACAAAGTGAAATTTAGGGAATTAATCCAGAATACTTTTCCTACTTTTTTCTTTAAATCGGTTAAATTAAACGACATCCCTAGTTTGGATTTAGAAAAAATCAAATTTCCTTTTGTGATAAAACCTATGGTTGGTTTTTTTAGTTTGGGTGTTCACATCATTCGATATATGGAAGATTGGAGAAAAGCACAGGAACAATTGAATGTTGCTGATTTAGAAAATTCCTTTCCAAAGGAAGTAATTGACGCTTCCAATTTTATTATTGAAGATTATATTGAGGGGGAAGAATATGCTATCGACAGCTACTTTAATCAAGATGGTGAGTTAGTGATTCTGAATATTTTACATCATAAATTTTCCTCCTCAACGGACACAAGTGATAGAGTTTATTCCACTTCAAAAGAAATTATCACTACCCATATTGATAAGATAAAAAATTTCATGCAACCGATTGGAGATAAACTTAAACTAAGAAATTTTCCATTACATGTGGAAATTAGAATTAATCAAGAAGGAAAAATTTATCCAATTGAAGTGAATCCTTTGAGATTTGGAGGATGGTGTACAACGGGCGATTTATCATGGTATGCTTTCGGAATTAATTCCTATGAGTATTTTATAAATTCAAAAAAACCAAATTGGAAAGAAATTTTCAAAGACAAAGTTTCTAAAAAATATAGCATTATCGTTTTGAATAATAATTCGGGTATTGCACCTGATGAGATTAGTCGTTTCAGGTTTGACTTGCTTGAAAAAGATTTGGAAAATGTTTTGGAATCCAGAAGATTTGACATTAAAACATATCCTGTTTTTGGATTTTTATTTACTGAAACGAGTTTAGATAATGAACGAGAACTGGAAAATATTTTAAATTCGAACCTTCGTAAATATATTGTTACAAAGAAAACAAAAGTTTAGATAATGATTGAGAGTGTCCCATGAAATGTGCCATCTTCTAAAGGTATCAATTTTTGACTCATGAAGAATAAAAAAAGAGCAACTGTCCCAGATTGCTCTTTTTTCTTAATCTAACAAGAAAATTAATCCGTCACAAAAAGGAGATAAAAAATTATATTTTATAGTTCTTGGCACAAAATTAACTACCATTAGTAATAGTACTGAAAAACGTAAATCGCTCAACTACCACAAAAAAGCCACCTTACTCTTTTCTCATTTTGTATAAATAATATTCGCCCAAAAATATTTTTAACAAAAAAATTATGATGAAAAGTAAAATCAGTTTTTATTATCTAATATATGGACTAACATTCGGAATTTTGTTTCCTGTTATAGGAACACTTACTGTATCTATTCAGGAATTTGGTCATATTTCATGGGAAACTATTTGGGTTGTACAATCTAGCAATCTATTGATTTGGATCATTAATACTGCTCCGTTTTTTTTAGGGTTTGCTAGCTTTTGGGTTGGTCTTAAACAACAAAAAATAAATAACATCAACGCCAATCTGGACAAAAAAGTCAAGGAACAAACTTCTGAAATAGAAGCAATTAATGAAAAACTTCGTCTAGAAATAAAAGAAAGAATAAGCAAAGAAAAAGATCTACAGGAATCTATAGAAGCTTCTAGGCAAGGTGTGGTAGCAAAAGACCAATTTTTAAGCAATATGAGTCACGAAATCCGTACACCAATGAATGGAATTATTGGGATGACTAATATTCTACTTGGAACTAAATTATCACCCGAACAACATAAATATCTTTCTGCTGTTGATTACTCAGCTAAAAATCTTCTCGTCATTATTAACGATATACTGGATCTATCCAAAATTAATGCTGAAAAACTAGAAATTAACAATTCTAATTTTAAGATCATTGAAGTTCTCGACTCAGTATACAAAACTTTTGAAATCAAGGTTAAAGAAAAAGCACTTGATTTTCATTTAAACATTGATAAGAATATCCCATTAGTGATGGCAGGAGATTCAGTTCGAGTAAACCAAATTTTACTTAATATAGTTGGGAATGCAATCAAATTTACAGAGAAGGGATCCGTTACTGTAGATTGTTCGTTGAAAAATAGGAATGATCAGGGCTTTGAGTTGCATTTTGATGTAAAGGATACAGGCATAGGAATTAAAAAAGAAAATATCAATTCAGTTTTTGAAAGTTTTTCACAAGCAAATTCAACTATTACCCAAAAGTTTGGAGGTACTGGATTAGGTTTACCAATCTCTAAAAAATTAATTGAGCTGCATAAAGGGGAATTAAATATCTCTAGCATATATGGTGAAGGAACATCCTTCTCCTTTACATTAAATTTTGGAGTTCCAATTACTGAAACTAAAACTGATGAGCTACAAGAATTCATTGATATCTCTGAGGAAGAAAAGGCAAATATTAAAATTCTTTTGGTTGAAGATAATAAAATAAACCAGCTAGTTGCAAATCGATTTTTAACTCAATTCGGATTTCAATCGGATACTGCCAATAATGGAAAAGAGGCTATTCAAAAAGTAGCAAACAATGACTATAATCTAATCCTAATGGATATTCAGATGCCAGAAATGGATGGTTTTGAAGCTACGCAATTTATCCGATCAATGGATAATCAGAATAAAAAAGAAGTAAAGATTATGGCAATGACAGCTTCCGTATTAAGAGAAGATGTTGCTAACTGTTATGATGCAGGAATGGACGATTATATTCCAAAACCTTTCAATCCTAATGAATTATATAATAAAATTCTTGAATTGACTCATGTCATAAATTAAAAAATGCGATGGTGAGGAAGAGGTAAAAAAATTACGATCACTAATTAAATCTAAAAAATTCTTCCAGTAATAAAACTTCCAACACACCTTGACCATCATCAAAATAATTTGAAGCACTACTATAAATATAATGTTGTGGAAATAAAACCCAACCTGCTTGCACAGGGAACTATTTTTAAAAAGCATTCAACACACCGTTGCTAGCTCTGGGCCTCCTGGCCCGTGTTTACTTTTTAGTATTTATATAATATTGTTCATTACTATCGGAAGGCGGAAAAGTAAACACGGGCCAGGAGGCCCAGCGCTAGCGACGATTTTTTTTTTTGGATGAACAGACCTGCTCGTTAGCACTTGAAGTGCTACACGAACCAAAGTAACGGATTCCATCCGTCAGTCTACAAGTCCAACAAGAAATTTATAAAACAAAAAAGAGCAACCGTCCCAGTTCCTCTTTTTTTATTAATCCAATTCTTTCTTTATATTAATTTATATAACAATATATTTACAAACTGCAAAAGCTTTTAGATTTTACGCTAGCAACTTCTTGTTATACTTGTAGACTGTCGGATGAAATCCGCTTCCTTTTGCAGTTTGTAGACTTTAAAGTCTACACGAGCAGATTGCTTTTTAATTGTTAGTCTGGTTTGTAAAGGCCAGCGGGGCATTGGCCCGAACAGCGCGCGCCAGCGAGCAATCAAAAATGTCTTGACATTCTTAAAAAAAAACTACGTTAATAATTTTGAAATTAAAAAAAAAATCATACATTATTAAATGTTGAAAAATTCCTCATATAAAACATTGAAAGTCAATGGAAAAAAATTAGTTTTTTAAAAAAGGCAAATGAAAACAATCTTGCCTTATCCGAAATAGTAAGATCTCTTATCTAATCCTAGTTTCTCCTCTATCCAAATTTGCATATTCTTGCTATTCAGGATTCAAAATACTTAAAATAATAACTACAATTTAGTTTTTTAAAACTTAACAAAGTACTGTCCTAACGAGAGTAAGGATTAGGTTTCAATGATATCGGCAATGGACAACCGTTCTATTGCACTAAAAGTTAATTGTCTTATTTTTAATATTAAAACCAAATTTATCATGAAATTCCCCCCTTTTAAACCAACATTATTGTTGCCCTGCTTGGCAATGATTATTTTACTGATTGTATCCTGCGGAAAGGAAGATCAAGTTAATGTCGACAATGAAGTCAAAGGCATAACTCCAGCTACTGACATAAATCTAGCTACTGAAAAGACAACTATCTTATCACCTGATGACCCTGACTATTTTATTGGGGAAATACCCCCAGCCACCGTAGAAGTGATCCCTCCACTACCTTTTAATGGACCAGAAACTACAACTGAATCTAGCCTAACTCCTGCTGTAGTAGATATTTCTACCCAGGCTGGAGTGCCTTTCAGCGAAAATAAAACAGCAACACTCAGTTTGCCTTCCATTGGAGATATCATGGTTCATTTCGACCTTTCTGGCTCCATGAGCGGTGAACTTAACAATGTCAAGGCTAATGCAATAAATATTTTTAACGACATCAATGTTGAGATTACCGACTTGCAGGCTGGAGTTTCTTCCGGTCTTGAAGGCTATACTTTGAACCAGGATCTAACCAGTTCAGGCTCTGCTTTTTCGAGTGCGGTAAACGCAATCAGTCTTACAGGCGGTGTTTTTGAAGACTACGCTGAACACTTTTACCGGTCTGCTGATGATCCCTCATGGAGAACCAATGCAGCTAGGGTTGCTCTTGTTTTCCTTGATGAAAGACCCCAAGAATATAGTCCTTATTCAATGACTCAAGGGCTGGCAAAAATAGCAGCTGAAGAAGTTAACTTAATCGTCTTTTATAGTGGACCTTCAAACTCTGAATTTAATCAATGGCAAAGCTTAGCAGCAGCAAATGATTTTAATGTATTTCGACTCAATACAAATGGTACCATTCCAGGAGGTTTAAGCATTAGTGATTTCATCATAGATGCAATTGAAGATGCCTTCTGTGATGTAGCAAAGGTTGAATTGAAAGCAGTCGATGCCAATTACCAAAGCTGGATCAGTTCTGTGAATCCAACTGAATACACTAATGTCGATGTCTGTGTAGATCCTGAAATGTCTTTCGAAATTACTTATGAAGTGCCTAATTGTACTGCTCCTGATTTTTATAGTTTTGAGGTAGGTCTCTATGGGGATGATATTCTCTATGCCACTCAAACAGTTAATGTAACCCTTGAAGCTTGTGGCGTAGGTCTCGATGTGCATCCGGGAAGTTGTCCTAATCCGCTTAACACAAATAGTAATGGTATTACACCAGTAGCTATTTTAGGCTCAGCTGATTTTGATGTGCATGATATCGATCTATCTCAAATTACGCTTAACGGAGTAGCCCCTAAAGCATGGCATAAATATGATGATGTTGGAACCCCTGAGATGCCACTTTTAGGAAAACCTACTGATCCGTACGCCTGTAATACTGACGGTGCAGATGGTTATGTAGATCTCAAACTTAAGTTCAAAACTGCCGATTTGATCGCTACACTCCCATCTCCTGAAGGTGGAGATGTTTTTGTTCTCGATCTCGATGCTGTTCTTAATAATGGTAAGTGCATCGATGGGGAGGATGTAATTAAAATCTCCAATTAGTAAATAATCTTTATCTCCTAAAATACCAATCTGGCTAAAAGAAATAAACCGGAATCCTTTTAAGGGTTCCGGTTATTATTTGTTGAGAAGAAGTATTATAGCAGTTAACGCTGGCGCTACTTCTCCGAGGTAGCGCTAGCGGTTGCTTTTTAATTGTTAGTCTGGTTTGTAATGGACAGCGGCTACTAAATTCTACCTTCAAAATTAATCTTCAATACACCGACAAGACAAGGCTCGTGTCTTGTCGAGAAAGAAGCGAGACGCTATACCATCCGATCTCCTAAAGCCATAACTATATGATTGCCAGGAATGATTTTCATGTTCCGTACTACTCCAATACAAACCAATGCGACCGACATCAAGAGGATGAATAAAACTTCCACCCAACTGGGCAGAGAAGCCACTAGATCCTGCACCTACTAATGCCCTATAAGCGGCTCTGCCTTCATCATCAGAATTAAAATAATCGCCGCCATATTTTTCAGTCATAACTCTCCACTCATTTTCACTCGGCAAATACCAACCCTTTGGACATACTGTTAAAGCAGAAGACCAATTATAAAGACGACCATACTCATCACAATTAATTTCTAGGTTATCAGAACACCAAGAGTCTGTAGTGTCATAATTAAGGTTTTCAGACATCCACTTATTACCATCTTTGAGTATTACCCAATTATAACTTTGACTGTCTCTAACATCAATGAAATTACCTGTAACAAGGACATAATCATCTATAGGTTCAGTATTTTCTTTTTTACAACTTACTAATATCAAACCTAATGTCAAGATTAAAAGAATAGGTATCTTTTTCATGATGGATATTTTTTTTTTAAGCAATGGCTTAAACTATCCAAATCTTTTGCTTTAAGCAATGACAAATGTCAAAATAATAGATGATAAATATCAAAAAGGTAAAGTCTACACTAGCGCTATCTCTCTGAGATAGTGAACAGGTATCGGATACCTACGGTTTCCTCAAAACAAAAAAGAGCAACCGTCCCCAGTTGCTCTTTTTTTCATTAATCCAATTCCTTCTTCACTCTCCCATTCTCATCCATATTGGTAGTATAGTATGCCTTCTTATCCGGCTTCAACGGACGCTTAAACCAATACGGTCTCCTCAACCCATCAGGCTGATCCGCAGGTCTCGTCATCTTTAACCACTCCTTATAATTCTCATGCGACTTATTTGTATCCACGAAAATATCACCGTACTTATCACCATCATGTGGTCGTTCAATTCTTACTCTTTGATGCCAACAATGCATTCCTGAAATCGGATCAGGGTGAACAGCATGTGTAATATTCTGATGTACACCACCGTCAGACCAGAAGATACGTTTACTATCACTATCCTCACTATCGAATGGTCGGATGCCCGAAGCGGTTTCCATTTTCCAAGCACCATTTCCATCAGTATTTATATTGACGGTATTGGTTCCCCAACGGTTTCCTGCATCTTGTTTTCGTCGCCATCGACCAAGGTGATGCGAGCAAGCTACTACGCCTGGTTTCATTCCTTGCGTCACCCAAACTTTATCAATAAAGAATCCGATGTCGGTATTTAATCGAACCAAATCTCCCGTTTTGAATCCCCATCGTTTAGCATCTTCTGGGTGCATCCAAATTGGATTTCGGTTGGCGATTTCTACTAACCATTTTGCATTAGCAGAACGAGAGTGAATCAAGGTCGGTAATCGGAAAGTAGGCACTAAAACATATTCGCCTTTTTCTTTGTCCAATTTCTCATTGTGTATATGACTCTTGATATAAGTTGGAATCGCATGCTCTTCCCAATTCCAATCAGCTAAAGTTTGAGAGTAAAATTCATTTTTACGACTCGGTGTTGGGAAACCAACGTAAGCGGTTCCATTTACCATCACTCCAATATCTTTTCCATCTTTACGAATCACTTTTGATTTCTTATCAACCGTCGAACCTTTGAGTTGTTCTTCTGAAAGCGTAAACTCATGTTTAGAGTAACTGTGTTTTTCTACTTCAAACGCGCCGTGCTTTTTCATATAATCCAACTCCGTCAATCCTTCTTTTTTGGCAGCTTCCGTTAGTCCTTTTGTATTTTCAAAAATGTATTGATAGTACTCGTCAATTTTAATTTTTTCTCCTGGACGATAAGGTGACTCGAAGTGTTTTCGAATACCCAAACTTCCGTCAGGATCAATTCGCCAACTCAACTCAATCCAAAATTCATCTTCTTCCCAAACTTCTCCAGGATTGGATTCGTAGGTAAATTCTACTGGCTTACCAGCTCGTCGTGCAGCTTCTCGCAACACCGGTTGACGGAAGGCAATCCACATTCCAGAATGCGTCGCATAACTATTTAAATCATGTCGCTCAGCAGAGTGTCCCATCGGTAAAACATAATCTGCAAAGAATGCCGTCTCATTCCAAGTAGGCGTCATCGCAGCATGCAACCCAAATTTCTCTTCATCCAAATATGCTTCCATCCAACTAAATCCATCAGGGTAAGTCCACACCGGATTAAATACTCTGGAGAAATAAACATCCATTTTACCTCTACCCTCTTTTAGGAAATGCGGCAATAAGAAACTCATTTCAAACATTGCCAAAGGATACTCATTTGGGAAATGCATATTGTTCCAAAACTTCTGTCCTGGAGGAGTCGTATGGAATTTTGGTTTAAATTTATTCCAACTATTCGGAGATGTTCCTCCAACTGTTCCAACACTTCCAGTCAATACATTTAAGAAATGTAAACACCTTGAAACGCACCATCCACCTAGGTTCCCACTTGCAGCACTTCGCCAGTTGTGAGTAGCAAATCGTTCGCCTGCTTCTCCAATTTTGATCGCGCACTCACGAATCATTTCGGCTTTTACCCCACTTTCTGCTTCCGCCATTTCAGGTGTGTACTCAGCGTACTCGCCTGTCATTTTTTCAATATAATTTTCAAAAGTCAAAGGAGTACCTGGGTGACGTTTTTCTAAATAAGTTTCCCAGTTCGTCCAATTTTCTAAAAATGGTCGATTGTATAATCCTTCTTCTAAAATGATTTTTGCCATCGCTAACAAAACTGCCGCTTCCGTTCCTGGATAGGAAGGCATCCAATAATCAGACATACTTGCGGTGTTCGACAATCGTGGATCCATCGTCGCCAATTTCGCTCCTTTCATTTTTGCTTCGATGATTCGTTGCGCATGTGGATTAAAATAATGTCCACTTTCTAAGTGCGCAGAAATCAATAAAATGAATTTTGCATTGGCATGATCTGGAGATGGTCGATCATATCCGTACCACACATTATAACCTAGTCTTGCTCCTGATGAACAAATATTAGTATGCGAATTATGTCCATCAACTCCCCATGCTTGAATCACTCGATTGGCATATCCTTCATGGCCTGGACGACCTACGTGATAGGCGATTTGATTGTGTCGATCTTCTTGGATTGCTTTTCGCATTCGACCTGCGATGTCATCCAATACTTCATCCCAAGTGACTCTATCCCATTTTCCTTCACCTCTTTTCCCTGCTCTTTTTAATGGATATAAAATTCGATCTGGATCGGTGATTTGATTAATCGTTGCGGGGCCTTTTGCACAGTTTCTTCCACGGCTGCCAGGGTGATATGGGTTTCCTTCGAACTTTCTAATTTCGTTGGAATCTTTATCTACGTATGCAGTTAGACCGCAAGCACTTTCACAATTGAAGCAAGTCGTTGGAACTATAGTGTAGTTCTTTTTTACTTTTTTCGGATGTTCGGTGGCTTCGTATTCTGTCCAATTGTCCCATTGATCAATTGGTGGGAATTTTGTTAGCTGACCCGGTTCAGTTAGGCTGTCCACAGGAGCTTGCGTGTCTTCTTCGTGGAGGTTTTGAATTAAGCCGATCTTTTCGGCGATGCGTTCGATTAATGACGGTTTATGTTTTGTCATATTTTTATTTTTTTTTGCCGCAGGTTAATTTTTTTGCCGCAGATTGGGCTGATCTTTTATGAATTTTTATGATTGTTCCCATCATTTGAAATCTTATTTATATAAAAGGAGAAATCATAATTATCATAATAAATCAGCCCAATCTGCGGCAAAAAAAATCCGCAGCTAGTTTTTAACTTAAAGGAATTCTCTGTGGTGCTTCTACCCAAATATCTTCTGTAAACCAAATTCCAATTAATACTGCTGCTCCAGCTGCTGCCAACATCGTTGCACTAGCTCCTGCGAAGAATAAGATTAACATTGGAATTAAGTTTCCTAAAACCACCACACCCATCCAGAATTTATTTTTGTATCGTCCTTTTAAAATCATGTTAACTGTTCGTTTGGCATCATTAGTTGGATGAGTCATGGTCAACTCCATCAACATCGTAAATAAATTGACTGCTACTCCACCTAGGATTACATTTTTCAAAAATGGTAACCAGTTCGCTCCATTTTCTACAAACAAAGATAGGATTCCAAATATCGCAGCCCCTGCCATAAAACTATGCACTAACATATGAATCGCTAATGCTGGGCTTTGCCAAAAATCTCGACCTTTAGCTTGCGCAAAAAGGAACGCAGTATAAATTGCTACTACTACAGCCGTCAATGCAGTCACCCACATTACTGAGTTAGCGATTGCAGTCCAACCAAACCAAGTTGCTGCTGCTAAGACTGTGAGAAGTCCTCCATAAATTGTAATCGCATAACCACCTTTTACTAACCATGATCCCCAATGTGGGCGAAGTAAAACGAATAAGAATCTTTTTGGCTGATCCAAATCCATGATTAATAAAACGCCTGTTGCAGCTAAAAAGAAAACACCTAAGCCAAGTCCAGCCCAAAGTACCATCGGATCTACTTCTGCAAATCCAAATGCCCATGCTAAAAATGGAACTAAGAATGCTCCTGCGGAAATTGCTTTTGTCCAAACATAGCCAGACACTTCCCATCCCCACAATATTCCTTTGTCTGCAACATCGTAAGTTCGAGTTGCTTTTTTCCCAATCAAAACATCAACAGATTTTGCTGGGCCATTTGCAGCCACTTGACCTGCTGTGTCACTTGCTTCTTTTTTCATCAAAGCATCAACTAGATCACCATTTGAAAAAGCCATTTTCTCTGCTTCTTTGGCAAAGTGTCCAACTCCCATAGATTGAGAACTCCAAAAATATGAATCTGATTTTTCAGTAGCAGAAGGATTCAATGAAGCTTCATCTGCATCAATATAATATAG
>CAZMBP010000085.1:0-28759 GCA_964564545.1 uncultured Saprospiraceae bacterium
CAAAATATCTTCTAACGTGATAATCCCAGCTACACCTCCATATTCATCGACAACGCAAGCAATCGTAGTTCCTGTTTTAATAAATCTATTCATCAAAATTTGCGCTCGCATTGATTCAGGAACATATGGAATATTTAAAATCAACCGACGAATGCTTTTGGGATTTTTAAGCATTTGCGCATGATGAACATAACCAAGCACATTGTCTATATCATCTTCAGTTACAATCAATCTCGATAATTTCGTTTCCCGAAATAATTGCTCCAAATCTTCAATACTATCATTCACATCTATGTCTTCAATCTCTCGTCGAGGAATCATACATTCTTTTACTTTGACTTCTCGAAGTTGCAAAACATTGTGAAACAAATCAGTATCAATATCATCGTTTTCTTCCGTAATTGAACTTTGAATAAAATCTCCCAAATCAACTCTCGTCAAGGCATTCTCAACTTGCGAAACTTCTGATTTAAAAAATGCTTTTAGAAACAAATTCGAACAGCGAATCATCACCCAAGAAAAAATGTAAAGTATCCATTGTAAAAATCGCAACGGGTAAGCTAAAAAATATAAAACATCATCTGCAAATAATCGAAAAAGAGTTTTAGGTAAAAATTCTCCAAAGATGAGCACCACTATGGTGATTAAAATAGTAGTGATGAGGAGCATCACTAAAGCATTTTCAATACCAAGATAACTAGTGAATATTGGTTCCAGTACTTTGGATAACATCGTCGTAAAAATCACTAACGCAATGTTATTCCCTACCAACATGGTTCCTAAAAAATCCGCAGGTTTTTCATAAAAATGCGCCAAGATTGCACCTCGACGAGAGCCTTTATTTTTCTTTAATTCTATCCGCAACTTATTGGCAGAAACGAAGGCGATCTCCGAACCTGAAAACAAAGCCGATAGTAAAAGGAAAAATAGAATAAGGGTAAACGTCATGAAGTTTTTTTGGATTTTTAGAAAGCACCTCTTAAAAGTCTAAATTAAAACTCTTAATCAAAAGTATCAATTTATTTAGTTGAAAATCTTAAAATAAAAGACTTTTCTCTATTTTTATTTAACAATAAAAGCAATCACAATTTATTAACTAAAACAACATGAAATATAACGTTCTTCTCGTTCTAACCATTTTAGCAATTTTATCTTGCACAAAAGATAATTCTACCCGCGTTATTTGTGAAACAAATACTAACAATCCTACTAGTAATGAAAGCAACCAAATCTCTACTGAAAAAACTCTTAACCACGGTAGCTTATTTCAAGAATGTGTATCTATTGAAAATATTAGCTCTTCAACTTCTGATTTTGTAATGTTATATAAAGGCTCTCAAGAAGAAGGAAGAAGCAATGGTCTAAAAATAAATGAAGAATGGGAAGCATCAGTATTTCTATACTACTATGATACTAGTTTCAGCATATTTATGATTACCTACTGGGATGATACAACAACAAGCCATATAACTGGTGAAGTAATTAGTTTAGCATATGTTCCAATAAATAATCCTTTAGGATGTTATAATTTGACATCAAATGTATCCCCCTCAGATTCAATCCATTGTGGATATAGAGTTGATGAGTATGACATTAATTTACTTCGTTACCAACTTGATGAATCAAAAGAAAATAAACTAGAAATTCTGGAATACGATCATGCTAATAAAATCTTAAAAGCTAAGATGAAGGCAAGCTTTATTACTGAAGAACCAGCCACGCCAGACTTTCCAAAGCGGGTTAGGTTTTTTAATGTTGATATTGAAACCTACTAAATCAAAACCTCCACTCAATAATTCATTGGGTGGAGGCTTCTTTTTTGAGTAATTTTTCATTTCGCTCTTTCACTCCTCCAACTCATCACCCAACCCGTCTACTTTGATTCGACCAGTAATCGCATTTATTTCCCAACGAGTAAAATCCTGATTCGCTTCAAATCCATAACCATAAACAATTTCTCCCGGGCGAGTAATTTTGACAAATTTCTTGGTGTACACTTTATTTATTTTTTCATCCCAAATGAGTTCTTCTGTTTCGAGTTTTTCATTTTTTTTACTTTCCCAAACTACACTATCCCGAACGATAATCTCATTTTTTTTCTCATAACGTAAAGCATATTTCGCAGTTAGTTCACTTTGTGTTCTGCCATATGGGTCAAAAAAATCAACTTTTATCCCCTCTGGAAATTCTTGCCGAGGAGTATTGATATCTAAATAACGAAACATCTTATCGCCCATCACTTTGACTCTAATAATCGCAGAATCGCTGTAGAGTAATTCTACATTGGTCATCGTTTCATATTTGAGTTCGTCAGGAGTTGCGACGCTTTTGATGTCTTCTAAGTCATTTTCGCAAGAGGTTAGAAGAAATAGAAGTAGGAAGAACGATAAAAATGAAAGTCGAATATTCATTAGTTTTTTTTAAAATTTTAAAAATCCTTATTTCATCAATGTCAAATCTCCTTCATACAAAACAACCTCACCATCAATAAATTCCACCAAGGTATAAAAAGCAAAAACATCTGGTCCCATTTCTTTGCCTTTAAAAACTCCATTCCAACCTAAACTTGGTTCATTCAAAGGAATATCTTTCGCTTCAAATACCAAAGCGCCCCAACGATTATAAATACGTAAAACTTGAATATTTGCTGCAGCTGGACCACTATAAACGGTGAAGCCATCATTGTAACCATCGAAGTTTGGAGAGAAAGCATTTGGAATATAAATTGGTCGATTTTTTACCACTTCAATTGTTATCTGATCTGTTGCTGTACATCCGCTTTCATCTGTAATTGTAACAGTATAAGTTGTAGTGTTCACAGGCATGGCAACTGGATTTGAACAATCCGTACAAGACAATCCATCTGCAGGACTCCATTCATAAGTTACTGGAATAAATGGCGAATAAGTCGTAATGATATTTGTTGAAAAACCTAAATCAATTGATTGATTATCACCTGCATTTACAATCAATTCAGTTGGCTGAGTGATCGTTGCATCCACTTCATCCGTACATCCCAAAATGTCTTGAATGATAATAGTGTAATCTCCCGCAGCTAAATCTGTGAAGTCAACTGCATCTTGAAAAATGATTCCATCCAAACTATATTGGTAAGGAGGATTTCCACCTGCACCTGTCACAGAAATAATTCCTGTCTCATCTCCAAAACATATTACATCCACCACATTTACAAGATCAATAAATAATTCATCCGGTTGTGTAATGGAAAAATTTCCAACTGCATCACATCCATTTCCATCCAAAACAGTCACGGTGTACGTTCCTGGATTTAAATCAGCAATCGTCGCAGTTGTTTCATTATTATTCCAAGCAAAAGTATAATTCCCTACTCCACCACTTGGCGTTGCGGTAATTGTTCCATCCCCTGCTCCAAAGCAACTTACATTCACTCCATCCAAATCAACTGCAACTGGCGGCGGTTCTGAAACTACTATTTCAAATTGTCCAAGACAACCATTTGCATCAACCACATCTACGATGTAAGTTCCTGCTCCAATATTATTTAGGGTATTAGAATTTTGAAATCCATTCCCATTATTAAAATCATATTGGTACGGAGGTAAGCCATTGGCAATGATAATTTCTATTGAGCCATCTTCTAAACTAAAACAAGTTGGCGAAATACTTCCATCTAATTCCAGCTCCAATTCTAATTCATCAACTTGAATATCTAAACTCGTTTGGCAACCATTCGCATCTTCCAAAATCACATTATACAAACCGATTGGAATATTTGTTAAAGTATTATCTGAAGTCCAAACTCCACTATTCTCCCATTGATATAAATAAGGTGGTGTCCCTCCAAAACTAATTAATTCAATCGCTCCATCTTGTCCTTGATTACAACTCGGCATCGTAATTTGTGGTGTGATATTAAAAGCAGGTGGCCCGCCAACTGAAAATGTCAGCACCGTATCGCAGGTGGCTTCATTTGTAATCGTAACTGTATAATCATTAATTGCTAAATTTGAAATCCCAGAAGTCGTCGCGTTAGTTTCCCAAACAAAAGTATGAGGATCAGCATTACTTGTAACCGTTAGATCTATCGCTCCATCTTGACTATCGGGACAATCAACATCATCAATCGTTGGAACAATTGTCATCGCATTTACCGTTTCACAGCAAGGAGATACTAAAATAGTTTCAACATCAACAACAATACATCCCAAATCACTTTCTACTGTCAATGAAATAGTTTTTAATCCAGGAGTTGACCAAGTCACTTCGTGTGGACCAATTCCTGAAGCAGTTGCAGGAACTGCATCCACTCCAAAGTTCCATTCCCAACCAACTAATGCACCCAAAGTAAATGAGCTATTATCATTAAAGGTTACTGTCTCACCATAACAAATTTCTGCATCTGGTTCATCTGTTTCTACATCAGCTTCAGGTCCTAAAAATTCACCTGTCCCTCCAAACTCTACTTCAAAACCATTTCCAGTACTCGTAAAGTTATTGACCACCAACGCGTAACTTTTTCCCTGCACCATATCAAGGGCAGCCAAAAAATTATCTTGCGGATAAGGATTTTGACATCCTGACTCTTCAAATAAATCTGTTGAATTTCCATCCAATCCAGTTGGCCCCATACAAGGACTTGGAAATGTAAAACTTCCTGAGGCCATGCAACGTAAATCAATTTTATCCGCACAATTTCCAATTCCACTAGGCAACTCATACACTACAAAATCTAAATCATCACTTGGAAATGTTGGTGTCAACGTAAATTCTAAAGTTCCAGAAGTTTCACAAGTCCATGTAAACCAAGTTGAGTTAGATTCTGAAGTTGAACCTAATCCACCTAAACAAGTACCTGCAGCTTCATCTGGATCATTCCCCGCACCACTTACTTGCTGAACTACAAAAGAAGATTTATCACAAAGAATTGCGGCTATCGGACAATCAGAACCTGGCTCCACCGGCGCAAAATAGTTAGCAACACATAATTGAAAACTTCCCAAAGTACTTCCTGCATCTATTCGAATGTAATACTCCTGACCAATGACCATTCCGCCCTCATACAATTGAATCGTATTATTTTGAATGCCATCATCTGAAGCACAACCAAAAGTATTAATAACTCCATTACAATCTCCTGTATACATCGCCACTTCTGGTTCCCACATCGAACCTCCCAAAACTGGTGTGGAAGCACCTATCACCGTAATCGTCATATCAGTCGCAATGGCAGTAAATTTAAACCAAACATCATTATCTGAATTGGAAAAACAAAACGGAGAAGAAAAACCAGAGTCAGTTGCATCTGCATTAGAAAATTCAGCAACTTCTGAACACCAATTAGACACATCTAGAATCTCAATTGCTCCAGCACAATCATCATTAATTGGCTGCGCAAAAGTATTTTGAAGAGAAAGAAAAAATGAAAATAAAACACAGTTAGTGTAAAGAAAATATTTCTTCATAATTTTCAGGTTGATTGCTGTTGTAAATATTGTTTTCAAAGCTTAAGAATATATTCGACTTTTCGCACAAAAATAACGTTTTTTGCCGCAGTAAAAGTGTTATATCTACTATAATATAAGACTACCTCAAACTAAAATATGTTGAGTCGGAATCATCATTTTAAGAAAACTTTAAAGCAATATGTCGGTTCGCCATCTAATTTTTTAAATTTGCTTTCAAATACTTTTTACGATGAGTGTTTATATTCGTCCCTAACTGCTAAAAAACAAACAATAGAATCAATTCTTTATGAAAAAAAATATTCCTAATGCAATCACCTTAGTCAATCTCTTTTGCGGTTGCTGTGCTTTGATTTGCGTACTTAATGAGATGTTCGTCCCAGCATTTTGGTTTTTGTTTGTTGGTGGCTTAGCAGATTACGCAGATGGATTTGTCGCGAGATACCTAGGTGTTCATTCTGTGTTGGGGAAGGAATTAGACTCTTTAGCTGACATGGTTTCATTTGGAGTCGTGCCAGGAGTAATTTTATACACCTTAATTTCCAATCATCCAATTGCAGAAGATTATGTTTTTGGAAATATTAAACTAATAGCACTTCCTGCTTTTTTCGTTACCCTTTTTTCATGTTTACGATTAGCTAAGTTTAATCTAGATACTCGTCAGTCAGAAGATTTCATTGGATTGAATACACCTTCGGTTACTATGTTTGTTACAGGTTTAATGTTAATTTATCATTTTGATTCATTTGGGATGGGCGACATGGTTTATCATCCTTATATTTTATATCCTACCATACTCATCTTATCTTATCTACTAGTAGCAGAATTACCAATGTTTAGTATGAAATTCAAAGGAATGAAATGGACGGGCAATGAACGAAGAATTGTATTTATGATTATTGGAATTTTGGCAGTTATTTTTTTAAAAGAAGTCGCATTTTCTTTGATGATTGGGTTGTATGTTCTCTTTGCCTTTTTTGATAAAATATTTTTAGGAAAAAAAATCGAGTAAAGTGAAATTGATTTTTTGAAAAAACAAACCAACAATCCAAAATTTATTACATTTGCAAAAAATTAAAAATTCATGAAATACTTCGCAGAAATAGACATCATGCCTCACAAGGAATTATTAGATCCTCAAGGTAAAACAGTCTCTCACAATATGGAAAATTTAAACATCACAGGTGTAGAGGATGTTCGAATTGGAAAACACATTACCATGACTTTTGAAGCTGCTAATGCAGATGAAGCAAATGAAAAAGTGGACACAGCTTGTAAGAAATTATTGGCTAATGTAATTATGGAAAAATATACTTTTTCTATAAAAGAATTATGAATGAGTGAATAATGAATTTTGAATGTTTCCCATAGCGTCACATTCAAAATTCATTCATTCTAAATTCAACATAATAATCATGCTCTACCTTGTTCCCACTCCCATAGGCAATCTCGAAGACATCACTCTCCGTGCCTTGCGCGTCCTCAAGGAGGTAGACATCATCCTAGCCGAGGACACTCGTACTTCCAAAAAATTATTGATGCATTATGAAATTGAAACGCCTTTACGAGCGTATCATGCACATAATGAACATGCTGTCGTAGAAGATATCATTCGCCAATTAGGCACAGGTCAAACCATTGCACTCATTACAGATGCAGGTACTCCGGGGATTTCTGATCCTGGTTTTTTGTTGGCGAGAGAATGTGTAAAAGCTAATATTAAATTGGAATGTTTGCCAGGAGCAACTGCTTTTGTTCCAGCACTCGTTGCTTCAGGATTACCTTGCGATAAATTTTTCTTCGAAGGTTTTTTACCTCATAAAAAAGGTCGGCAAACACGATTAAAATATTTGTGTGAATTACCCTATACTTTTGTTTTGTATGAATCTCCACACCGATTGGTCAAATGTCTAAATCAATTAATTGAATTTTGTGGAGAAGATAGAATGGCAAGTGTCTGCCGAGAATTGACAAAAATGTATGAAGAATGTGTCACAAAGCCTTTGCCTGAATTAGTTGCACATTTTGATACAGAAAAAAAAGTACGAGGAGAAATTGTAATTGTGGTTGAAGGAAAAACAATCGTCAAACAAAAAAAGGAGAAAAAATATAAATAACAATATTACCGAAGCTCCTCTTTCGGTTAGCAATCTTTTCTACGAAGCGAGAAATTCGTTGTACAAAACGAAATGAGCCTATTCCAAAAAACTAATTTTTCGAAACAGGCTCATTTGAATTTAGAGGAAAATATATAATAAAGGGGTATCTTAATTCAAAACAAATCTTTTACTTACCACTCCCTCTGCTGTTTTTATTTTCACAAAATAAACTCCAGCATTCCAATCTTTCATATTTAACTCCACTTGTGAATCGTTGATATTTTTTTCCAAAAGAATCTGTCCAAAGTTATTAAAAACTTCCATATGCTCTCCCTCTAAGTCCGTGATTTTTATCATCACTTTATCCGTCGCAGGATTTGGGAAAAGTTGTACTTTTTGAGCAAGCTCAGGATTATTGGTATTTGTTGTTTCCGTTTTAGTAAAAACAAGCGTAGAAGGAGTATTTTCCAAATTGATATCCAATTCATTTCCAAGAGAGTCTACCATCTTCACTCCATTAACTGAAACTATAAAATGAGCATCTCCATTATCGATTCGACCATCTAAAATATCAGAATTTATGATGTAAACTACATCTCCTATTTTACCAAATCCATCTACCGCATTTCCATCTATTCGAGTAATTCCTAGATCCAATTGCTCTTCCGCATATTGATTACTTGGCAACCAATAAACTTCATCCGAAGAACCAAAAAATGAATCTTCATTATAACTTACACTTATCGAATCTTCATAAACCAAATCACTTGAATACCCTAAATACAATGCTAAACCGTAAATATCTTCAGCAGGCAAAGCCTGATTTCCTATTTTCAAATGAGCCGTAACTTGAATATTACTCGACAATGTATTTGGATCTACATAAATAGTATCTTGATCAAAATCAATATGAATTAAAGGTGCACTTGCTTCAGCAGTTGGGTTTGGAGCATCCATTGGAGAATAATTCGTGGTAATGGCCAAAGCATCATCATTATCAATAATTCCATTTCCATCGCAATCCAAATGTTTATAATTCACACCTTCAACCGTTTCTTGCGGCCAATCAGGAGCCAACTGTCCTACAAATTCGATTGTTGCATTTGGTCGTTCAGGTCCCACCAATCCATTCCCAACTCCTAAATCTAACAAATCATAAAAATTAGCTTCTCCATCTTTATTTGCATCTCCTGGAAATACACAATCTGTCAAATTACAAATGTCACTCAAACTTCCCACAATCACATCAGCACAAAAAGTACTCAAACAAGCTTGATCATTCCAAACAGTCATACAAACATTATAAACTCCATCCGTTGCATAAAAATAATCCAGAGAATCACCTGCATCATTAGAAATACCTCCATCTCCAAAATCCCACGAAATATCAGTATAATCTCCATTGGCTTGATTAAAAAATGTAATTCCACCTGTTCCTGGAATAGATCCATCATATACTTCATAAGTGAAGTAAGCATCACAGGTTACTACATTATCATTCGCTTTGAGTTGCCATACAGAAACTCCAAACAAAAAAATCAGCGCTATTTTTATATTCAAATACTTCATTTCTACAGGTGATTTTAGTGTTGATAAACTACCACCTTACAATAATGATTAAAAAAACGGGTTAAAAAAAGTACACAATATTGAATTTGTACATTCAACTATACCTTGTCAAATATCATAAAATGCTGACAATCAAAACTTTAACATTAATCAAAAATAAGAGTTATATTTATCACATCTTATTTTTATTTATAAAAATAATCAAAAATTAAGTACTTATTTATATGATTAGTCCAAAGCTTTTAGTGCTGCTTCAAAATTTTTCTAATCCAGAGTTAAAAGGATTCTATAAATTTTTACAATCTTCTTTTCATAATGAAAATCAAGATCTTGTCAATCTTTATAAAATTATCAAAAATCAATTTCAAAAATCAACTAGAAGTGATAAAGAAAACTTTCATTTTGAGAAAAAAATTGTCTGGAAAAAAGTAAAAGGAAATACTCCTTACCAAGATGAACCGATGAGAAGAATGTGTTCTGATTTGACTAAAAAAGCTTACCACTTTTTAGCTTACAAGGAGTTCAAAAAAAATCCCATGGATGAGTTGATTTATTTATTGCCAACGATCAACACACCAAGTCTTAACAAACATTTTGCAGGAGCTACACGTCAAGCTGATTTGATCCAGGAAAAATCAAGTTTAAAAAATGCGAATCACCATTTCTCAAAATTTAAAGTGGAATATCAAAAATATCGCAACCAAGAAATCAATACCAAAAAGTTACCTGATTTTGGCAATTTGGAAAAAGCAGATTATCACCTCGACGCTTTTTATATTTTTAATAAATTAAAAAACTACTGTGATTTTTTAGCTTATAAAAATATCACCGCCATCAATCCCAATATTCATCTCTTTCCTGATTTTCTAGAAAATCTAAAAAGTAGTCCTTACATCAACGAGCCATGCATCAAGTCCTATTTTTATATTGTATCGATGTTGCTTCAACCTGAGGATGAAGTTTTTTTCCAAAACGCAAAAGAAATTTTAGAAAAAAATTACGATTCATTCACTACTCAAGAATTAAATACGATTTATATTTATTTAAAAAATTACTGCATTGACACAAAAATCAATAATGGTAAATCCGAATATTTTTACGAACTGTTTGATATTTTTAAAACGCTATTGGAAAAAGAAATCAATTTCGTAGATGGAATGCTTGACCCTCGAGATTATAAAAATATTATCACCGTCGGTCTCCACATCAAAGAATTTGATTGGACAGAAAAATTTATCCAAAACTACACCACTCGCCTCCCCCGCGAAAGTCAAGACAATGATCTAAGTTACAACTTAGCCAAAGTCTATTTTCATAAAGAAGACTATCAAAAAGTCATCGAACAATTGCGAGAAGTTGAATATAAAAATCTTTCCTACACCATGGGAGGAAGACTCATGCTCCTCAAAACCTATTACGAGCTAAATGAATTGGATGCCTTAGAATCACTCTTAGACAGTTACAGTATTTACTTGCGCCGAAACAAATTAATTTCCAGAGAAGTCAAACAACAACTAATGAATGGAATCCGCTTCACTAGAAAACTAGCCTCCCTAGCGCCCTACGACAAACCCGGCATCCAAAAACTAAAAACTCAAATCAACAATTGCAAAGCCCTAGCTGCAAAAAAATGGCTTCTAGAAAAAGTCGAAGCATTAGGCTAATTCGTTTGACATTAAACGTTTTACAGTCACCAAAAACACTCTCATAAACCTCAATCTATTTTGAAAGGAAAACCATGAGAAGCAAAAAGCGGGTTGGGTGCGGCGAAAAATGAGGGTGCGGGTGCCTGCCTTGTGCAAAGCATTTTTTTCGCCTAGAATTTTTGGTTACTTTTTTTTCGAATGAAAAAAGTAACAGCACCACAAACAAGTCAATCATCCAGAATTTATAACCAAAAATCTAAAGACTTCTCTCCCCATTAATTATCTTTACAAAAAAACTCTCCATGAAAAAAATAAACCGTAAAACAATCCTCGGCACACTTTTAGGGATATTTATCATTATGCAATTCTGGCAAATAGATAAAACCAATCCTCCCGTTGATAAAAAATTAGATTTCATCGAAATCACTAAACCCTCTGAAGAAATCGCAACCATGCTCAAAGATGCTTGTTACGATTGTCACTCCCATGAAGTAAAATATCCTTGGTACTCAAATATTGCACCTGTATCTTGGTGGGTAAAAGGACATGTTGATAATGGAATTGAAGAAGTTAATTTCTCAGAATGGGGCAAATATGAATCAAAAAAAGCCGATCATAAACTAGAAGAGTCTTATGAAAAAGTAGAGAAAAAAGAAATGCCGCTGACTCCATATTTGATTGCTCATTCATCTGCAAGATTAACTGAAGAACAACGGGCAGAGCTCGTTACTTTTTTCAAGTCCAAAATGACGGATTAACCTCCCCTTATAATCCTTTAAAATTCAGTACCTTTAATCATTAAAACAAAACGCATCCACCAACTAAACTTTTAAAACCCTAATCTATTCAAAACGAATTTTCAAATTCATGTTTTGAGTTCTAAAAAATAAGAGAGAGAATTTATGCGAATAGCGTTGGTGACTATTTTATTTTTCTTGGCAACCTTCCACGTCCTATCACAATCTAATCAAGCGAATACTTGGTTAGAAGAGGGTCGTAACTTAGCGCAAAAAAGAGAATACAAAGATGCTATAAGAATAACCACCAAAGCTGCCAACCGATTTAAAAGAAATGGACAACATACCCAACGCATCAAAACACTAATAGAAGTAACGGAAATCCTCTTTCTCGCCGATGAAAATTACGAAGCTAAAAAATTAGCCACCTCTATCCTCCGATTAACTTCTCGAAAAGATACACTTGCAGCAAGCGCTTATTTCCTTTTAGGAAAAGTGGAATTCAATGATGCTTATTTCAAAAAGGCATTAAAGTATTTTGAAAAAGCACTTGCCATTCAAAAAGCAAAACTTTCTGAGAATCATCCAGACATTGCCAAATCTTTGCAAGCCATCGGCATCACACAAAGTCAATTGGGACAAATTGATTTAGCCTTTGAAAATATTCACACCGCACTAAATATCAACAATATTGCATTTGGAGGAAGTCATCCAGCAACTGCTGAAACATTAGGTACCTTAGGAACCATCTATTCTATTCAAGGTGAAGATGACCGAGCTACAAAAATCATTCAAACGGCAATCGATATTTTTAAAAAAGAAAATAGTGAGGAACAAAAAATTGTCGTAGAACTCTATTTCCAATTGGGAAATGCTTTTGTCAACAAAGGCAATTACGATTTAGGATTGATGAATACGCAACGTGGATTGACTATCCTTGAAGGACTAAAAGGAACAGAACATCCTTCCCGTGCGCCCTTCTTAAATAATATTGGAAAAATAAAAACTCAGAGTGGAAACTACGCTCAAGCTTTAGATTTTTATCAACAAGCTTTGGATTTAGTAGAATTTCATAAGGGAGCTTTGCATCCTGATTTGGCAGAAAGTAATAATAATATCGCAGCAGTTCTTCGAGCAAGAGGCGAATTAGATTCGGCTCTCGTTTACTACAAAAAAGCATTAGAAATCAATGAAGAAGTTTTTGATGAGTCACATCCAACTGTAGCAGAAAGTTGGGGACATATCGGCGATACTTATTTTGAATTAAAAATGTATGATCAAGCTTTAGCCTTCTATAACAATGCTTTTACAAAATATCAAGACACTTACAAGTCAGGACATATTGCATTAGCAAAAGTAGAACAACAAATAGGAAAAACTTATTTAAAGAAGGGAGGGTTAAAAATTGCCCTTGATCATTTTCAAAATGCACTCAATGCCAATGTCCCTTTTCAATATGAAGTTTTTGATATTTCTAGAAATCCCCCTGAAGAAAAAGTATTAGATAAAAATCTATTCCTTTCCACTCTTACACTTAAAGCACAAACTCAAACCAAACTTTTTTTAACAAAAAAAGATATCACACATCTTGAGTTAGCTTACCAGAATTTTTTGCTTTGTGATAAAATAATTGATGAGATTCGAAGATCTTTTATTGAATACAATGATCAATTAATTTTCAATCGGATTGCTTCTCAAGTTTATGAAGAAGCAATTTATAATTGTTTGGTTTTAAAAAATCAAACCGAGGATAAAAAGTATGCAGAGCAAGCATTTTATTTTTCTGAAAAAAGTAAATCGAATGCATTATTACAATCTTTTTCAAATGAGAAAGCTTTAGTTTTTGCAGATATACCTGACTCTTTGGAAGCGCAAGAAGTAAGTTTAAAAATCTCAATTTCTGTTATTCAAAAACAATTGACTAACGCCCTACAAACCAAAGATAGTGTCAAAACCATTGCCGCTCAAGAACGATTGCTCGAAGCTAAAGGAGCTTATAATCAATTTGTTTTACAATTAGAAAACGACTATCCTCACTACTACCAACTCAAATACGATAATACTGTTGCAACACTTGAAGATGTTCAAAATGATCTAGAAGTTGGAACAACCTTAATTGAATTTTTCTCCGGAGAAAAACATTTATATGTTTTCTCTATTAATTCAAATGAAGTTTATATCGACCTGGTCAATAAACCAAAAGACTATAATAATTCAGTTTCCTTATTTAGAAAATCAATCACCGATATTGGTTATATCACGCATCGTGATTCTATCGAACACGCTTGGAAAACATATACTTCTCATGCTTTTGACTTTTATAATCTTTTACTAAAAGAACCTTTAAGTCATTTTACCAAAAGAGCTTTCCAAAAACTAGTGATCATTCCTGATGGAATGCTTGGCTACATTCCCTTTGAAATATTAATCAAAGAAAAACCACAAACGAACCAAATCAATTATGCTTCTCTCGATTACTTATTGCATCAATATTCCATCAGTTATGCGTTTTCGAGTACCATGCTAGTACAGCAAAAAGGGTCACCAATTTTGGCTAGAAAATTAAAATATGGTGGTTTTGCGCCAGTTTATAGTTCAGGTAAAATATCCGATGCAAGTAAACCAACGAGTTATCAATATTTCAAAACAGGTAGATATGTTGACTTGCCAGCTTCTAGAAAAGGAGTGGAATACATTGCCAAGCTATTGGACGGAAGTGCTTTTATCGGTGAGCAAGCAACGGAAGCAATTTTTAAAGATACTTCTCATCATTTTGATATATTACATCTAGCTATGCATGGAATGTATGATGACAAGAATCCACTAAACTCTCATTTGGCTTTCACTCAACTGGAAGACTCCGACGAAGACAATCTCCTAACGGCTAGCGAACTATACAACATGGATGTGGAGACGGAAATGGTTTTTTTAGGTGCCTGTAATTCTGGTTATGGAAAAATAAATAGAGGTGAAGGCATCATGAGTTTATCTCGTGCATTTGCTTATGCAGGTTGTCCAAGTATTGTAATGAGCTTATGGAGTGTGCCAGACGATGAGACTGCAACCATCACAAATGGTTTTTTCAAACTACTTAAAAAAGGAACAACGAAAGATATCGCTTTACGAAAAGCCAAACTAAGATACTTAACTGATTCTAATGTCCCACCAGATCGGCATCATCCACTTTTTTGGGCTGGCTTCGTTCCGATTGGGGATATGGCTCCTCTTTATGCTCCTTCTGGATTATCTAACAATTGGACGTTATTAGCTTCTTTGGGAATGTTGATGTTGACACTATTTCTAGGAAGATTAGGTTGGAAAAGATTTGTAACAAAGGAAAAGTAATTTTTTTTTGACGCTGACTTTTTATGTTTGTTGTTGGAGTTTTTTCTAAAATAAAAAACAAACAGAAGAAATGGGAAAAAACATGAAAGGTCATAATGATTCGTAAAAAGTCAGCGTCAAAAACACACATTTCATAAAGAAAAAAAATGACCGAACAACTTACGTTATTCGGTCATTAATTTTGTAAAGCATAAAACGAAAATCAAACATTGCCTCAAAAGAATGAGGACTTTCGAACAGTCTAAATTTTATTCAGTAAGGCAGTAGCTTCTGCTTTTTTCCAATTAGTAGAATTTTCATCTATTACTAATTTAAGCAAAGCTTTCGCTTCTTTTATTTTTCCTTGCTTTAAGTAAGCTAAAGCCATAAACCAATTTGCTTTTGGAGCAAAAAGAGAAGATGAGTTCAATTCTTTACTTTTAGCTAAATGGCTAATTGCTTTGTTATAGTTAGGAACATCTTCATATAGATAACTCAATCCTAAGTAAAAGTTCTTCTCATCTAATTTTTCAGAACTCTTCTCCATAGACCTTTCCATTGCAGCAACCGCTACTGAAAATTGTCCTTCACGGTAAGCGCTAATTGCATTTTTCCAATTTGAATCTACATCTGTATCATTCATAAATGCTTTTGGTGCAACATATATTTCCATCAATTGCTCATCGGCCAACTCTCCAACTTCAGGGCTAGAAAAGATTAACCAAGCCATCGACAATCCTAATCCTAAAATAAATACGGCTGCAATACTTCTGATCCAGCTGAGAGATCTTCGTGGAGCTAATTTCCGAACTGGAGTTTCTTTTACAATATTTCCGTGTTCGTTCAATAACCCTTGCCATCGCATTTTTTGCTTAACATTAAAATCGGCATTGATAGTTACCGCTACTTGAACTTCCTCTGCAAAATCTGCATCGGACTTTTTGAGTTGTTCAAATTCTGTGCGCTCGCTTGCGCTCAACTCTTCGTTCAAATATTTTTCGATTAAATCTAAATTTTTCATAGTGCAAATGTAATATTTCCTCTCGATAGAGCTAAATTTAAAAATTGGTTTAAGTTAGTTTTTGAGACTTCTTTATTAGTATCTTGGCCTGATTCAGCTTTTCTTTGAAAAAAACAAGCAATTTAATGGCTAAAAATACTTTTTTATAGTCTTGATTTATTTAGAATAAAAACATTAATAAAACTATGAAAAGCTGAGGGTGATTGTTTTATAATATTTCTGATTTCTAACTATTTAATCTTTATTTTAAAAAAGGTGAACCTCCTACTAAAGTTTTTTATTTTTAAAAATCAAAACAAGATTCATCTTTATTCTTTTACGTCTCCTATTTCAATAAAAAACAAAATATAATTTTCATCATGCAAAAATTACCTATCTTCCTTTGTCTTTTAGTATTCTTTTCTTGCAATACTTCTAACTCTTCTAATGTAAATAAGATTCAAGAAAAAGACATTTTACCAAAAGTTGATATCGAAGCAAATCTTAAAACACTTAATATTTCACTTCCTAAGTTAAATAAACCGTTGGCTAATTATGTGCATACGGTTCGAACTGGCAACTTAGTTTTTACCGCAGGGAAAGGTTCTGCCAATCCTGATGGAAGTTTATACACCGGTAAATTAGGTGATGACTTAACAATTGAACAAGGTCAGGAAGCAGCTAGATTGGCAGGCATTCGACTTTTAGCATCATTAAAGGCTGAACTAGGTGACCTGAAAAAAGTGAAACGAATCGTCAAAGTTTTAGGTATGGTTAATTCAACTCCTGATTTTACAGAACATTCGCAAGTTATCAATGGATTTTCAGATTTGATGGTAGCTGTTTTTGGAGAAAGAGGAAAACATGCGAGGTCGGCAGTTGGGATGAGTTCTCTACCAAAAAATTTGGCCGTAGAGATTGAAATGGTAGTAGAGGTTTATGATTAAGTAAATTACATAGCTTTTTCTAGAAAATAATCACTCCTAGTCAAAAAGAGTTTTAACTATCTTTGCATTTATATTCTTACAAAAACAACATAAATGAGAACATCAATTACACTATTCTTTTTATTTCTTTTTTCTATAACAATACATTCACAAGCTCCTGCCAAAACAGAAAAACTAGGTCTAGTATTAAGCGGTGGTGGTGCCAAAGGTCTTGCCCACATTGGCGTTTTAAAAGTATTGGAAGAAGAAGGAATCGAACCACAATTTATCACAGGAACTAGCATGGGAAGTATTATCGGTGGACTTTACGCCATTGGTTATAGTGCGGCGGATTTGGAGGAGGTGGCGCATAATGTTCCTTGGTTAGAATATTTTGATGATGACGTTTCGAGAAATGCCCAACCAATCGAAGCTAAAGAAGAAAGTGAAAAATATCAATTTTCATTTCCAGTTGTTGATGGGAAAATTCAATTCCCTAAAGGATTTATCCAAGGCTCAAAAATGTCTATGCTACTATCTCAACTCACGTTACCAGTTCATCAAACGGAAAATTTTGACGACTTCTTTATTCCCTTCCGTTGTGTGGCAACTGATTTATTAACAGGAGAAGGTTATGTTTTTGACAAAGGATTTTTGCCCGACGCAATGTGTTCAAGTTCTTGTATTCCTACTGTTTTTGAACCAAGAGTTATTGGAGACAAAACTTTAATTGATGGAATGTTTGTTCGAAACTTACCTGTCGAAGATTGCATCAACATGGGAGCAACCAAAACTATTGCAATCGACGTAGGAGCCCCTTTGGCGACCTTAGATGAGTTAACTTCCTTCGTTGGAGTGCTTGGGCAAACGACTTCTTTCGGGATGGTAAAGTCAACCGAAGAACAGCAAAAAAAAGCCGATGTGCTCATCATGCCTGAACTTAAAAATATGGGCTCATTAGATTTTAGTAACGTAGATACTCTAATTGCACGAGGCGAAAGAGCTGCTCGGGCAATGCTCCCACAAATCAGAGCATTGAAAAAAGAATTGAATCTAAGAAATCAATCACCAACCAAACGAGCACGTAATTTTACTATTCCAACTGAACTAAATATTACTTCTATAGATTTTGAAGGTGGAGAAAAATCTGACATCCGTACACTTCGTCGATTAATAAAAATTAAACCTCCACAAGTCGTAACTCAAAAGCAATTAATTGATAAGTTAACGGGAGTTTATGCTAGCGGTTTTTTTACTTATGTTGATTATCGATTACTTCCTGAAGGTGATGGATACAAATTATTAGTTCGAACAAGAGAAAGTAGTACTGTTCATTTAAGATTTGGAGGGCATTATGATACTAATGTAAATGCAGCAATTTTAGTTAATGCGTCTATCAAAAATCTTTTGTTAAAAGGGTCTCATCTTTCTTTAGACTTCCGTATTTCTGAAACTCCTGGAATATTTTTCGATTACTTGATTCATACCAATACTCGTCCCAATGTTGGTTTACGAATAAATGGAAAATGGAATTTTTACCCAGGTGATTATTATGAAAATACCAATCTAGCAGATGGATTCACCATGCAACATGCCATGGATCAAATTGGTTTGTACTCAGGAATTAGTAATCACTCATCGATTTGGGTAGGTTGGGGAACGGAAATTTATGTTCAAAAACAACTCTTTTCTATCGATGAGTTTGAAGCAGTAAATACTACTCAACATTATTTATTCGCAAAATATTCAAGAGATAAACTTAATCGAAAACATTTCTCCACTTCGGGTTATAAAATTGGTGCAAATGGAAAATACATTCTCGGCGGAAAATTACGTAATCGAGTAGAAGAAGTGGAAAACCAATCTACTTCCGAAAATTATTACGCACAATTAGAATACAAACAGATTTTTTCTTTAGGTAAAAAAGCATCTTTGCATTGGTTCAACCAAGCTGGTTTTTCTCAATTAAGACAAAGCAATTATATTAATCTTTTTTATCTAGGCAACACTATTGCCACACAAGATCGATTCGTTGATTTTGTTGGATTTGACTATATGGATCAATTAGCTAATCAATATGCTTTTACAGGTTTTAAATTACAGTTGGAGCCTTCATTAGGATATTTTGTATCCTTTCTAGCTAGCTATGGAGCTTTCGATTTAGAGGCATTTCAACTTGTGCAAGAAGGTGAAATTTTTACTAAGTCTGGTCAGAAAGAAAATATGGCTGGTGTTGGAGTTGAGTTTGGGATGTTGGTTCGTCAATTTGGTCCACTTTCACTCACTACTGAATATGATCTTTTCAATAATAAATTTAATACTAATTTGAGATTGGGGTATCAGTTTTAACCCCCATCCCCTAAAGGGGAGCATTTTTCAAATATGCCTTTGGCATTTGAAAAAGTTAATCTGAATGGTGCTCCATATCTTTAATAAAAAACGCATTTTTTATTTTTCAGCGAAAAAAAAACATAAACAAAAATCGTCACCCAAATTATAGTGAACTTTTTTCCTTACCGAAAAGCAAAGAAAAAAGGCTCCCCTTTAGGGGCTGGGGGTTTGTATTTTTCAATTTTGTTTATTAACTTTGAATTTCAAAGTACTTTTAACGATTCAACAAATTGATATATGGTAATGGATAAAAGAAACGAACAACTCGAACATCTCAGCGAAATCAGATCCCTGATGGAACGTTCTTCTCGATTTATTTCCTTGAGTGGATTATCAGGAGTAGCAGCAGGTGTTTTTGCATTAATAGGTGCAGCTGCAGTTTATATTTATTTTGACATTTTTCCATTTGATGATAATTTAGTTTACTATGCTGATGTTGTAGCAGCGGAGAAAAGATGGGGAATTGATTACTTAACTTTTTTCTTTTTAGATGCAGCATTGGTTTTTATATTTGCAGTCGCTGGAGGTATTTTTTTTACTACTCGAAAAGCAAAACAAAAAGGGCAAAAGATTTGGGATAAACTGACCCAAAAACTATTATTAAATCTTTTGATTCCATTGGCTACTGGAGGTATTTTTTGCTTAGCATTAATGAAGTATGGCGAATTTGGATTAGTTGCTCCAGCTACCTTAATTTTCTACGGATTGGCGTTAGTGAATGGAGGAAAATATACCTTGAGTGATATTCATTATTTAGGATTATCAGAAATAGCTTTAGGCTCAATAGCCTTATTTAACATCGGTTATGGTTTAGAATTTTGGGCCATTGGATTTGGAATTTTGCATATTATTTATGGTACAGTTATGTACTTTAAGTATGAGAAATAGACAGTAAAAAATCCAAAAGTAGCGTAAGAAAATATTATGAAAGAAATCATCACCAAACTCAATAAAAAGTTTGACAATAGAACTCGACTAGGCATCATGTCTTTGTTGATGGTCAATGAGTGGGTCGAATTCAAAACATTTAAAGAAATGTTGGGAGTGAGTGATGGCAACTTAGCTAGTCATATTAAAACCTTAGAAGCTGAAAAATATGTTCAAGTGAAAAAGCAATTTGTCGGAAAAAAACCTCAAACTTCTTATGCTGTAACTAAGGTTGGGAAGAAAGCTTTTAACGATCACTTGGATGCATTAGAAGCATTATTAAAAAATCGTTGACAATAAATTTCAACTTTTTTTTGCTTAACTAACTTTGAAAAACAAAGTACTTTTTAAAAACAAAAATATAAAGCAATGAAAACTGAATTAACCTTTAGAGAAAGACTACTTATCCAATTGGTGGAATGGACAAAACCATGGCACGCTCGATTTTTTCAAAAATCAAAAGTGCCATGGAAAATTGGTTTGGAAAAATTAAAAACATTTCCACCCAAAACCTTAGGAAGAGACCTTGCTCATTTTTTAGAAAAAGAAGGTCTGTCTTTAATCCCAAAACATGAAAGTCACGATGTCTATCATGTTTTATTAAAATATAAAACCACCGTGGTCGATGAAGCTCCAATGCAATTCTTTCTCTTAGGCAATCGAAAATACTCCTTGTACATCATAGGCACAAATGTGATGGCTTTGATTTTTTATCCTGAAAAAATCCAAACATTTATCAAAGAATTTCAAAAAGGGAGAAAGGCCATTTCGATTGGCCAATGGGATTTTGAATTTTTATTAAACGAACCTACAAAGTTGCTGAGAAAAATGATTTTCCGACGACCTAACCAAAATATAAATCCTTTTGTTTTTTAATTTTTTTTAAATCGAAAAGGACAAAGAATGTTGAACGTGCAGGAAATGTCGCTCTCTCCATAAAGTTGGAGAGGCGGCGTTCTTTAACCCCCACCCCCTAAAGCGGAGTTTTTGTACGAGTGTCAACTTGATTACTTAATTATTTAAAATAAAAAATATGAACTTTTATAAATTAGAAAAAGCTAAATATCCAACAGAATCTATCTCCCCTTTAGGAACCAGGGGATTATTATTTTTACTGCTGACGACAAGCACTCTTTTCAGTTTTGCACTTTTTGCATTCAGATTAGAATATGTGGATTTTGATTATTCCAAAATTCAAAGTATTCAAGATCTTTGTTTTTATCGAGGAACTCAAACCTTTTTCTTTTTGAATTGGAATCTATTTTTGGCTTGGATTCCCTATTTAATTGCATTATCTCTTCCTTTTTTATATCGAAAATTTAACTCTAAAATAATTATTGTAGGAGCATTGTTATGCTGGTTATTATTTTTCCCAAATGCACCTTATATCATAACTGATTTTTTGCATTTGAGAAAAAGAGTAGGTATTCCACTTTGGTATGATATGATGTTATTTATGTCTTTTGCTTGGACAGGTTTGATTTTGGGGTATGTCTCTTTGCTCGAAGTTCAAGTTTTCCTTCGGAATTTTTTCTCAAAAACGATAGTCAATTTTGCAAGTATTATCGCATTGTTACTCTGTGGTTTTGGAATTTACTTAGGGCGATTTCAACGATGGAATAGTTGGGATATCGTGACTCATCCATTTTCGCTTTTTGCAGATATCTTAAATATTTTAGCGCAGCCGCATACACTAGGGTTAGCGATTGTCTTATCTGCCTTTTTATTGTTAGGGTATTTTACGCTGAATACTTTGGCGCAAAGTGACCGATAGCTTTTCTTTCATAAAAAATATAAACTATGTTAAAACGATTTAGTCATTTTTTCTTCGCAACTAAAGTTTGGTTGACGAGTGCGATAGTCACTCCCCTATTTTTCCTCCTAATGGATCCAATGCTTCCTCCTGTTGCTCCAGTTTGGAGTGATCCTTTTGAAACTATTTTTACAATGATCATTATTGGAGGAGGTTTCTCTATTCCTAATTGGATTTTACTAATTATAGCATCATTGGTACTTAGTAAAAAAGGAAAAAATATCCGACACATAAAAAATACGTTGGCAATCATATCAATAGGATTGACCTTGACATTATTTATTCTTTTGATCGGTTTGATGAGATTCCCAATTATGTGGTGGGCATCTTTATTTTATGCCTTTACTGTTTTTGTAAGCATACAATTTTATCATTTGAAAAATGTATCTCCTGAAATAGTTTGGTTTGATAATATTCTAGACGATAACGTTTTCTAAACTAAAACTTTAAACATTATGAAAATCGTTTCCAATCATTTTAAATATGCCAGTAACGTTTGGTTGACAAGTGCCCTCTTAACACCTTGCTTTTTCGGATTTATAATTGGTCTACTTGAAGGTGGGGTAATGGAAATGCCAATGATTATTGGTTTAGCTATTCTTTTTGGAACGCTATGTTCTATTCCTAATTATTTGATTTTTCTTTTTTTAGTTTGGAAAATCAACACTACTCAACTTGCCAAAACAGAAAAAAAAATAATCCTAAATATAATTGGAGTCGTTTTGACTTTTGCACTATTCATCGCAATTTTTCATCAAACCAATGAAATTGATTTTGAAGGAATTTACTTTAGTGTTGCCTATAGCCTCACTATATCCTTTGGAGTATGGATTTTTAATCTAGATCGGCAAGTTCCCGAAACATTAATTGAGAAAAAGCGCTTACCAAAAGTTAAAATGCTCGAAGATATCCTTGATGATGACATTTATTAAACAACCATAACCTAAAACCATCTTTCTTAACTACTTTCATTTTAAAAAAAATTCATATTTTACACACTTATTTAACGAACCAATAAAATATGGAAGTGGTCAATTCTCTTTTGATGGATGTGGAAGCATACGTGACTAATTTTATCACCGAAAAAGTCGATAATAAATTTGCTTATCACAATATTCAACATACGATTGATGTGGTGAATGCTACACAGGAATTAGGCAAAGCCCATAGTCTGAATCCCAAGGAATTAGAGCTACTTTCAATCGCTGCTTGGTTTCATGATATAGGTTATGATAAGGGTCCTATGGGACATGAACAGCGAAGTGCAGAATATGCAAAAACATTTCTCGAAAAATATAACTTTGAAGAAGCTGACATCAAAATAATTCAGGATTGTATCATGGCCACAAAAATGCCTCAAAGTCCTAATACATTATTTGAGAAAATTTTGTGTGATGCTGATATGAGTCATTTGGGTAAAAAAATATATTGGGAAAGATGTGGAAGAATTCGTCAAGAGTTAGCCCTGACTAAAAACACTACCATGTCGGAGCCTGAATGGATTGAATTTGAATTAAATTTTATTCTCAATCAAAAATACCATACAGCTCAAGCTAATCATCTTTTTGAAAAACGAAAGAAGAAACATATTCGTCAATTAAGAAAATTGAATGAACGACTACATCCTCAAGAAGTTCTTAGCGTGGATGGAGTAGCAACTCCGAATAAGAAAAAAAGCAAGAAAAAATCGAAAAAAGTAGGAACCAACAAAAATGTAGAAGAAATTGCTATTCACAATGTAGAAGAAATCAGCCAACTAAAACTAGGTCGAGGTGTCGAAACGATGTATCGAACAGCATATCGAACACATGTAAACCTGAGTTCAATAGCGGATAACAAAGCTAATATCATGTTGAGTATTAATGCAATTATTATCTCAATTACGATCTCTACATTAGTTCCAAGTCTTGATACTAATGAAAAACTGCAACTACCTACTATCGTATTATTATCGGTGTGTCTAGGTTCTATTATTTTTGCAACATTATCTACTAGACCGAAAATTACGGAAGGAAAAGTAACTCGAGATGACATTATCAATCGAAAGAGTAATCTTTTGTTCTTTGGAAATTTTTATAATATGGAACTAAAAGATTTTGATTGGGGAATGATGGAGATGATTAAAGACTCTGATTTTTTATATAGTACGATGACTCGTGATCTTTACTTTTTAGGAATTGTTTTGGCAAAAAAATATAAATACCTCCGATTCTGCTATAGCATATTCATGTATGGATTAATCATTTCAGTCATAGTTTTTGCCATAGCATTTCTTAGGTAAATAAAAGCTTTAATTAATTCAGCTAAGATATATTCGAAATGTATCTTAGCTGAATTAACTGAAACTAATCTTATCGTTACTTATAGTATTTCTACTAATTAACCTTTATCTAATTGAGACGCTCCCTCTCCCACTCTATCAGCAATCCATTCTCCGTCTTCACAAAGTGGTTCCATTTCTTTTTTTATAAAATCAAAAACATCCTCTTTGATTTCATCTGGAAAAAGTAAATGAATATTTGGCCCAGCATCTAAGCTAAAATAAAGAGGCTGATTAGTCTCAGCACGGTAGGCTCTAATTTTTTCAATCATCACCAAAGTATTTGGGCGAATCAAAATATAAGATGGTTCGGAAGTCATCATAAGTGCATGAAGTGTGAGCGCTTCATTTTCAGTAATTTCTCCAAAGGTTTTAAGGTCACCTTCCTCCAAAGCTTTCAATAGTTTTGCAAACCTTTCATTTGCTTGATCATAACGATTTTGGGCAAAAATATTTCCTTCCATCAATCCATGTCCTGCTCGACTACTCACACTTTTCTCTTTTCGATCAGCAATCAAAATGGTATCGTGGAATGTTTTGAATACAGGGTGGACTCTATCTCCCCATGGAATCGCAAATAAATTAGAAGACCCTTCTGCCGCAGCAGACTCCCCCCAAATTGCTAAATGAGGATAAACCGAACGACTTGCACTTCCCGATCCTAGTCGAGCAATAAATGATGATTTCTGCAAAAACTCCTCCTCACTACCAAGTGTTCCAAAAAGTTCTTTTTCCATTGAACAGAGACACGTCGCCAAGGCACTCATTGCAGAGGCAGAAGAAGCAATTCCTGTTGAATGAGGAAATGAATTATAGGAGTGAACAGTCAAATGAAATTGAGTTAAGAATGGAAAAACATCGACAATACTTTCTAAGAATTTCAACATCTTATTTCGAAACGCATCATTCTCTTTTTTCTCAAAAAAGAAATCTAACTCAATATCTTGATTATCAGATTCCTTTGGCCGATACTCCAAAATCGTTTCCGTAAAAGCATTGTTAAGGGTAAAACTAATCGATGGATTTCGCGGAAGTTGTCTCCCGTATTTTCCCCAATATTTTACCAAGGCTAAGTTGGAAGGACTGCGCCAAGCGATGCGGCCAGAAGTTAAATTTTCTTTTTCTAAAATTAATTTTGGGTTGACGTAGTCGGTCATTTCGTATTATTTTTTAAGTAGCTACTGACTTTAATCGGTAGAAAAAATAGATTCTTTACCGCCGACTAAAGTCAGCGGCTACAGGCGCAAAAGTAATTCAATTTCACGGAAAAAATAAACGCCATACTTGCACAAGTATGGCGTTTATTTTTTAACAAAAAACTGAGGGAACTGTTTAGTTCTTTTTATAAGAAATATCAAAATCGTTGATGACAATATCCAAGATTGGATTTGCTCCTTCGTGATATCCTTCCTTCAAATCGTAGTCAAAAAATTTCCCCATTTGATTCCAGTAGCCAGCCGTCCAACCGCCTTTCATATCTTTCATCAAAGTATAAAAAGGAGTATCCAATTCTTTTTCAATCATTTTGATTAAAATCATTCCTTGGGTTTTTGTCAAATGTTTTAACGGAGTTTTAAATTCTTTTTTTAGTTGTCGATATTTTCTTTTGACAAATTTTTTCCGCTTCCGCTTACTCATGGTCTCTGTTGATTCTTCGATTTCTCTAAAAATCTTAATCCCTTTTTGAGCATAAGGATAAACTTTGGAAGCATAATATCTATACTTACGATAAGTTCGGTAATCCTCTCGATTCTTAAATTCCTTTGGTGATGAAATAGAAATATCCTCCAAATCCGCCATAATAATCGTATCTCCACCCTGGATAATGGCATCGAAGACATATCCATTAATCGTCACTTTTTCAGTCTTTTCCTCATCCATCTGTGCTTGCAATTGCAAACTTATCATGGAAAATGCTACCAGTATTAATGTGATTCGTTTCATATTTCTAATTAATATTTTCATTCAGAATTAAGTGAATAATAAGTCTTTTATTTGACGACGAATATTTTCAATAACTTCTAAGTAAAATGAAAGAGTTATTATTTAATTGATTATTAATTTAAGCTATTTTTCAAAAACATACTACGCTGTGTCGTTATTCTTTAAACGAATGAAAAAGTGTAAAGTATCATCTTGGAGTTAATTTTAATTAAAAATTAACGAGATTTTAAAACTCTCTCATAGCCCCGTAAATCAATATGTTACAATTTTTTCTTCAAAAAGTCTTTCGCCTGATTCAGCTCTGCCTACGATAAAATAAACTCCAGCAGGTACTTCTCCGATATGAAGGTAAGATTGATGATTCGAAAAAATAATTTGAGATTCATTGACTATTTTTCCATCTATTTGAAAAATTTGGACATCTACTTTTCCTTCATAAGCAAAATCAATATTAACAGAGCATGTTGCCGGGTTTGGGTAAAAATGAATAACAGGCCCAGCAACAAATGGAGTATTAGTTTTTGTAAAATATTGATCCGCAAAATTAAATGCATCTTGTCCAATCTCAATTCCGATCAATCTCCCTGGAATATCATCAGCAGGCGGATGTATTCCTCCCCAAATTCTGGAAAGACTACATTGGTCGGAAGCATCTCGATAAGTGGCCCATTGCAAAGTAACATCTTGACTAGGGCCATCCTCAAAAAGTAAAAATTCATTTTTCTCACAATAAAATTCTCCCATCCCTCCTGGAAAAAATGGATCTCCAGTTAATTCTGTCATGACTTCAGCTGCTGCTCGACTAAATGTAGAATGTCCTGAAACATAACCTGCAAAGGGAGGAGTTACGAAGGAACTTTTTTGGAATGGAACCCAATCATTTGGACATATAAAATCTACTCCTGCTGTATCAAAAAATGGGTTATCAATTGCTGAATGTCCTTTCCATGATTTTAGTGTAATGTATTTATAAATGTCAGTATTGTAGTAATAACAATAAAACGCAGATGAGTCTACGATATAATCAGGAATCAAAGGTAGACCTGCTACATGATAATCTGCATGGCTAGGTTCACTACCTTGTCCTAGTGATGCCATTCCTCGGATGGCAGAAAGAGGACGAATGTAATCATACCAACCTTTTATTCCCCAAGCAGCAATAGCAGCATCATGCATTGCTCCACCTAACATAAAATAGGCTTTTACATCCCATTCTAGATCATCTAATTCTTCTCCTTCTCCTTTATATTTTTTTTCAAACTCAGGATGATCGTTGACATAATTTAAGATCGTAAACCCATGCCCAGGAGGTGTTTCTGAATCTGGACCCTCTGCCCAAAATTCTGCTAAAACTCTAGCATAATCACCTCGAGGAACAATCTGAGGTTGATAAGGCTGTCCTGTTGCAGGATTCACAAGGTGTCCTGTACCTGGATCACCTCCTTCAATTAATTTATAAAAATCTTTATACTCATTTACATGAGTTGGGTATTCCGAAATATTTCCAATGGATGCTGGAGAAATATCCCACATTACACCATCTGTAGGAGTAAGATGTGAAGACCAAACAGCGACTAAGGAGTGTCCCCATTTATATTCTTTTGACATTTCATCTAGTGTATCCAAATTCAAATATGGCGGCGGCCCTGGATCATGATATACCCAATAATCAAAATTATCTCGATTATAAATAGTCACATCCTCATCTTGAAGAGAAAATGGAAATACTTGCCCCCACTCTGGACTTAAAAACTCAGGAGTTACTTCTTCTGTAGAAAAACCACCTTGTCCAATAAAACCTGTGTTCTCTAAAAACGATAAAGGTTGCCAACGATTTAAATCTTCAATTTCTTCATAAAATACTCTAAAAGGCGGAAGAGGTGGATTGACAGGCTTGTAATATCGATTGGCATAATCATCTATTTCATTAGAGCCATCTTGCATTCCATATTTAATTAATTGATCTGCAATGTAATTTCCCATAGCAGCAGGAGAACAGGAATAATCAGTAGAAGTATAGTTGATATTATACCCCAAAGAATCCATAAATCTATCGATATCTTCATAGATCAAATCTACCTCTGGAGCATTTTGAAACCGATGCTTAATTAATCTATACACAGCGTAACTCATGGCTTGAGCCTGTGCTTCTTCGACTTCATAGCAAGTTTCGATATTTCTCACAGGACAAGTAAATCCATTAACCGTTTTTCCTAAAAAATAAGTTTCTGCTTCTCCTCCATAAAAAGCCCAAGCATCATACATCGCAATTGAAGTATGAAAAAGATTTCGAGCATGAATTGTGGGTCTTGCAAAATCTGAACGAATAGCATCCAATACTTTTTCGTTCCATTGGCGAGCAAGTGAATGTTGGCTATTTATTTTTGTAAAAAAACACAACAACAAAAACAGTAGTAAGTAAATCTTTTTCATATCAAAATACATTTATAAATTCTCTAGAAATTTATCATTTATAAAAATGAAGTTGTTTAAAAAGTCGTGCTGAAATCGAGCGGAAAGGCTTGTGGTTATTGGCGAAGCTCTTTTTGAGTTTCGTAGCCTTAGCTACGGGACGAAAAAAAGCTGAAGTCCAATAACCGCAATGGTTTTCGCGTAGAT
>CAZMBP010000086.1:0-26741 GCA_964564545.1 uncultured Saprospiraceae bacterium
AAAGAACAAATGCTTGGATTGATGCTTTCAAAGCATTACTAATTCGGTTTGAGACCAAAGCGGACAACTGGATGAGTTTACACTATTTGGCTTTTTCTCTGATTTTGATTAGAAAACGATAAAACATTTTTAAACAACTTCATTGAATAAAAGTTTTACACTAAATATTGAACAGATTTATAGGATTGTTGTTGTAGAACTATAATAACCAATTGTCAGTTTTTTGTTTGTTAATAAATATGAAGAGGTGCAATGTTTTGCACCTCTTCTTTTCTTTGTACATCTAAAGACAAGACATGTTTTGTCTTTATGAAAAATTGGAATAAATCCATCCAAACATTTTCTTCCGTTTTAATTTCCTTTCCCCTCTTTCCTATTATCTTTGCTTCCAATAATTTTATGGTTTAAAAACAAATATGAATATACTACAAAAATTACAGGAGCAATACGTCAATGAATTTAATGCTAATATTCCGTTAGATGAATTTCTATTGAATATTATCGTTGTGGCAATTTTGGTGTCATTGCTTCGCATTTTTTATATTCGATATGGAAATTCACATACCAATCGAAAAAGATTTGCCGCTAATTTTTTGCCTTTGTCATTGGCCACTTTATTAGTGATTATGATTGTCAAATCCTCCATTGCACTTTCCTTAGGATTAGTTGGAGCACTTTCAATTGTTCGATTTCGGGCAGCTATAAAAGATCCAGAAGAATTAACTTATTTATTTTTCGTAATTGGAATTGGCTTAGCTGGAGGAGCGAATCAACCGATTTTAGCAGTTGTTTCATTTTTAGTAATTATTAGTCTGTTATTACTCAATAAAATAGTGACTAACAAAATAGCGTTTAAAAATGAGAACAAAATGTATCTCAATATCCAAACGGATGAAAATGATTTGAAAAAAATAACAAAAGTTCTTACTGATATTTTACCATACGTTGAGTTAAAAAGAATGGACATGATCGAACAAGGATTAGATTTATCTTACGTTTGCAAAGCTGAATCAATTGACCAATTAGATCAACTTAAAAATAACCTTTCAGCCCTTTCACCTAGCACTAAACTTTCCATCATTGACCAACCTGATTTGATTGTATGATTGTCAAAGGCGACACTCCAAAATCTTCTTTTCTTAGAACCGCAATTATCTTGTTATGTAGCATTGGCGGTCTTTTTGGCCTATGGTATGTACTGCCAACTTTGAATTCTTGGAAAACAGAAGGTATCATTTATTGTGATGCAGAATTAGTTCGTGGTAATAATTTCATTTCACATGGTGATCGATTCTTCAATGCAAAAACACAAAGTGATGAAGCAGCTTTTGAGGGGAATTTCTCATCAAAAATAAATACTGGAGAAGGCTTCCAATATGGTTTTGGAATTGACTTCGTAGATTTCCAAGTAGGTAAAACTTACCTAGCAAGTGTTTGGAGAAAAATGGAAAACCATGCTGGTAAAAGTGCATTGGTCATCATGGATAAAAACCAAAACATCAACTTTGAAGTTTTTGAACCTATCAAAGAAAAAGATGGGTGGGAATTATTAGAAAAAAAATTCACAATTCCATTTCAAAAAGAAATAGAGGAATTTAAAATTTATGTTCGATCTGATGGAAAAGGTATTTCTTATTTTGATGAGCTAAAAATTATCGAAACAGAAAACAATATTTCTACCAATTTCCAACCTGAAATAATTGAACTAAATATCTCTGAAAAAGGATTTCAGAAACTTCAGCAAAAACGTAAAGAAGCCTTACAAATAGGTGTCCTCGAAAGTACCGATAATGATTGGGTCAATGGGACTTTAAATTCGTCTGAAATTGCTGAAACGATGGAGGTAGAATTGCGCCTAAAAGGTGATTGGCTCGATCATTTGAAAAAGAATAAATGGTCCTTTCGAGTAAAAGTGAAAGATCCTTTCGCCTGGAATCGAATGAAAACTTTCTCTTTGCAATCACCTGAAACTCGGGAATTTCTCAACGAATGGATTTTACATCAATGGTGGAAAAAAGAGGATGTACTCACTCCCAGATATGATTTTGTCGAGCTAAAATTAAATGGAAAATCTTTAGGTGTCTACGCCTACGAAGAACATTTTGAAAAACAACTACCAGAATCAAATTCTCGCCGCGAAGGTGTTATCGTTAGATTTTCAGAGGAAGGATTTTGGGCAGATGTAAAAAAACGTTTAGGAGACTTGGAAGGAAATCCCATTGCTCATGTCAATAATTCTGCTCATTATTCAAGTTCAGAAGTTCGAGGTTTTAAAGAAAATCAAATCTTGAAAAACCCCGTTTTGAAACAACAATTTGAAACTGCTCAAAATTTACTGATTGACTTTTTAGAGCAAAAAAAACCTGTTTCAGAAATTTTCGAAACTGATAAAATGGCCAAATATTTTGCGATTGTTGATTTGATGCAAGCACAACATAGCGTGGCTTGGCATAATATGCGATTCTATTTTAATCCTGTTTTAAAGAAATTAGAACCGGTTGCCTTTGATGGATTCCCTACTTATCATTATCCATATTTGTTGATGAGTGAAGGAGCATTGAGTAAACATTTCAAAGAAGATCAAGAACCTATTCAATACTTTTTTTCAGATACTGTTTTTTTACAACAATACATTTACAATTTATTTTCTTTTTCAAAAGCTGATTATTTGAATCAATTTTTAAATGAAATGGAAAATGGAATTTCCTCTCGTTCTGATTTTATTAAAAAGGAATTTCAAAATTATACCTTCAGCAAAGATTTAATTTCAAAGCGAATTTCAGGAATTCAATCCAATATTTTTCCTTTCAATAATTTGACTTTAAAAGCCTATTTACAAAAAAAATCAGATGGCAAAAACATTGTTCAACTAGGTAACATTCATAGTCTACCGATTGAAGTTATTGGCAGCGGTTTTCAAAACGAAAAAGTGGATAATTATCTTGACTCTCCCATAATTTTGCCCGCATATATCACTTCTCCTTTTTATAAAGATCAATCTAAAAAAAGAAAAAAAGAAGCGCCAAATAGCACTAATATAATTCGATACCAAATTGAATACCAGCCTATTACAGTTGCAGATAACCCTAAATATGTTTTTTACAAGGTTCTAGGTTATGATGAGATCTTTCATTCTGAAATAAAAAAATGGGAATTTCCAAAAGCGAGTTTAACACCTCCAAACACCTTGCAGAATAAATCTATTTCAAGTAATAATTTATACACAGTTACGGACCAAAAAGTAGTCTTCCATTCTGGAAATTTTACGGTTGAAAAAGATATCGTTATTCCTAAAAACTATGTTGTCTATTTTTCTGAAGGAACAGAAATTGATTTAATTAAAAATGCTAAATTCCTTTCTTACTCCCCTATCCATATGACTGGCAATAAAGATAATCCAATCAAAATTACTTCAAGTGACCAATCAGCTAATGGCTTTACCATCTTGCAAGCTGAAGGAAACTCAACCTTAAAATTTGTCATTTTTGAAAATTTAAATACTCATCGAAAAGAAAATTGGAACCTGACTGGCGCAGTTACTTTTTATGAATCTGAAGTGACTATTAATGATTGTATTTTTCTCAAAAACCATTGCGAGGATGGATTAAATTTAATTCGTAGCAATTTTGAAATCAACCGAAGTGTATTTAGCCAAACCCCTTCAGATGGCTTGGATCTAGATTTTTGTAATGGTTCAATAAACCAATCTTATTTTCTAAATACAACGAACGATGGATTAGATGTATCAGGAAGTAATGTTTATGTAGTCGAATGTGAAATGGATAATTGTGGTGACAAAGGAATTAGTGTAGGAGAACAATCTCAAGCTACAATATTAGAAGCAAAAATCTCAAATTCAAATATTGCAATTGCCTCTAAGGATTTGTCAAAAGTGTTTATCGAAAATGTAATTTTAGAAAAATGTCAACAAGGTTTTGTTGCTTATCAGAAGAAGGCAGAGTTTGGTGGAAGCTCAATTGAAGTAAAAAATTACTCTGCAACTGAAGTGAAAAGATTACATAATATTTTGGCTGGATGTAGTTTAAAACTAAAAGATGAATTGATTGAACAGTAGAAGTAAGTATCAATTCTTAAGAATGCCAGCGACTGGCTTTCTGTCAGCCTCTGGTTTTATAATAACTTAGAGAAAGATTAAAGGCTGGCTGGAAGCTAGTCGCTGATACCAAAATCTTTATAACCTAAAAACAAAAAAGGGTTCAGAATCTAATGATTCTGAACCCTTTTATTTTCGTCTGATTCAAACTAATTTCTCTCAACGAAAGCTTCGCTGTTAACCAGAATTGCTTCGTCAATTGAAATATTTTCAGTAAAGATTTGTTTGGTATCCTTTTGATAACTTGCAGTAACATTAACTACAAAATTTCCAGCTTTAGGATACTCATAAAAGGTAATCTTGTCCGAAATTACTCGTGAGTCTCCATTACCAAAATAAATCGTGTAAACGACTTCACTATTTGGTTGATAGCTCTCAAGTTCAAATTCTAATACTTCAGCTGCTTCATAAAATCCAGAAATTTTAACTGGAATTTCAGTTGATATTTCTATCACTTCATCTTCTTCATCAATAATTTGATTTGATATAAAAGAACTAGAAGCTAATGGACTTGAATTTGAAAAAGAATTTTCAAGATTAGCATTACTGTAAACACCATCCCGAGGCATCATAAATACGACAACGAAACCAACCAATCCAATCATAAATACGAATCCATTAAGAATTTCATTTTTACGACGATTGTGTTTGTGTGTCATTTTTAGTTCAGAGAGTTGTTCAATTGTTTGATCAGAATTAGGGTGTGTTTCTTGTTTTAAGTTGTAAATTTTACTCATGGGAAAACGGGTTTTAGGTAATAAATAAATTCATCCTTCCAAAAATGAAAAATATTTATTTGAACAAAGTTTAGGTTAATTCGAAGTTTTACTTTGGCTTTTTAGAAATTCAACCAATTGATTTCTATATAGACTTTAATACTTATCAATTGGTTCAATACGGGTTGAATTAAAGGCACGAAATTAATTTCAAATTAACTTGTATTGATCAAATTTGGAATTCATTTATATACACAGCAAGTATAAAAAATATTTCCTCTGATATAATTTTTATATACAAAAATTACACCATACAATGTTAAAGTTCAAAAATTAATATTTATAATTAACTAAAAATCAGTTATTTATAATATATGCAATAAAATGTAGTGTGTATTAAATAAAATGTAGTGCGAGAAAAAAATAGTTGTCTTTTTAAATCACTATTTCTTTTTTTTTAACCGAAGAATGAACAAATATATAAACCTTTTTTTAAATAAAAAATTAATTAATATGTTTTTTATTGAATATCTTCATTTTTAATCTGAACAGTCGAATCTTTGGGAAGTAGCAGCCAAAGGTTACCATAATGATGCAAATTACTTGCATCCCATTGAGCTTCTAAACCAATACCTTGATACAAGTCAACACGGCCTTCTCCCTTAATCGCTCCCCCAATATCTTGAGCTAATAAAATTCTAAATTCATGATGAGAAAAGTTTCTATTTTCATCAATAATCGGAACAGTTGCTAAAAAACAACTTCCAAGAGGCAATACACTTCTATCGATTGCAATGGAGTAATCAGGAGTAAGTGCTACATGCCCTGCACCCCGAGGTTGAGTAGTCACGGGTCGAAAAAAAACATAGGAAGGGTTTTGGAATAAAATTGAATCAACGAGATCTGGATTTTTTTTGAAATAACTTTTTATACTTTTAAGAGAAACACGTTCAGGAGTAGCGAATCCATTTTTGATCATATATTTTCCAATGCTTCGATAAGGATGTTTATTAGTTCCCTCATGAGCCAATAATTTCCTTTTTCCATTAGGGTATTCAATATAACCTGACCCTTGAACTTGCATAAAATAAATATCTAATTTACTTCTAGCATAGGCTATTTCTAAATTAAAACTGTCCAAGGCTCCATCTCCTTCAATTTCTTTACGAGATGGCAATCGGCCTTTCCATTCTTTAGGGTATTGATATAATGGATATTTGTAAAATGAATTGGGTTTATCTCTTACCTTCAAAACAGGAGTAAAATAACCTGTGTATTTCACATTTCCTCTTTGGTCTTGACCCCAAATTTGGTGTGCTTCGAGACCATGTTGCATTCCAAAGGAATTACTAAATTGAGTAGATAATAAAATTTTTATCGTTTCGCTTAACTGGTCTTTAGTGATTTTCATCCCAGAATATTCCTTCTTTAATCTTCTTTGGAATTTCAATAATTTTAGTTGTTTTTTTAATCCTTCAGCCAATTCTTGATTGATTTGAGGCAAAATATCAAATGAATCCAAAGATATTCTAGTAAAAATTGAATCGAATAATTCCTGTTTAACTTTTCCGTTTGAGGTTGGATGAATTACTCCTACTTTTTCAGCTAAAACATCTGTCTGTAATTCAATATTTTCACCATCTTTGCAACTTCCTAAGAAAATAGAAAGAACGATGGAGCAAAATATTGGAAGGCCAAAAAGATGTTTTTTTCGCAAAAGCATTTTCATTAATTAAGAGGATTTGTGTTCACATTTTTAACTAAAAAGCATAGTTAACCATAAAAAACACCTATAAAACCTCTGTAAATATAATTTTCTTTTGATTCAAAAAAAATATAAAAAAGCCATAGCTGAATTTTTGGAGGTTGATTCGACTCAAATATCCCTTTACTGGAGAGGTCGAGTAGGATTATATTGTATCCTAAAAGCAATGGATATTCAGTCTGGAGATGAAGTGATTTTGCCAGCATTTACTTGTGTAGTAGTTCCTAGTGCGATAAAATATTTGGGAGCCCAACCAATTTACACCGCTATCGATCCATTAACATATAATATTGATGTTGAAAAATTAGAAGAAAAAATTACTCCCAAAACTAAAGTTATTTTAGCACAGAACACATTCGGTTTAAGTTCAGATCTAGATCCTATTTTAACCATTGCCAAAAAATATGGAATCAAGGTTATTGAAGATTGTGCACATGGATTTGGAGGATATTACAAGGGCAGAAAAAACGGTACCTCTGCTACGGCTGCTTTCTTTTCAAGTCAATGGAACAAACCATTTTCAACTGGAATTGGAGGTATCGTGGTTTGCAATGATTTAGCATTAGCTGAAAAAATTCAAACTATTCAGCTCTCCTTAGAGAAGCCTTCTTTCAAAGATGAATCGATGTTAGGGTTGCAAATTTTTATTCGAAAAAATATTTTACGTCCATCTATTTATTGGGCTGCTTTAAAATTTTATCGATGGGCTAGCCAATGGGGATTAATTTCTGGAAGTTCGGATGCAGGTGAATTAGACGATGCAACTATGCCTAAGAACTATTTAAAATCAGGTGCCAATATCCAAGCAAAAAAAGGACTCGAGGCTCTTCAACTCTTTGAAAAAAATATAGAACATCGAAAAGAGATTGCATCACTTTATAACAATGCTTTTACAAAGCTAAATATCCACCCCGTCCACCTTCCTGACTATGCCACTCATACTTATATCAAATATGCTTTTTTAGTAAAAGACCAACCAACATTTTTAAAATTAGCTCAACAAAACCAAATACCTTTAGGTGATTGGTTAAACAGTCCTATACATCCAATTCGAGAAAATTTAGAACGATGGGATTATCACAAGGGGAGTTTTCCGATAGCGGAAAAGATTGGTTATCATATTTTAAACCTTCCAACAGACGAAAGTATTTCGATACAAGAGGCAAAACGGATCATCCATTTTTTAGAAAAATACAAAGATAGGTTAGTGGTAAGTTGGAAGGATTTATAAATTCGTTTTCCAGTATTTAAATACTTCGTAAATAATCTATCAACTTTTGGTCGTGAGGCAATTCCAATTTTTTCTTAATCCTAAATCTTGCTTGCTCAATTGATCGAGGTAAAGTACCTAGCAAATCAGAAGTTTCCTTAGCCGAGAAACCTAGTCTGACATAGGCACAATGTCGTAACTCATTCTGAGTAATTTTAGGAGATCGGGCAGTTATGGTATCAAAAAAGCTAGGATGCATTTTGACAAAGTGAATTTTTAAGTTTTCCCAGTCATCAGCAAAAATATTTTGATGATTTATAGAAGAAATAATTTTCCTAATTTCAGACCGGATTTTTAGATCTGATTTTTGTGCTAATCTTTCAAGTTTCTTACATACATCTTTGATCAAATTATTCTTTTGAGCTATCAACATTTGATTACTAGCTAATTCTCTGATTCTAGAGTCTATTTCTTTTTGTAATAATCTTTGATACTCTAAATTGAGATTTTCTTTTGTTTTTAATTCTTTTAACTCCTGTTCATTTATTTGAAATTCTCTTTGAGATGAGATATTTAAAACGGAAAACAAACAGCCTGAATACTTATCCTTTTCATATAGACCATTCATTCCTACCTGAATATATTTAACTTCTTGACGGTTGTTTTTTAATTTAAGTTCGCAAGTATAGTTAGATATTTCTTTTTTATAGAACTGCTTCAGCTTGGATATTAATAAATCATAATCTTCCCCATGAAAAAAATCAGTTGCCCTTATCTCATCGAAATTATTATTTTCGATGCCTGCCAATCGACAAAAAGAATCATTAGCTTGCATCAATATGTTATTTTCATCTAAAACACAAATTCCTAAAATATTATGATCAAATATGTGTTGATATTTTTTGTGGTTTTGGTAATGTTGAATTTCAACTTTTTTCAAATTTAAAATATCATTCGCATAAACTATGCAACCATCAATAGAACCAGATTCACTTTTTAAAGGCGACAAGGTGAGCATATCATAATATTCTATTTCATCTTTTTGATAATTTTTTTCCAAAACCATTGTTTCGTCAGAAAAAACTATGTCAAAATAGTTTTTCCATTCTTCCGAATCTTGTTCTACTAATAAAAATGAATTTCCAGGAATAGGTGTTCTCTCTAAAATAAATTCAAGCAATGGAATGGCAGAATTATTAAAAAATGTAAGATCATAATTACGATCAACAATAAACATTCTGATAGGTGAATTTTCAAATAGGATTTTTGGGAAATTCGGAGGGAATGGAAAATTCTCTATTCTTTGGCAAGTTATTTCAACTGCTTTATTAGACCATTTTTGATCTTCATTCTGAATATGATTAACTGTAACTTTTATTAACTCAGATTGCTCTCCAATTTTAACTTTTCCATTAAAAATAGAATTAGAATCTCCTAATGCCTGAATGGAATTAAGAGACTCTTTGAATTCATTCAAATTGTCGAATTCAATTAGATCGGTAATTTTAACAGATAGTTTGTCCCAATCTTTTTTACTTTGAAAAAAATCATTAAAAAAGGAATTGGAATCTAAAATTTTCAAGTTAAAATCAACTATCGCATTAGGATACAAGTTGTTTTTACCTTTTAACAAATCAAGTTAAAGTTTTCAATTAAAAAATTTGATAGATTATCTGAGCAATAAATATTGCTTTAGGCGTGGTTGGCTAAATTAAAGGTACATGTGAGAATTAGTGAATAGAATATATTAATTTAGAATTAATATCCTTCTCAATAATAAAAAACAAATCTAACAAGTCCAAATGTACACGCTAATAATTTAAAAATTGGTATTCTATTTTTTAAAATTTCGTCATCAAACTATTACCTATTCCCACCCATTATCAACCTAATTTTTATTGATTATAGAATAGGATTCTTAACCAAACCAAGCCGTGCTTTTTCCCTTTAAATTTGGTTAATTTTGCCTAACATTTCATTATATTTGGCATAAGTACAAAAAAGACAACTCTTATTTTATATTTTAAAACACCAAACACAACATCATGAGAATTAGATCATTTCGAAACGAGAAAAAAAAGCAATACTACTTTAGAGTTTTCGATGCCAAAGAAGAACAAGTTTTAAGAAGCGAGGCATACGAAGCTAAAGCAGGGAGAGACAACGGAATAAAATCATTAAAAAAGAATGCTCCTATCCCCGAACGTTATGAACGACTGACATCTTCAGATGGGAAATTTTACTTTAATGTAAAAGCTGCCAATCATCAAATCATTGCAACTAGCTTAATGTTTGATTCTGAAGAAAAAAGAGAATCAGTTATTGCAGAAATCATCGCGTATGCAACTTCGGCTCGTAAAGGCGATCCGAGTGTACCTAATGTTCAAAATCTGTCGTCCTCCCCTATTCCAAATAGCGAAGACAGCGGAAGCGATAGTGGAAAAGAACAAGACGATTATCATGAATTGACGTTTTATGAAAACTCTGGAACAGAAACAGAAAGTGGATTTGATCGATTCCAAAAAGGAGACAATAATTATTATTACTTCTCTTTCAAATCTGATGATGGAAAAGTATTGTTACTAAGTCAAGGATATACAGCTGAGGCAGGACGAGATAATGGGATTGCTTCTGTTGAAAAAAATGCTCTTAATGAGAAAAGATATTCCACTCATAATGATGATGAGAAATTTTATTTCACATTGAAAGCTGGAAATCATCAAGAGATTGCTCGAAGTGCAAATTTTGATACAGAGGAAGAGATGAATAAAGCAATCGCCATTTTAATGAATGGTGGTGGTTCTATGGTTGAGTCTGATATGGTTAATGCGATGAGCGGAGGTGATGGAAAAGAATTAGATGATTATATGGACCATGATTTTTATCAAGAATCCGGAACAGGAGTAACTAATGGTTTTGATCGATTCCAAAAAGGAGATCATGGATTTCATTATTTTTCATATATAACTGATGACGGAAGAGTCATTCTAAAAAGTCAAGGATACACCGCAGAAGCAGGTCGTGATAATGGAATTGCATCTGTTGAGAAAAATGGAAAAATTGAAAAAAGATATACTCATCATAACACCGATGATGGAAAATTCTTTTTTACGCTAAAAGCTGGCAATCACCAAGAGATTGCTCGCAGTTGTAACTTCGATACGGAGGAGGAAATGAAACGAGCAATCGCTATTATCATAAATGGAGGAGGTGCAATGGTGGAACCAGAAGTAGTAAAAGCAGCTCCAAAATCTTCTGGAAGAGATATGGATGATTACAGGACATTTGGATTCTATAAAGCTTCGGGAACAGATGTTCAAAATGGTTGGGACAGATTTTATTCAGAAAAACATCATGAATATTACTTCAGTTATAAAGTTGATGGTGAGCCGATCTTAATTAGCGAAGGTTATAAAACTGAGGCTGCCCGTGAAAATGGAATTGCTTCTGTTGAAAAAAACTGGTCAATTGATAAAAGATATAAAAATCATGAAACTTCAAGTGGCAGATATTATTACACTATTAGAGCTGGTAATCATCAAGAAATTGCTCGAAGCAAATGGTACTCTTCTGCGGAAGAACGAGATGGTGGAGTTAGCTGGTTATTGGCTGGCGGTCTCGCAGGAGTAACAGCTACTAACTTAGCAGCTTCAATTCGGACTGGTGATGATATGATAGAGAAAACCATTGAAGCCTCTTCTGAAAATAAAGTTGAAGTCGAAGATGATTATTTGCCATGTAAAGAATATGAAGGACATGAGATAAATGACAAAGAGAACAATGTTGCTTTTTTCAAACATGAAAATGGACAGTTTTATTTCGTCATTTATAAGGTGGATGGAACTGTTCGATTGCGTAGCGAAGGATTCGAAACTGCAAAAGATCGTGATCAGGAATTGTCTGGGGTTTTGAAAAACTTGGATAATGAAGACATGTACGATTCAGTCACTCGGGGGAAGTACTCTATGTATATATTGAGAGATAAAACTGGTCGTGAAGTTGGACGTAGTTGTTTGGAAACAGAAGAGGAAAAAATTGCACCTCCAATTGCCGAAGCGGTAACTGCTACTGCTATAGCCGCAGCTGTAGTTGCAGATATTGATCCAGACGCTCCAAAAGAAAAAGAAGATGATTATTTAGCTTGCAAAGAATACGAAGGCCACGAGGTAAATGATAAAGTTAATAATGTTGCTTTTTTCAAACATGAAAATGGGCAATTCTACTTTGTAATTTATAAAGAAGACGGAAGTGTTAGGCTAAGAAGTGAAGGGTTTCAAGATGCAAAAACTAGAGATGTCGAACTATCAGAAGTGCTAAAGAATTTGGATAAGCCTGAAATGTATAAAACACTTTCGAATGGTAAATATAAAATCCATATTTTAAGCGATGCTGAAGGAAGAGAGGTTGGACGTTCTTGCTTGGAAACAATTGCAGAAAAAGCAGCTGTTATACCTTCCGTAATCGAAGCAACAGCAGTTTCTGCAGCAGCAATTTCAGCGATTTCAGCAATTGATGTTGATCCAAAACCTGTGATTGATGTTGAACCAGACAAAGAGGATGATTACTTACCATGTAAAGAATATGAAAATCATAAGATAAGTGATAAGAAAAACAAAGTTGGATTCTTCAAACATTCCGACGGTCAATATTATTTCGTCATTTACAAGTCTGATAAAACTGTTCGATTACGTAGTGAAGGATTTAGAACCGCAAAAGAAAGAGATAGTGAATTATCTGGCGCATTAAAGAATTTAGAAAATTCCGAGATGTATGAAACTGTCACTAGAGGTGAATACTCTATGCACATCTTAAAAGATGAATCAGGTCGTGAAGTTGGACGTAGTTGTTTGGAGACTGAATCTGATCCTCTTGCAGTTCCCATTATTGCAGGTGCAGTAACAACTGCTGCAGCGGCGGCGGCAGCAGCAGCTTTAGTACCAGAAGTTGTTCCTCCTATTGTTGTGGAGGAAGAAATTATCACACCTGTTCCTCCTGTAGTTGAAAAAGCAGTAGTAGCAGCAGCAGTACCTCCTCCAGTTGTAGCAGCAGCAGCGGCTGAAAGTGGAGCAGGCGGATTTAACTGGAAATGGTTATTGCTTTTACTCCTTCTTCTTCTTGCATTTCTTTTTTGGAAAGGATGTGATGGTTGTGGAAACAAACCAACTCCTACTTCACCAGTTAATGTTGACCCAACTCCTGTACCTGTTCCAGTTGATACACTTAAAAAAGTTGATACGCTTGGAAAGAAAGTAAATCCAACTCCAGAGCCAGCCCCTGCTCCAGTTCCTGAGCCTGTTTCTTGTAACTGTACTGGATCAAGCAATATTGTATTTAATATTCCTACGAATCAAACACCTAAAGTTTTGACTCGACTAGGTAGAAATCCTGAATTTGGGAATTCTCATAGTCTCGATCCAGCTGGATTTTATAATAAATTAAAAGATGCTCATGCTACTAACAATCGTGACAAAAGATTCTTAGATGACCTTTTCAAAGCAATGGGTTATCCAAATGGATTTGCAGAAGCAAATGCTGGACTTTTTAGCAATGCCAGAATTCCAAAAGGTACAATTGGAAATATGGGTCAAGGTAAAAAACATCGAACCAACTATGCAAAACTGAATACTAGTGGTAAAGATCTTGATGCTTTTAAAATAAAAGCTGCTAATGGTTGTGATATTCATTTTATGAAAACTTGTGGAAATCACTTCTTTTTCTGTCCTAAGTAAACAGAATTAGTTTCATAATGTAGAGTAAAATAAGAGTCATCCCGATTTTTTGAATAATCAAAATTCGGGATGACTCACATTTTGTCTGGTAGAGAATTTATTTTTTTTGGGAAAAGAATGGAATTTGATAAAGTATAGGAATAGTCAAAAACATAGGCAACATAAATAAATACGAAAAGGGAACATAGAAAAAACTATAGAAAACAACTAAATAAAATTTTAATCCAATCAACAAATAAATAGAAATATTTAATCCCTGATTTCTGTTTTTCCAATAAAAATAAAAAATACCAATCGCACTAATTAGACACATTCCTAAATGAAACAAACGATTGATTTTTAATCGATACAATAAATCACCTTCGATAAAATCGTAAAAATAAATCGCATGACTCAATCCACTAATTAAAATCAAAGGTCGCCCATCCTCTCGGTTTAGTTGCCAAGCTGTCTCTGCAGTTTTTCCATAATAAGCTAAACCTTCAAAAAACACATCCCAATCTTTTGATAAAAATGGAATGACATAAATAGCTAAAACTCCTCCAAGTGCCCAAAGTGAAACTTTAACAATGTCCTTAAATCCTCGCTCTATCCAAATCGTCAATAAATAAACTGGCAACCAAAATGTAAACGCATATCTCGACATCAAAACCAAAACAATCGGTAAAGCAATCCAATATGGACGATTCCATTTTAAGGATAAAACTAAAAATAAGTACAAACCAATTGGCATCAATTCCACTCCATACCCTAACACATCTGGAAAATGTTCTACATACAAATAAAGAAATATAAATGGAAGTGCTACTTTTAATCCAAGTTCAAAAAGAGAAATATCTTGTTTTCTCAACTGCCATTGAAAAATAAAAAGCGGAATTAAAAAAACTAAATAAGCTGTCCAGCGATAATCTATTTCAAGAATTTCCGAAAAACAATAAGGCAACCACATCATTGGAAAATAAGTAGGCATCACCGTCCATCCATCAAAGACCAATGGTTGATACGGATACTCACCTGACAAAAATCTTTGGACATAAAGTTTTAAAGAAGGAATCACATCTGATTTCGTTCCATCTCCTTGGCTTGGAAATTCTAATTGAATTTGATGATACTCCCACCCTATCCAAAACATTCCAATCAAAAAAACAGAAATAATAACGCTAGCCCTAATATTTTTACGAATGTTATTTTCAGTATTTTTTTCTTTTAATATTGGTTCTTTTTCAAAAGCAATTAATCGATATGCGAACCAACATGTTGCCAGTCCTGCCAAAAACATAATGGTTGGACTCGCATAATCACCCCATTGCTTGTTCCACCAAGTTTGCAAACCAATCTCAAAAGTGACGGCAAGCAATAACCAAAAAACAGCATTCGAGCTAAAAATTTTCATGAATTTGTTTTAATGAAAAATCAACGAATCACCTCTGCAACCACAAAGGTACTTCCTCCGACATAAACTAAATCTTTTTTTCCTGCTTTCTTTTTTGCGGCTCGTAAAGCATTTTTCACGGAAGAATATGCTCGTCCTTTTAAACCAAGTTCAGCTGCTTTTTGAGCTAAAACTTCTACATCCAATCCTCTTGGAATATTCGGTTTACAAAAATAAAAACTTGCATCTTTTGGAAAAAAGTTCAACATTTTCTCAATTGATTTATCATTCACCATTCCTAAAACAAAATGTAACTCTTTGACTTTCAATGACTTAATCTGATTCATGGCCAAACTCAATCCTGCTTCGTTATGTGCACTATCGCAAAGTACAATTGGATCTTTTTGTAAAACTTGCCAACGTCCTTTAAAATTTGTCAAAGATTTTAGATTAGAAAAAGCGGATTTAATTTTTGACTTTTGAAATTCAAAATTATTGGAAAGGGAATCAATCGCTTGAAGTGCAGTTGCAATATTTTTAGCTTGAAAACCTCCGTGAAGGTTTATTTTTTGATTGGAAAAATATGCTTTCTCATTTTTAAAAACATCAAATTTAGTATGTGTCAAGTTCTCCGACTTTTTGACTACTCGATAAATTTGATCTGCAAAAGTGATTTCAGATTTTTTGGTTTTTGCTTTTTTCTCAAAAACTGAAATGGTCTCTTCTTGAGTTTCACCAATCACAACTGGAATATTCTTTTTGATGATTCCAGCTTTTTCGCCAGCAATTTTTTTCAAAGTATTTCCTAAAAATTGTTGATGATCAAAACTAATATTTGTAATTACACTTAAAATTGGAGTGATGATATTTGTCGAATCTAATCGCCCTCCTAACCCTGTTTCGATTACCGCAATATCTACTTTTTCTTTTGCAAAAAAATCAAAAGCTAAAGCAACAGTAATCTCAAAAAAAGAAGGTCTTATTTTTTCAAAAACTGTTTTGTTATTTTCCACAAAATCAACCACATGTTTTCTAGAAATATATTTCCCATTTATCTTGATTCGTTCTCGAAAATCTCGATAATGAGGTGAAGTGTATAATCCAACTTTATATCCATGCTCTTGCAAAATGGCACTTATTAAATGGGCTGTCGATCCCTTCCCATTCGTCCCTGCAATATGAATACAAGGATATTCTTCAAAAGGATTTCCCAAATGCTCACACAGTAATTTAATATTTGTCAAGTCTTTTTTCATCGCTTGACTTCCCACGCGCTGAAACATAGGCAACTGGGTGTACATATAATTTAAGGTCGAATTAAATCGAGTATAAATATTTTCTTTTTTCATCGCCCAAAAATAAAAAAGGGTGAACAAATAATTGCTCACCCTTTAGTTTTATTTTTAATTAAATTTTATTTCAATTTGATAATATAGGTAATCGTTCCACAAGCCTTGTTTCCTTTTTCAAATTTCCATTTTTTAGCAACCTTAACCGCTTGTTCAATTACTGCCTGACTGGTAATCGAAGTATTTTTTAAGGTTTGTTCTGCGGTCAACACATTTCCATTGGCATCTACACAAACGTCAATGGTAACCTTACCTTTTACTTGCTCCGCAGGATCAAAGGTTGCTGAATTAATCACACCTCGATCACCCAAACCACCGCCGAGAGACATCCCATCTCCTAATTTTTCTAAATTGTCTGAATCTGGATTTTCTTCGTCTGTATCAGACTCTCCCGGATTAACATTTTTAGAATTATCAAATAATTGTTTGTTTTTATTGATTGCCTCATTCTGTTCTGCAATTCTATCTTTTTCAGCTTGGATTCTAGCTTCCTCTAATAACTGTTCTTTCCTTTTCTTAGCGAGGGCAATTTCATCTGAAGTTGGATCCTTCTTGACCACTCGTTCAACCGTTTTTTTTGTAGGTTTCTCAGGTTTGACAATTGGTTTGATTTCTTTAGGAACTACTTTTTCAATTTCTTTTTCAGAATCAGTTTCGTTACTCTCTTGTTCATTTGACGAAGCAACCTCTACTGCACCCAAAACTGCAAATCCTTCTTGACCAGGAGGTGGATCTGGGTAAGTGAAAAAATTTAAAAATAAAAGTACTACCAAAATAATGTGTACAACAGTACTTGTTATCTTTCCAAGATTCCGATTTTTTAATTCTGCTGAGCTGATTAGATTTTTCATATTATTAGCTTTTTATTGAGGTTAAATTTTAAACGAAATTAAATTTCTAATAATTTCATTACTTATAATATTTACTCCAATCAAGGAAATTAGTTGTCCCTCTTTATATTTTTTCCAAAAAAAAAACTGAGTACCAATTAAATTGATACTCAGTTTAAATCAGAAGTATTTCTGATTATTAAGGTTATAATTTACTTAAATTTAATCACGTAAGTTACTGTCCCACAAGCTTCATCTCCAGCTTTAAATCTCCACTTTAAGGCAGCTTTTTCAGCTTGACGAAGTACGGTAGAATTTGTAATTGTAGTGTTAGAAAGTGTTCTTTTCGCTGATTTTACTCGGCCGCTTCCATCTACACAAACTTTAATCGTAACCTTTCCAGACACCTGTGCTGCAGGATCAAAACTCGGTCCTTTTCCTCCTCGTCCTCTCAGGTTTCCACCAACGGAACCTACTCCCAGTCCATCTAATGCTGTTCCACTTGGATCGCCATCTGTTTGTCCTTGATTACCGGTACTTCCGCCGCTTCCTGTTCCAGAACCACTTCCACCAGTATTAAACATACCTTCTGCCTTCTTCTTTGCATCAGCACGACGCTTAGCTTCGGCTGCTTCTCTGGCTGCTTTTTCACGAGCAGCTTTTTTACGAGCTTCTTCCGCTAATTTAGCTTTTCGAGCAGCTTCTTTTTTTGCTCTTGCTTCAGCATCAGCTTTCTTTTTAGCTTCTTTTGCAGCTTCCTCTCTTTTCTTTTTCTCTTTTTCACGTTGAAGCGCACGTTCTTTCGAAGCCTTATCTTCTTTTATTTTTTTATCATCTGCAGCTTTCGTATCCTCTTTTTTAGGTTCTACTTTTGGCTCTTCTACTACTGGTTCTGGCTCTTCCTCTACTTCTTCCTCAACAGGTTCTGTAACTGTCTCTTCGATTGGTTCATCGGCTACTTCCTCCGCTGTTTCAGGTTCTGCTGCTGCATCTGCTGGAGCATCATTCATTCCCACTTCTGGCTGTCCAAGACTAACCAAAACTCCTTCTTGACCGGGAGGTGGGTCTGGGTATGTAAATATGTTGAGGAATAACAGAACAACTATTATTATGTGAATAACTGTACTTACAATCTTCCCTACATTTTTAAATTTTTCTTCTGCTGGACTAAGTAATTGATCCATAATAAACTTTTTAATGGTTTACAGAAAATTCTTTTTTTTAAGTCAAGTGAAAATTGAAATTAACACTTACGTTAATCGTTTTTAATTACAATTTTAACTTGACAAAGAATTTTCCACAAACAGTTTTTATTGAAAAAACCAGATTTACTAATTAAAACGTTTTCTGATTTTTTTAAATTTCTTTTTCTAGTAAGATTAACTTTAGATGACTTTTGGTGGATTTCTTTCCTTAAAAAACTATTAAAATTTTCTTAAAAAAATATCAAAATCTACACCAATCATATTAAGATAATAGTTAATAGTGAATCTCACTCTGTGGTTAATCGCTATTATCTAATCTTCCTCCATTGCTAATATACCATTTATTCCTAATCTTCGCATTGCATCCATTACCAATACTACTGCTTCAGTTGGTGCGCCTTTTTTAGGCGAAATGGTCATGCTCACAGCTTTGCCTCGTTTGCTTTTTTTTCTTCGAATATCATTGAGCTTACGATCTAATTCGCCTTTTTTAATTGTTCTTCCATTGACTAATAAAGTCCCTTTTCGTGTGATGGTTACATCATCAGGTTTTTCACTAACGGTAACCGAACTAGAGCTGCTTCCTGGCATTTTTAAATTCAATGCATTTGGCGTAACAACAGAAGAGGTCAACATAAAAAATATTAACAATAAGAAAATAATATCCGTCAAAGACGACATACTAAATTCTGCACTTACTTTGCTTTTTTTCTTTAAACCCATTTGTTTTAATGGTTAATGGTTAATGGTTAACTGTTAATTCTTCTTTGGCTGCGTTGCGAGGATCGCTCGCATTCTTAAGTTTGCAGCTATGCCCATTACATCTTCTACTTTATCCCACGAAGTTCCTGTTTCGGCAACGATAGTAATGGTCGCATTCTTTTTATCTTCTTGCTCATTGTACAAAGTACGTACAGCACTTTTCACTTTAGAAAGTGAAGACATTGGTTTATTGTTGACCATCATTTTTCCACTTTTAGGAATCGTAACGGCAATGGATGTTGGAGCTACAGTTTGTGAATCAGATTCAGGCAACTCCACATTATCTAATTTTACCAAAGTCGAAGTAAGCATAAAGAAGATTAGCAACAGAAATATGATGTCGGTCAAAGACGACATACTAAATTCCGCACTTACTTTATTTCTTTTCTTCATAATTATTAGACGTTATTCGTTTGACGTTAAACGTTTTACGGCCCATCATACGATTTCATTTGAATAAACGCTATTGGTTAATTAGTTAATTGCTTACGATGGTTCCTGCAATAAATCCATAAACTCAACTGTCGAACGTTCCATTTTGAAAACTACTTTCTCGACATTAGCTACCAAAATATTATAACCTAAGTATGCTAAGATTCCGATAAATAATCCTACCGCTGTAGTCAAAAGTGCTTGGTAAATACCACCGGCCAAAACTGTTGGTGTTACATTTTCCGCAGTAGACATTTCGTAAAATGCTGAGATCATCCCTGTTACCGTTCCGAAGAAACCTAACATTGGAGCAGCACCCGCAATTGTCGCAAGTGTCGATAAGTTTTTCTCTAATTTGAAAAGCTCCAAGTTACCTACATTTTCAATCGCTGTATCAATATCTCGAAGAGGCTTTCCAATTCTTTGCAAACCTTTTTCCACCATTCTCGCAACTGGAGAATCAGTATTTTGACAAAGTGCTTTTGCTGCAGCAATACTTCCTGAAGAAACATTCGCTCGAATATTATTCATAAAACCTTCATCAACTTGAGCTGCTTTTTTGATAGACAAATACCGCTCAATAAAAATGTATAAACCAATGAAGGAAAGCACCAACATAATCGCAAAGATGGCAATACCTAATGCTCCACTTTGAACGATGATATCAAAAAAGCTTTGAGAAGCAACTCCGTCGTCTTCAGCTTCTTGACGGAAAAAGAATAATAAAATTGGATTTTGAATCATAAGACAGGTTTTTTAGTCAATTATTTCTGTTTGTGAAAATAAGTTTTTAGTTCGTTGGCTAGGTTTTGTTTCATATAAAAATCAAAATAAAACTAGCTTTCTCAAAAAGTAAAAATCTTAAACGAATTTAAAAGCACCAAATTATCAATTGAGGCTCGTATTTTATAGTTTTTTAGTTAAAATTATTTTAAATGTTTGGGGTTGAAGTAATTAGATAATTTAAAAAAAAGGATATATTCTATTTTTTGAACTATATGATCTCTATCATTAATGTCTTGAATTATTTCAAATTTATTATATTTAATATTTATTATATATTACATAATAGTAAAAAACATTTAATAGGATTACTCCATTACAATACAGACTAATAATTACAAAAGAAAATTACTTCCCATACTCTCAAAAAACTAAAAATGAAAGAAGATTTAATCAAACTAATTAGAAAAGGCGAATTGCAAAAAGCACTCACAAAAGGTGAAGAATTTCTCAAAGTAATGAATGATAATTATTTTTTGTGGACAACCCTGCAGAGTAGGTTTAATGATAAAAAAAATCAAAACACTAAAGGTATATTAAGTGGTGAAGAATATACCAAAGAATTCAACTTACTCAACGCTCAAGTGTTGGAGCTAATTTTAAAGATTGATTCTGAAATCCAAGAAAACAAAAATACCTCTGGAGTTGAAGAGACTTTAAAAGAGAAACTTCAAAATTCATTACTTGGAAGTTATGAAGTTTTAGATATGTTGAGTGATGGATCATTGACCACGACTTTCCGAGCTAAAGAATTATTTGATGATGACTTCGTGGCCATAAAAACTTTGAAGATTGATAATCATAATTCCAACGGGGAAGTCTTTGAAGAAATCAATAGAGTCAAAAATTTTAATCATAGAAATCTAGTTTCGATCCTTGGAAGATCGGCAGTAAATGCCTCTCCCAAACATGTCATTTTAGAATACATCGATGGTATTCCTTTGAATAAAATTATTTTGGAAAATGGTTCAAGACCTATGGGCGAAACCAAAAGGATATTATTAAAATTATGTGAAGCCTTATATTATTTACATAAACGAAAAGTTTTTAATGCTGACTTAAGAGCATCAAGAGTTTTTATAGATAAAGAAGGCGAACCAATTTTTGCTCCTTTTATTTTATTTAGAACCAAGACTGATACTAATTATGATCAAATCGTTTCCAATCTAAAATATATGAGTTTTCAAAGATTGAACTCAAAAGATTACAAACATTTTGATCCTCGATCTAACCAATTTTCTATCGGTGTCTTAGCATATTTACTAATTACTGGAGAACCATTATTTGAAGGGAATTCAATTGTGGATTTAATTGAAGCCAGAAATCTATTTGAAAAAAACGACGCCTATCGAGAAGAGAAATTATCTAAATTAGATTGTTCAGACGACATGAAACATTTAGTCAAAAAATTATTTGCCATAAATAGAGACGACCGCTATCCTAGCATGTTTGAAATAATTACTGATTTGAGACGGATGGAGAGCTTTTCTAATGTCAATAATTTTATTGCTCAAGAAAGTTATTCGAGAGCTTGTTCATTTAATCCCAAAATTACATTTGAATTAATTAAAGAAATCAATGATAGAGATTTTGATTCTTTCCCCGATTTAGATATCAATTCTTTTTCAAAAAATATCCACAATAGTATCAGTCTGATTATCGAAACAGACTCAAATAAAAGTTACTTGATGAAAGCCTTTCAATCTATAGAACTCTCAACTCTGTTTTTAAAATATGATAAGCCATTTAGAGAAGTTTTTTATGCTTTGTTAGCAGAGTCAGATTATCTATGGTCGGAGGATATTCAATTTGCTTGGGAAACTACATTGAATGAAACTTTTGAAGAAATAAAGAAAACATTTGCGACAGAGCCTGTCGCTTATGTTTTAGAAGAAGAGGAATAGAACGACGATCTAATTCTTTTTTTCTTCTAATAAAAAAACCTCCATTTGCCCTTTCCCTTTAATATCCACTAATCCTCGTGAGTGAAAATCATACTTATTTTTCATTTTATTATACACATTCCTAGTCGTTTGGATTTTCCCTAAAACACCATGAGCTTCCATTCGACTGGCAGTATTTACAGTATCTCCCCAAAGATCAAAAAGGAACCGTTTTTCGCCAATTACTCCTGCTACAACTGGACCAGTCTCCACTCCTATTCTAAAATCAATTTGCTGATTTTGATATTCCATTCCTTCAAATTCTTTAAGAATAGCAAAACAAAACTCAATAGCATTGATCAAATGATTTTCCGAAGGTTGTGGAATGCCAGAAACTGCCATATAACAATCTCCAATCGTTTTGATTTTTTCCAAATGGAATTTCTCAGTCAAATGATCAATTTTTGAAAAAACTACATTTAATAATTGTAGAATTTCTTCAGGAGGTTGAGAGGAAGAAATTTTGGTAAAATTTGCCATGTCTATAAAAATGACAGTTGCTTCTTTATATTTATCTGCAATGGTTAATTCACCTTTTTGCATCCGATTAGCAATGGAAACTGGAAGCATATTAAACAACAGCTCTTCTGATTTTTTCTTTTCTTTAGAAAGCTGTTTTGATTGATTCCAAATGACGGCTCCAAAAATTAAAAATAGAAATGCAGCAATTCCAGCTCCCCAAAGTAATTTTTGCTGAACCTCATTTTTTTGTTGAAGAAGAATTTTTTCATTTTTATTTTTTTCTAAAATTTGGTTGGTAGCATATTGCATTCCTTTTAGGGCAGATTCTTCATCAATAATTTTTTGTTTTACTTCCAATAAATTTTTCTGATGCAAAAATGCTTCTTCATAATTCTCTAGAGCCAAATTTGTTTCAACAAGTGATTCTAATAATTCTATATATTTATTCGTATTTGACTCTCTCGATTTAATTCGATCTGAATGTTCTAAAGATTTGTTTAACTCAACAATTGCTTCATCAAACCTTTTATTGTTGGATAAAAAATTTCCTTTTTCAAAATAATAATCTGCTAAAAGGTCATCATCTTTTATTTTAATAAATGAATCTTCAATTTTATAAAATTCTTTAATCGAGTAAAAATCATTATTTAGTCCAATTTTAGCTTTGATTTTTTCCAATTTTAAAAAATTAATATGTCCTTCATTATTGGAATATCTTATTGCTTCTTCATAATAATTTACAGCAGCCTCATATTTCTTTTCTATTAAAGCAACTTCTCCTAAACCACTATAAATGGTTTCCTTTTGCAAAAATTTTAACTTAGATGAATCCTGCAAAATCTGTAAATACCCCTTCGTTGCTTCCGTATAATTTTCTAAATCAACTTGCAACCAAACATGGGAAAGTTCAGCCAAAGCCATGATTTGTTCGTTTTTTGAGACATTGGCATAATTGAGTGATTCTATGGAAGTGGCTTTTGCTTTTTCAAAGTCTTTCATTTTAACATAGACTTCTCTCTTTATATTAGATATTTGAGATAAATGTACTTCAGGATTAGATCGTTTTTTAAATTCATTTTCGACATGAAAAATAATATCTAATGATTCACTAAATCTCTTTCGCCAATTTAAACCAATAGCTATATTCATAAAATCATACAATCCCTGGGTATTAAATTCGGATAGATCATTTAAATTCAGTTGTATATTTCTAATCAACTCATTGTATTTATTAATCCCAAGATCTGAGCGACTTAGTAAAAAATAAATGTTTATTAACCTTCCTTTAACCTCTAATTGAAAGGCTAATTTTTCCGCTTCTAATAAATGTTTACGAGCATTGGCAAGGTCATATTTACCATAAAAATGCATACCTAACTCAATCAAATTATCTACATAAGTAGTGTCTTGATTCTCAACACTTTCGACAAGGTTTAATAAACTATCTAACTTCAAATCGGGAAGTGAATCCGACTGAGAATAATTTTTTCCAAGAAAGAAAAAACAGAAGATTAATGAAAAGTAAAGGGCTTTGTTCATTGCTATTTATTTTTTCTAATAATAAAAAGATTTTTTCTTTTTGTACAAATTATAGGCTCCAATTTTGGTATTCAAAATCACCAATTTTAGAATCAATTATATAACCCGTTTAATTCCATTTCCCTCCAAAAAATATATTTTTGCAAAAGCGAATATTCGCAAATTGTCCTAATGAAAACATCTTCACAAGATCACTTCATTATATCAAACACAATCGCGAATTTCACGTTATTATAGTAGCTGCTGACTTTAGCCAGTAGCCAAACAAAATTAAACTGCCGACTAACGTCAGCAGCTAAGAAACAATTAAAATATATTTTAAAATGGATCACACCACAACTACAGCACCTGCAGCCGCTGGTGCTACAAAAACCAAATCACGTCATATCTCAAAAGTAGCCGTTTTAGGTTCTGGATTGATGGGTTCAGGTATTGCTGCTCATTTAGCAGGAATTGGTTTAGAGGTTCTTTTGTTAGACATCGTTCCTTTTGATATCAAGGACGAAGACAAAAACAACAAAGCCGTAAGAAATAGCATCGTCAATGGTGCCCTCAAAGCTGCGCTAAAATCTAAGCCAGCTGCTTTTCATGATAAAAAATTTGCGAGTCGAATTACGACTGGAAACTTTACTGATGATTTTGCAAAAATCTCAGATTGTGATTGGATCATCGAAGTGGTGATCGAACGATTGGATATTAAAAAGCAAATTTTTGAAAAAGTAGAACAGTTCAGAAAGAAAGGTTCTTTGGTTACTTCAAATACTTCTGGTATTCCAATTCATATGATGGCGGAAGGTCGAAGTGATGATTTCAAAGCTCACTTTTGTGGAACCCACTTTTTCAACCCAGCAAGATATATGCGTTTGTTGGAAATTATTCCTACAGCTGATACTGATCAAAGTGTAGTTGATTTCTTCATGAATTATGGAGATCGTTTCGTTGGAAAACAAACGGTGCTTTGTAAAGATACGCCTGCATTTATCGCCAATCGAATTGGTGTTTATGCCATGGGAAAAGTGCAACAATTGACTTTGGATTTAGGATTATCAATTGAAGAAGCGGATGCATTGACAGGACCTGCAATCGGACGACCTAAAACTGGAACATTCCGTTTGGGTGATTTGGTTGGACATGATACGAGTGCAAAAGTAGTTCAAGGAATTAAAGATAACTGTCCTGACGATGAGCAAGTTCACACGATGGATGTGCCTGCTTATATGAATTTCCTTTTGGAAAATAAATTCTATGGAGATAAGTCTGGTCAAGGTTTTTATCAAAAAACCAAAGAGAGAGATGCAAAAGGTCGAAGAGTAATCAATGCTTTGAATTTGAAAACAATGGAGTACGCTCCTTCTCAAAGACCAAGCCTAGCAAGTATCAAAAAAGCAAAAGAGATCGAATCTTTACCTAAAAAAATTGCTCACTTCTTTGAAGCAGATGATAATGGTGGAGAATTGGTAAGAAGATCTTTGCTTGGATTATTTGCTTACGTTTCAAATCGAGTTCCTGAAATTTCAGATACAACATATGCAATAGACGATGCTGTTCGAGCAGGATTTGGTTGGGACGTTGGACCATTCCAATATTGGGATATGGTTGGTGTGAAAAAAGGAATTGAATTAGCAGAGGCTCAAGGAGAGAAAATTTCTGATTGGGTAAAAGAGATGGCTGCTGCTGGTCATGATAGTTTTTATAAAACTCAAAATGGCGTACCTCATTTTTACAATCAAATTTCTAAATCATACGAGCCAGTTAAAGGTATTGAAGAGTTTATCATTTTAGATAATTTGAGAGAGCAAGCTCCTGTGTTTAAAAATTCAGAAGTGGTGTTGTATGACATCGGAGATGGAGTTTTATGTTTAGAATTTACCAGTAAAGCTAACTCAATAGGTGAAGGTGTTTTGAATGGAATCAATGAAGCAATTCGAATCGCTGAAGAAGATGGTTGGAGAGGTTTAGTAATTGGAAACAATGATAAAAATTTCTCAGTTGGTGCCAATGTGATGATGATCGGAATGTTTGCTTTCCAACAAGAATGGGATCAATTAAATCAAGCAGTTAATATTTTCCAACAAACTACCATGAGATGTAGATATTCTTCTATTCCAGTTGTAGCTGCTACTCAAGGTTATGTTTTTGGAGGAGGTTGCGAAATTCTAATGCATTGTGATGCTGGAGTTGTTGCTGCCGAATCTTATGTTGGATTAGTGGAAGCTGGAATTGGTCTATTGCCTGGTGGTGGTGGAACTAAAGAATTTGCAGTTAGATTATCTGATGGATTGACTCACGGCGATGTGATGATTCCTTCTTTAATTGAAAAATTCAAAACAGTAGCTATGGCAGCAGTTTCTACTTCTGCACATGAAGCATACAATCATGGGTACTTATTGAAAGGTCGTGATGAAGTGGTGATGAATGTTCAAAGAAACATCGGTGAAGCAAAAAGAAAAGTTTTGGAATTATCTCCAAACTATGTTCAACCAGCTGCTCGAAACGATATTAAAGTTTTAGGACAAACTGGTTTGGCTGC
>CAZMBP010000087.1:0-4413 GCA_964564545.1 uncultured Saprospiraceae bacterium
GTAAAAAGAAACACACTTCGCATTTTAGAAAACATTGAAATCCCAGAAAAATTATTGGGAACAATCGTAGATATAAGTTTTGAGTTTTTAGCTTCGCCAAAAGAACCTATTGCTGTAAAGTATTTCTCGATGGGTATTTTATTTAAAGAAGCGAAAAAAGAACCTGATTTATTTCATGAAATAAAAGTCCTTATTGATGACCAAATGCCAATGGGTTCACCTGGCTTTAGAAACAAAGGACAAAAAATTTTGAATTACATTAGCAAATATACTGATATAGAATAGGGAATTTGTTGGACGTTTTACGGGTTTCAGGATATTTCAATTTCCATAAAGAACTAATTATCAATCATTTATAATAAAAAATCAATTTTAAAACCAAGCAATCCAATCGGATTTTAAAATACCTAACAATATGTTTACAAAAGTAAGAACAGATATTCAACGCGAACTAAATGAGATCAGAGAAGCAGGTTTGTACAAAGAAGAAAGAACAATTACAACTCCTCAATCAGCTTCGATTAATACCATAGAAGGAGGCGAAGTATTAAATTTTTGTGCTAATAATTATTTGGGATTATCATCGCATCCTGATGTAATTGAAGCTGCAAAAGCAACTATTGACACTCATGGATTTGGATTGAGTTCAGTTCGTTTTATTTGTGGAACACAAGACATTCATAAAGAATTGGAAAGAAAAATTGCTGACTTTTTAGGAATGGAAGATGCGATTCTTTATGCTGCTGCTTTTGATGCCAATGGTGGATTATTCGAACCAATTTTGACTGCAGAAGATGCTATTATTTCTGACTCATTGAATCACGCTTCAATCATTGATGGTATTCGATTATGCAAAGCCCAACGCTATCGATACAAAACTAATGATATGGCTGACCTTGAAACTAAACTGCAAGAAGCTCAAGGAGCTCGACGAAGAATGATTGCCACAGATGGAGTTTTTTCTATGGATGGAACGATTGCTCAAATTGATAAAATTTGTGATCTAGCTGATAAATATGATGCAATGGTCATGGTTGATGAATGCCACTCTACCGGCTTCGTTGGGAAAACAGGAAGAGGAACTCATGAGTATTGCGATGCTATGGGAAGAGTCGATATTATAACTGGAACTTTCGGAAAAGCTATGGGTGGAGCAAGTGGTGGATTCACAGCTGCTCGGAAAGAAATCGTTGACATGTTAAGACAACGAAGTCGTCCTTATCTTTTTTCTAATACTTTGGCTCCTTCAATTGTAGGAGCTTCGATCAAAGTAATTGACCTATTGAGTAGTTCGACAGCCCTGCGTGATAAGTTGGAAAGAAATGCACTTTACTTTCGAGAAGAAATGACAAAAGCAGGTTTTGACATTATTCCAGGAGTACATCCAATTGTTCCCATCATGTTGTATGATGCCAAACTTTCGCAAGACTTTGCAAATAAATTATTGGACGAAGGAATTTATGTAATTGGATTTTACTACCCAGTAGTACCAAAAGAAAAAGCAAGAATTCGAGTTCAAATTTCAGCAGGTCATGAAATGGAACATTTAGAAAAAGCTATTACTGCATTTACCAAAGTTGGAAAAGAACTAGGGGTTATTTAATTTTTTCATCATAAATCAAAAAAGCCCTGCTCATCAATTAGATAAGCAGGGCTTTTTTGATCTCATTTTTTTATACAGTTATTGCCTCCATTTCTTTTGTTTTAGATTCAGGGATATTGACAGAAGTTGAAGGTACAGAGAAAAAGAAAGTACATCCATTCCCCTCTTCAGACTCTACCCAGATATCTCCTCCCCATGATGAAACAATACGTTTACATGTTGCTAACCCAATTCCAGTACCTTCATATTCTTCTCGAGTATGTAATCTTCGGAACATCTCAAAAACCTTTTCTAGATTTTCTGCGGAAATTCCAATACCATTATCTTTTACCGAAAAGATATATTTATTACCCTTTTTCATACAATCAACCTCCACAATAGGATCTTTCTCACCTTTAAATTTCACTCCATTACTTACTAAATTTTGAAGTAATTGAATCAATTGTGTACGGTGAGCTTTGACCGAAGGAAGATTTTCATTTTTAATAATCAATTTCGCATTAAGTGTTTCTAACCGATGTCTTAGGTTAGCTTCGACCATGACCATGACATCTTGTGTGGAAACAAAGTTAGTCGGTGCTGGTTGGGTTCCCGCTCTAGAGAAATCAAGTAAATCATCCAACAAAATCTCCATTCTTCCAACTGCATCTGTAATATAATGCATAAACTCTTTTCCAGACTCATCAAACGAAGCCATATACCTTCTTTGCAATAAATTAGTATATGAATTAATCATTCGAAGTGGTTCTTTCAAGTCATGAGAAGCAACGTAAGCAAACTGTTTTAAATCCTCATTTGAATGTTCTAACTGCTTATTTTTAATTTCGATCTCATCATTCATTCCATTCAGCAATTCATTTTTATCTTCCAATATCCGATTTACATTATTCTGATATCTCAACTTAGCTTTGTACCACCAAATAAACATTAGAAATGCAATGGTAATCAATCCAAAAACATATTTTTGAAGAGATTGATTCATTACTTTTTGTTCCAATAACTCATTCTCTTTTTTCTGCATTTCTATATCATGCTCCTTCTTTTCTAACTCATACCTTCGTTGAGATTGTCCCATCTCCTCCAAAGTTTTTTCATTCAAAAGAGAATCTTTTAGTGCCACATATTTTTTAGTATAAGCCAAAGCCATGGAAGAATTATCTAATTCTTCATACACAACTGATAATGTTTTATAAATATCAGATTGACGACTTTTTGATTCTACATTTTTGGCCAATTCCAATGCTTTATCCATAACAACGATAGCATCTTTAGGCCTATCCCAAGCAATATAAAGATTTGACAAATCAATTTGACTTCCAATTACCCCATTTCTATCTTCAAGTTCAGTTTTTGCCGAAATCGCTTCTGTTAAATATTTTTCTGCTTTTACAAAATCATTTAGTTTCCAATAATTAACCGCAATATTTCCTTTTGCATAAGCAATTCCAGTCTTATAATTTAATTCAATGGCAAGCTCAAGTGAATTTTTATTGTACTCCAAACTTTTTGCAGATTCACCTAATTTTTCATTTACTGAACCTAAGGCTGCCAAACAAGAATAAATTAATCTTTGATTTTGTAGTTGATCACAAATAACTTTCGCTTTTTCGTAATGCCCCCTTGCTCTTTCAAATTGGTTTTGATAAAAGAAAATAGAACCTAGATTATATTGACAGTTAGCTATACCTTCGAGATTTTCATTTTTTTCACAAATAAGAAGTGCCTGCATTTGATTATCAAATGCTTTTTTATAGTCACCAAGCACCTGATATATTGCAGAAATCTGAGTATAGATTCGAGCTGTTTTTGCTTGATCAATTTCTTCTGGATATGCTATGGATAAATCAATATTCTGATGGAAATAATCTAAAGCCTCTTGATAATTATTTCTTCGTTGGTGAGTGTATCCAATACCGTACAAACAGTCTGATTGGTCTTTTTTGTTATTGACAGCGACAGCTACCTTAAGAGCTTTCATATAATGGAATGTGGCTCTTTCATACTTTTCTATTTTCCCAGAACTATACTCTCGCGCTAACAAGAAATTAATTCTATAAATATCAGCTAAACTTTCTTCTTGCTCTACTTTCTTCAACTCCATTAAAAGGCTATCTGCAGTCGTAGCTGAAAATACCGAGGAAGTAGAAAGAAAAAGGATCAGGAAAAAACTGACTAATCTCATTAAAAATGTTTTTTGGGTTGTGGTTAAATTACAAGGAGGGTATGATATAAAAGAACAAGTGCAAAGATTATTCCATAGAATAAAAATTATTTATTTTATTTTCAACCTGATTTGCTTTTGATACTTATCTAACTTGATAAAACTATGCATTTCAATGAAAACCTTATCTAGCAACGATTTACCCCTATTTTTTTAATGAAATAGCCTTAATAAAAGAAGAAAAAAGAAGGATTGAAAAATGTAGATAAGAGGGAGGTTTTTGATTTATCTACTAATTAACTCGTCTTTAATATTATAGAATTAATTTATAAAAGATTAAAAACCAAAATAAACAATAATACAATTGGACAATTTTTTTTTAAACTAGTCCCCCCTTTGCTGTGTATATCATTTTCAAAATTTATTTACTCATTTTCTAAAAATCTTAGTAGAATAAAAGTTAGAAAAAGGATTAAATCCTCTTTTAAAATTTATAAAAGTATATTGGCTTTTTTTAATAAAAAAAGCCCAAGTATATATGTAAACATACTTAGGATTTTTTTCGAAAAATTACTTTTTGGCAAAATTCTTGAATTAGGAGATTGACAAATCCTCTCAACTGATAACTAACATTTGAAAAACAAAAGCC
>CAZMBP010000088.1:0-36985 GCA_964564545.1 uncultured Saprospiraceae bacterium
ATTGAATTGCAAACCTGAAATTGAAAATGATCGTTGAGAAGCAACTGATTGAACTCCTAGACTTAAAGTATTCATTTCATTTACTTTATAATGAACTGCTCCTGTCACTCCAAATGCAGACAGACTTAATTCTGAATCACCAGCTTGATCATAATTAAAATGAACTCCACCTGCGAGGCAAAGTTTATCATTTCCCTTAATTAAATTAGGCAACTTCATATCCGCTGCTCCCGAGAAGGTCAGATAAGGAACAGGAACAGATTGCCATTGCGATCTATAGCTTCCCATAATTCGAACATCTTCAGGAAACATACCTGCAAAACCCGGACTTACATTGAGTGGTGAAAAGTGTGATTGCGAAAAGTGAATGTCTTGCCCCAACAACATAATTGCAAAAGTGGATGCAAAACAAGTCAACATTATTTTTTGTAAAATTGATTTCAAAACTTGGAGGGTTTTTGTTGTTGTGAAAAAATATTTCTTTGAAACTGTAAGCTAAATATTTTAAAATAAATAGCTACTTAATTACACGTAAAAAAATCAGTTAAGATTTGTCTTTCTTTATCTCAAATTAATAAATTCATTTTTATATAAAAAGAAAATTTTAATTTAACCTTGGACTTTGTTTATTTGCTTTCATTTTATATTATTTCCGCATAGTTCATGCAGCGAATTGTAAAAATCAAATTTCAATCAAACTCAATTATGAAAAAAATAGGAATTACAGGTGGCATTGGTAGTGGAAAGACTACGGTTTGCAAAATTTTTGAATCATTAGGAATTCCAGTTTATTATGCTGACGATCGAGCGAAAGCATTGATGATTGAAAATAAAGAGTTGGTTGATGGAATAAAAAACTTGCTTGGTGAAGAAGCCTATTTTGAAGATGGTTCTTTGAATCGGCAACATATCGCTAGCATCGTTTTTAAGGATAAAGAGAAATTAGCAAAATTGAACGGCTTGGTTCATCCTGCGGTTGCGAAGGATGGAATCCTTTGGCAACAATCTCATACAATAGTTCCCTATACTTTGAAAGAAGCTGCTTTGCTGATTGAAAGTGGTAGTTATCAAGCGTTGGATATTTTGATTACGGTCTGGGCGCCAAAGGAAACAAGAATTGAAAGAGTAATGAAAAGAGATGGAACGACGAGGGAAGAAGTGGAAGTTAGAATGGATAAACAAATGTCTGAATTTGAGAAATTGAAATTAGCGGATTATGTGATTATTAATGATGGAGAAAAATCTTTGGTGCAGCAGGTTCAGAAATTACATCAGCGGTTTAAATAACACCTAACACGTAGTGGTCTGCTTTAGCTGACCTGAAAAAAGCGCAAAGCGATTTTTTCAATTTATTAATTCTATTTCGTCGCTGTGCTCCTTTTTTTTAGGTCAGCTAAAGCAGACCGCTACGTGCGAGGTGTTAGTGCTACGTGTCAACGAGGTCAGTTAATTCTTTGGGTAGTGCTTTATTCGTTTTTGCTCCCAATTCTTTAATTCGTTGTACTCGTCCAATCAAAGTATCTCCAAATTTCTTTGAATCTACCAACTTATTCATCGCATCATCATAAGCATTTTTTGCTCCATCAATTCGATGGCCGATTCCTTTTAAGTCATCTACAAAATTGACAAATTTATCATACAGCAAACCACTTTGTCGAGCAATTTCAATGACCGAATTTTTCTGTTTTTCTTGCTTCCAAATATAAGCTACCGTTCGCATCGTAGCCAAAAGGGTAGAAGTGGTCACCATCACAATATTTTTATCCAAAGCTTCCAAAAACAATTTCTTATCCTCCGTTACGGCTAAAGCAAAAGCAGGTTCAATCGGAACAAACATCAATAAATAATCAGGAGAATTAATTTGATACAATTGTTGGTAATTCTTTTTGTTTAAATCTTTGATGTGTTGGCGAGTACTATCGATATGACGTTTTAGATGTTTACCTTTTTTATCTTGATTATCGGCATTGAAATATTTTTCATAAGCTGTCAATGAAACTTTTGAATCAATGATCAAGTGTTTTCCTTCAGGTAAATTAATGATAAAATCAGGACGTTTTTCTTTTCCTTCATGATCTTTAAAACTCGATTGTGTTTGATAGTGAATATCTTTTTGCAAACCAGCTTTTTCCAATAACATTTCTAATCTAAATTCTCCCCAATCTCCCTGCGTTTTCGATTCCCCTTTAAGAGCGCTTGCCAAATTATTCGCGTCCAGACTCAACTGCATATTCAAATCTCGCAATTGCTCAATTTCTTTTTTCAAAGAAATTCGATCACGTGTTTCTTCCAAAAAACGAGCATTCACTCCTGTTTCAAATTCTTGAATTTTTTCTTTTAAAGGATTTAAAATATGGTTGAGTTGTAATTGATTTTGTTGAGAAAATTTTTGACTTTTTTCTTCTAACAATCGGTTGGCGATATTTTCAAATTCAGTTTGGAAGCGTTGCTGAAGATTTTCTACTTCTGATTTTTGGGAAACTAGCTTTTTATTGATGTTTAAAATTTCATTTTCCTTGGCAGAAAGTTGGCTTCCCAGTTTTCGTAATTCTTGTTCCTTGTCCAGCAAATCATCTCGAAATAAATCAGATTGATTTTGGATAGAATCGTGCACTTCTCTAAGTACATATTTTTCATTGACTTCGTCCAAAGGCAAACTTCCACTCTGACCAGTAAATTTATATTTGGCAATAAACCATGCTGCAATCGCTCCAATTATCAAACCCAATCCCAAAAATATAATTTCCATAAATTCCACCATAATTAAATCTTTTGTTTTTCTTCTCCTTTAGAATGAAGTTCTAGAAACCGAAAAATACAAATAATTGTGAAATATAAATAATATGTTTGAAACAATTTGTGTTTTTTGAAAATGAATATTACCCGACACATTCCTTTTTTTATCAATGAAATAAAACGAATGTGAACTAGGTTACAGATTAAGACAAAGTAGAAATCTATATTTACCACATCAATAACAAACCTTTTTATCAAATTTTTAAAATCTAATTACATGAAAAATTTTCTTTTATTATTTGCTCTTTTGACAGTCGTTTCTTTTGGTTGTAAAGATGATGATGACGTAATGGATACTCCATATGAAGTAAATATTACGATTGAGCAACCAACAGCAAATGCGGTGGTGAATTTAAACGAAGCGATGGCAGTAAAAGTAAATTTTGCGAGAGGGGAAGAAGAAGTAATTCACCACGTCAAAATTTATGTGCTGGATGCAGATGGAAACACGATCGAAACATTACTTGAAGATCATGCGCATACTCCAGGAAGTTACGGGTATGACAATGCCTCAGCTTACACTCCAACGACTGCTGGAACTTTTAAAATTCAAGCCGTTTCGCATGATATGCAAGGTGAATATACTGACCCAGTTGAAACAACATTTACTGTTCAATAATTGAACTCACAGGATGACAAAAAAAATCGCACTCAATTTTTTGAGTGTGATTTTTTTTTGGAAAAGGTCAGGTTTTATGGTTTAAACCTTAAACCTAATTGAACTTGAATAAATCAAAGTTTTTAGCTCTAAATAAAGTTGTTTGGGGAATCCTCAAACGTCAAACCTTCAATGTCAAATGAGTCAATAATTACACGAGGTAAATTCCATCTTTTTCGATGCGAATTATTTTTTGTTTGTAGAGTGCTCCAATTGACTTTTTAAAATTCTTTTTACTCATTTCGAGTTGAGCGTAGATTTCTCCAGGTGCACTTTTGTCGGTCAAATTCATAAAACCATTTTGATTCTTTAACTCTTTTAAAACTTTAGTGGCGAATTCTCCGATGACATTTTCGTAACCTTGTTTTTGCAAACTGATATCTACTTTTCCATCTTCTCTAATATTTTTTACATAACCGATTATCCGATCTCCTTTTCTGATTTCTTTAAAAATTTCATTTTGATAAACTAAACCTAAGTATAAATCATCAATAATTACTTTCACTCCCAAATCAGTTCTATCAGCCACTAATAAATCTACTTCTTGTCCAACTTCCAAATCCACATCTTCTGTTTCCACAAAATTTAACCATTTGTTACTTCCGACAAGCCGATCCGTTTCCCCATCGAGATACATATATATTATATACCATTCGCCAGCTTCCAGTCGATTGCGTTGTTCCGAAAAGGGAACGAGTAATTGACGATCTAATCCCATATCCATGAATGCTCCAAAGTTACTGGTGTCAAAAACTTTTAAGTAACCAAAGCTGTCGAGCTCGATAGTTGGTTTTTGAGTGGTGGCTGTTGCTCGATCTTCAGAGTCATTGAAAATGAAAACTTCGATTTCTTGACCTTCTTCCAAATCGTTTGGAACAAATCTATTGGGCAATAAAACTTCTTCTGTTTGATCTGCATCGGTGAGGTACCAACCAAATTCAGTTTCTCGAAAAGCAGTTAAACGATTATATCTTCCTAGTCTGATCATGTTTCTTTTTTTTGGAAATGTAAAGGTAGGTTTTTTTTTGCCGCAGATTAGGCTGATTATTATGATTTTCTATGATTTCTCTTACTATTTATGATCCATCATGTTTGAGTCTTTGGGAGATCATAATAATCATAATAATCAGCCTAATCTGCGGCAAAAAAAAACAAAAAAAAAGCCGTTGAGAAAAAAATCCCAACGACTTATTGTTCAAATATATGTATCGAAAATATTTGCGAATTGATAAAACGGTTAATTGTTAACGATGAATGATAAACATTGTTTCGCAAGAAATCTGTTAACCGTTAACAGTTAAACATTAACCGTTAAACTTGTGAGTTTTGCACGTTGCTCTTTTACGCTATCCGATTTTACAAAATCAGCATAACTCATTAAGCTGTCGATGATTCCATTTGGTGTAATTTCGATTACTCGATTGGCAACCGTATTGGTTAGTTTGAAATCGTGTGAAGTAAAAATCATATTTCCTTTGAATTCTTGCATGGCATTATTCAATGCAGTAATAGATTCCAAGTCAAGGTGATTCGTTGGCTCATCTAACAATAAAAAGTTAGGATGTTTCAACATGATTTTTGACAACATACATCTTACTTTCTCTCCTCCTGACAAAACGCTCGATTTCTTATAAACTTCTTCGCCCGAAAATAACATTCTTCCTAGAAAACCACGAATAAATTGCTCATCTTTTTCTTCAGAAAATTGTCGTAACCAATCAATTAATCCTAAATCATTCTCATTTGAGAAATATTCTGTGTTTTCATTTGGCAAATAATCATGAGTGATCGTTTGACCAAATTCAACAGTTCCCGAATCAGCTTCCATTTTTCCAGAAAGAATTTCATAGAATGCATTGATAGCTGCAGAGTCTTTTCCAACTAAAGCAATTTTCTCATCACGATTCATGGTGAAGTCCACATTTGAGAAAAGCAACTCTCCATTGGCTTTTCGCTTGCTCAAGTTGGTCACTTTAAGGATTTGATCACCTGGTTCACGTTCAGCTTTAAAATGGATGAAAGGATACTTTCGAGTAGAAGGTTTGATTTCTTCCAAGTTCAATTTATCCAAAGCTTTTTTACGAGAAGTCGCTTGCTTAGATTTAGACGCATTGGCAGAGAATCGTTGAATAAATTCCATCATCTCTTTTCGTTTCACTTCCATTTTTTTATTCTTGTTGGCGATTTGTGCTGCCATCAATTGACTACTTTCATACCAGAAAGAATAGTTACCTGTATAGATTTTAATTTTGTTAAAATCTATGTCAACGGTATGCGTACAAACCATATCCAAAAAGTATCTATCGTGTGAAACAACAATTACTGTATTTTTAAAATCAGCTAAAAAGTCAGCTAACCAAGTAATCGTTGGAGCATCCAAATCATTGGTAGGCTCATCCAATAATAAGATATCAGGTGATCCAAATAATGCTTGTGCTAACAATACTTTTACTTTTTGTCCACCAGTCAACTCTTTCATCGTTTTGTAATGCAAGTCTTCTGAAACGCCAAGGTTACTTAGCAAAGTTGCAGCATCACTTTCAGCTTCCCAGCCGCCCATTTCACCATATTCATTTTCCAAATCTGCGGCACGCATTCCTTCTGCTTCAGTTGCATCTGGATTCATGTAAATCGCATCTTTTTCAACCATGATATCGTACATTTTTTTATGTCCCATCATGACTGTATTCAATACAACTTCTTCTTCGAAGGCAAAGTGATTTTGAGACAAAACCGCCATTCGATTGCCTGGCTCCATTTCAACACTTCCGTTGTTGGGATCAATTTCGCCAGATAGAATTTTAAGGAAAGTTGATTTACCAGCGCCATTGGCTCCGATTACACCATAGCAATTTCCCTTCGTGAATTTAAGATTCACTTCGTCGAAGAGAACTCGTTTGCCGTATTGGAGACCTAGATTGTTGGTTGAAAGCATATTTGAAATATTCTTGATTGTTTGAAAATGGGTGCAAAGGTAAGAAAAATATAGATGGGGAGTGTGAAATAAAAGTTAAGTTTTGAAGGGTTTTGCGGGTTTTTGTATGGATATTTTATAAAAAAATGGGTTTTTCGGAATTAATTGCGGTTTTTGCCTTTGCATAACTTTTGTGAGTTTGGTATAAAAACAAAAATTAAAGTATGATTGAAAGAATTTGCATTGGATTAACTTTTATTTTTATCGGTTGGATTTATTTGATTATAGAAAAGAGGCATTTGGAAATTGAAGAAAGTAAAGTTGAAAAATTCAAAATAGTTACTGATAATGTTTGGTTTGTTATTTCAATAATAATTGGTTTCGTTCTAATTTTAAAGGAAATATTTTAATTGTTGATCCTAAATCTATATACTGATAAAAAATTTCGACTTTCGCTGAATATAAAATCTAATTTAATTAATATTTAATTTTTAAGTATTTTTAGTCAATGTTATAATTTCTCAAGCATGATACAGAATTAGCAGGCGAAATTCCAAACACATATTGAGGTCTGCTTAATAATTAATTAATAATAGAAGAAGGGATCATCTATAAAAAATTAATAATGAAATCCACCAATGAACCATCTGAAAAGTTGAAATTATTCGTCAGCTATGCTCACGAAGATGCTAATTTTCTAAAGAGATTAAAAGTCCATCTAGCTAGAGCTATTTTTGATTATGGATTTGATTTTTGGGATGATAGTAGAATCAACCTCGGCGATAAATGGGCACATGAAATAGAAGAGGCACTCAACGAATCTTCTATTGTTATATTACTGATAAGTGCTGATTTTCTCGCTTCCAATTTTATTGTCAACCAAGAACTTCCAAAAATTTTAGTGAAGGAGAAAAAAGCAGGAACTCGAGTAATTCCTGTGATCATAGGCCCTTGTGGATTTGATGATGATCCGATACTTTCACAATTTCAAGCCCTCAATTCTTCAGAAGACTATATTGCTCAATTCAACAAATATAAGCAAGATGAATATTGGGATTTGCTTCGAAGAAAAGTTCGAAAAACCATTGAAAATATTTTAGAGGAAAGGACTGAGAGAGCAAAGGAAGAACAAGTTGCTCTAGCAGCAAAGTCTAATGGGAGATCTAGGCAAAAGAAAAAGGGTGTTTAAAAGTAAGTTGAATTTTATATTAAATTCATCGACTATAGCTACGACTTAAAAAGAGTTTACATTTGAAACTAATTTTCTTAATTCCCCGTTTTTAGATTTTTAAAATAAATATGTCTAATTAAAAAATCTAAAATGAAAATGTACATCCTCATCAAAGATTCGGTCCCAGACAAATTTGCTCCACTCATCGCAGCACATGCTTCCTTAGCTTGTTATAAAAAATACGAATCAGATCCTGACATGCAAACTTGGATTAATTCAGTTTTTAGAAAAGTAGTTTGTAGAGTGAACGAAAAGGAATTCGAAAATGCGAAGAAAGAAAATAAGCATATTGTCCTAACAGAATCTGCGCTTGAAAATAGGGTAGTGGCTATTGCATTTTGTCCAAGAGAAGAATATTCCAAAGCATTTAAGTTTTTTAAAATGTGGCGTCCTGATTCTAATCAATCATCATAATAATTAGTAGTTTTAAAGAATGGAAATAGAGGAACTAAAAGTAAAATTCAAGAATAAATTTAACGGAACTAATCTTGAGGAAAGTTTATTAGAATTAAAAGATGCTGGTGCGTCTCAGATGCAAAGTGTTAGGATAATTATGAAAGAACTCAATATATCTTTGAAAGAGGTAGATCAAATTATTTTACATTCTAAATCATGGAGAAAAGAAAGAGAAGGGACACTTGATTTTAGAAATAGGGTTTTTGATTTGATAAAAAGAATCTTTGAGTAGAAAATAATATAAATGTATAATGTTCAAAAAAAAGTTTTTCAAATTTTTAAATAAACTTGGTTTCGAATTCCTTCCTGAAAAAACAGAAGCCACTTCTTCTCCATCTGTCATCGAGCAGATTTTATTCCCTTTATCTCCCCAAGAAAATTATGAGCAAAAATATTTAACAAGCAGAGAAAATGCTGTTTTTATAACAACACTTTTACAAAAGCATATTGATCTGAAAAAACAAAAAATATTCTTTGATTGGGGATTTCAAAAAGATCGAATAAATGTTCATTTTCCAGAGCTTATAGGAAGTGCTCAAAGTTATCTAGGAGCGCCACACGATTATGAGGATGGAATCGTGAATCTTAATATTTCTCATGATCAAGAAAAAATGGATGTTAGTATGGGAATATCCACCTTGAATCATTTGCCCGAAGAATTAGTTCAGAGAGCTTATAAATCTCTAATCAGAGGATCAAAATCTGGAGGAGTTTTATTATTGACAACACAAGGTGAAAATTTTAAATCCCAATTGAGCGAATCTGAATTAGATAAATTTGAAAAAGGAGAAGTAGTAACAAGAGCCATTAAAGAATCAGAACCACCAAAATATTCTTCGTTTTTTCCTAAAGGATATTTGGAAAAATTATTTAAAAATGATGTCGTTCTTGAACATGTTGTTATTCCCAAGGAGAATAAAAAATACCTTCCTCATGATATCTGGATTATAAAAAAGAAACGACAAGTATTATTTGAAGTTCATATTACGGTTGTTGAAATTAATGAAAATGATATTTCGACTTTTGTTGACTTTTGTGAGAAGATTAAGGTTAAACCTATTCTTATCGAACTGGAAGAAGGAGTCGTGACTCAGCAACCAATGATTAGTAAAGTTTTTAATAATATTCCTAGAAATGAATTACTAGCTGAAATTGAAAATCTAAAAGAGAAATTTATCCAAGCGAATTATACGATAACTAGAGTAAAGGTAGAAGTTCCGGTAAGTTGTATAAAGGAAGGAATTAATGCTTTCCCAGATTTTAAAGGAAGGTATTTTGAATGGCATGGAAAAGTTAAACATCATGATTTTAAACAATTAAAATTATTAGTGAATAGAATCAATAAGGCTCACTTGAGTAAGAATAGTTTAAAAGGTGATTCCGAAAGACGATTTGTAACTTTGAGAAATTACATGTCTGAGCAATCGTTTAATGTGGAAATTTATAAGCTTAAAGAACTTTTTAAAAAAGAAAAAATTCACATTTTTAAAGAAGAGTATGAGTACGTCGTTTTTGATTCAAATAAAAATGTAGATGACGGATGGATTGATATTCCAGAAATTACGGATCGAGATTATTTGCGATTATTAGGTTTTGAAGGGTTCCTAAGAAGGGCAAGTCAGCGGCAAGAAAAATTTATTCTCAAAGGAAGTATTTTGACTCGCCAATATTTAAAAGACAAAAGCATCAGAAGTCCTAATGACTTAGATTTCGTTTATGCATATCCGATCAGTGATGCAGAAAAAGCAGTTCCTATTTTTAATACTTGGCTTAAAGAATCTGTGGAAACTAAAGTTGATGACATTATTAATTTTCATGAATTTGAAGGAGAAGATGATGCTTGGAGAATTATTGATTATGCTATGAATGATGATTTTCCGACCATTTCTAATTCTCTTGTTTTTTCTATAAAAGGACATTATTCAGAATATTTAGATGTGGATATTAGCTTTAATTTACCGGTTGAAGAAGAACCAATTGAATATCTTTATGAACCTGAGAGAGGGGAGCCATTTGTTTTACCATATACTGTACCGTTAAGTTTACAAATTTCTTGGAAACTCCATCAGACGATTGTTCGACCTCGAACCAAAGATTTGATGGATGTAATTTTATTGTTAGGAAATAATGATTTGAGTGATGATGAAACTCAAAAAGTAGCAAATCATTTTGTGAAGGAATGTATAAAAGATAAAATTGATCCAAGAAGAATTTTTCATTTTCTTAATGGTGATGTTTTGAGACTTTATCCATTAGACGAAAATAAAAAAGATAAATGGGCAGCTTATGATACTAAATTCGGATTTAGTTTTGGATCTGGTTTCTCTCTAGAATATGTAGACGAAAAAATGAGATCATACATGAAGTATGAGAATATGGAAACTTTGATTCAAAATTTTGAAGAAGAATTAAATAAGGTTAATCTAAGGATGCACATTGAAAATGAGATAAGAATATAATGAAACATGAGTTATCCCGAATTTTTGAAACATCAAAATTCGGGATTCTTTTTATATAACGTACCTAAAGGCACGTTTCGGAATAGTTAGGCTAGATATTTCTACCAATATTAAGTCCCTAACGGGACTCTACGTCAGTAATCGTCCCGTTAGGGACTTAATATTGGTAGAAATAAATTAGATGTGATTTCAATATGTGCCTTTAGGTACAAAATATAAAATTCGGTATAACTCATGTTTCACCTTAATATTCTATTCTGCTTTCTCCACCAATCCATGCGCTATCTTTCGAAATAATTCTACCGAAACCAACTCATCAGAATATATACTCGAAGCATCCAAAAAGTTAGGATTTGCAGACGTTTTTACAATCACAGTTTTTGTAGTTGGGTTAACGTAGATCAATTGATGAAAAACACCAATAGCCATAAATTCACCCTCCGTTCCATTTGGAATCCACCATTGATATCCGTAACCAAAATTAGGTTCTGCACCTTCAGAATTATCAGGCATTAAATGAGGAGCATCAGGAGTGAGTGAAGCTTTGACCCATGCCTCTGGAACAATTTGCTCGCCTTTCCAATTTCCATTATGTAAAAAAAGTTGCCCTAATTTTGCATAATCCCTCAAGGTCACATTTAATCCACCCAAAGCCATTTCCATATTTTTATTATCTGCGACCCAATAAGCATCATGTTCCATTCCGATTTTTTTCCAAATTTTTTCTTCAAGATATTCTGTCAAACTTTTTCCAGTTGCTTTAACGATAATCATTCCGAGCACATGTGTATTGATACTTACATAATGATTTTGAGTCCCTGGAGGAATTTCGTTAACTAAGGTTGCAGCAAATTCATCCTGCGAATCTCCCAAAGCAAAAGCTCGAAACCAACGATTAATATCAGAATTTTCATCAGCATAATCTTCATTAAATTTTACGCCAGTTGACATTTGTAATACATCTTTGATTCGAACTCCTTCGTAACCTGAACCTTTTAACTCAGGTAAATATTCTTCTACTTTTTGATCGATACTTTTGATATGACCTTCTTCCATAGCAATTCCAAAGAGAGCGGAAATAAAAGATTTTGCAACAGACCAAGAGATATGTCGAGTATCCTCTTCTTGACCGTTATGATAATTTTCAAAGACCAAAGTATCATTTTGTAAAACCATTAATCCTTGAGTTCCAGTATTTTCTAAATATTCATCTGTATTAAAAGTTTGACTTGGAATTGAAAAACTTTCAGGTAAACCAATTAATTTTCCTTGCGGAAAAATATGTGGAGTTGCAGGAGTCTTTACTTCTTTGTGAGGGAAATACTCATCCATATTTAAAAATGTATAAGTAATGTTATTTTGATCTAATGCTTCAGCAATTTTTAAACCTCGTTGGTATTTGGGATAAATATAAATACCACCACCAATGCAAATCATTAGAATTACTAGGAGAGAATATTTGATGAACTTCATAATGAAAGATTTTTTGAAGATGATTTGTCTCTAAAGTTAATAAATAAAAAAGGAATTGATCCCTATAAAAAAGCCACTTTCGAATAACTCCGAAAGTGGCTTTTTTTTCCAAAAAAAAATTATTCAATCTCAAGCAACTCAACTTCAAACTTCAAAACAGATCCTCCAGGGATTCCTTGATTACCTCTATCACCATAGGCCAAATCAGAGGGAATATAAAATTCATAAGTCGAACCAACTTTCATTAATTGCAATCCTTCAGTCCAACCAGGAATAACTTGGTTCAATCCAAAAGAAGCTGGAGCACCTCTTTCTCTTGAGCTATCAAAAACACTTCCATCTAACATTGTGCCTACGTAATGAACTGTAACCTTATCAGTAGCAGATGGCATTTTTCCATCACCTTCTTTGATGACTTTGTATTGTAGTCCGGAAGCAGTAGTTTGAACACCTTCTTTGGTTGCATTAGCGGTTAAAAATTGAAGCCCAGCTTCTTTATTCTTCATTGATTCCAATTTTTGTTTTTCGGCTAAAATTGTCTCCATTTTTTCACCAAAGGCTCCTAGTATTATCTCTTGATCTTCATCCGAAAGTCTAGCAGAATCTCTTAGCACATCTTTAATTCCTTCTGCGAATCGATCCACATCTAAGGAATATTTTCCGTCTGATTCTTCTTCGATTTGTTTAAAAGTTTGCGCAATATTAAGTCCAAAAGCATAAGAGATGGAATCAATTTCATTCATCAAAGGTTTTGGTTGAATAACAACTGGAACATCCGGTTTTGCTTCTACTATTTTTTTTGTTCCGCAAGCTCCGAGGATTAAAGTTGAAATAAAAAGGAAAAGAATACTTCTCATAAGTGTAAGTTTGATTTAAGCAACTAAAAGTTTTGTTTAAGTGCTTGAGTGAATAATGGTTTTAAAAAAAGTGCAAAAGTACGAAAATTAAAAGTCCTTACAGATTTTCGAAATCTGCAAGGATTTGAGTTGAATAATCATTTTTTATGTTCATTCCTGTAAAAGATAAAAAAAGGAAAGAATGATAAGGTTTTTCATTGTTTAAACTTTGATTGAAGTATTGTTAATTTGTGGCTCAATCCTATTTTGGGATTACTAGCACAAAAAATATAATTATGAACTTACAAAAAATGGTTTTCATCCTCTTCTTTTTAGGATTTGTAAATGTATTGTTATCTGCACAAAGCCAAACTAAATATCCTGAACATCCAATTACTTCTTACAATGTGAATATAGGTGTGAATTATACAGGAGCTAGGAAAGGTTCTCTTGCACCTGGATATGTTTTTGGTGTGGACTTCGAACATCATTTTAAGTCTAGCCCACTTGGATTAAATTTGGGTTATCGAAGGTTAGTTTTAGGTGCAAAAAATGATAACCAGGAAGTTGATTTTTTCATTAATGAATTTTTTGGAAAAATATCCTATCGTATTTCGCAAGAACCTATTTATGTGAATGCAGGATATTCTTCTGGGAATATTTATGAATACGAGGGCTTTTTGCCAGGGTTAACCAGGCGTGTTCATTTTCTAAATTTAGGATCTGAATATAAAATTTTTGTTCCAGATAAGTTGGTGGTGTCACTTGGTTTTAATTATAAATTGACTAATATTTATGATGAGATATTTGGAAGCTTAAATACTTTGGAGTTGGTTTTTAGGTTTGGGAAAAATTAATATCTATTCATCAAAAAAATGTGTAATTGTTGAAAATACATGTCGATTAAAAAGTATCCACTAGATTTTTTTTAGTGACCTCCATTAATTTTTATGTCTAAAAAGATGTTAACATTTTTTAACCAATTATATTAAACATAAAACATACCCTATCATGGAATTATTAATTGAAAAATCTGGACTTTTTATTGAAAACCTTATCGCATGGTCTCCAAATTTAGTTGGAGCAATTTTAGTATTACTTATTGGACTTTGGATTATTGGAAAAATCATGAATGTCGTTCAGCTAGGAATGAGAAGATCAGGATTAGATGAAGATGTTATTCCGTTTCTTTCATCATTGATAAGTGTTATCCTCAAAGTTTTATTGGTTCTAAGTGTTGCAGAATTGGTAGGTGTGAAAACCACTTCATTTATTGCATTGATAGGTATGGCTGGATTGGCAATTGGAATGGCATTGCAAGGAACACTTAGCCATTTTGCTTCCGGTGTGATGGTTTTAATTTTCAAACCTTATAGAGTGGGGGACTTGGTGGATATTCAAGGAGTAGTGGGACACGTAAAAGAGATTCAAGTTTTTAATACAGTTATTGATACGCTAGATAATAAAAAAGTAATTATGCCAAATGGTCTTGCGACTAGTGGAATGATGACTAACCTATCTGCTACTGAGTTTTTAAGAATTGATTTAAATGTAGCGATGCCTTATGAAGAAGATTTTGAAAAAGTGAAAGGTATCATTATGGAGGCTATTAACAATACACCAAAAGTACTTTCTGATCCAGCACCATATGTTGAAATTGAAAAATTTGATGCCCATAATATTCTATTAGCAGTTCGCCCACATGCGAAATGTGAAGACTATTGGGATGTTTATTTTGGTACTTATAAAAACGTAAAAGCAGCTTTAGGAAAAGCTGGAATCCGAGTGGCTTACCCTTCTCATTATATTAAAAATGAAACTGCGAGTTAGGCTTACCTTTCAAATTTTATAAAAAAAAATAACCTAATGATTTTTCGTTGGGTTATTTTTTTTTGAAAAAAAGTAAATTCTTGTCCATACTTTTCATTTGTAAATGAATTGTTATTTTTGTTTTAAGAAAAATCAATTTGACATGAAATTTACTTGTACCGTTATTGTCAATAAACCGATCGAACAAGTTGCCGAACTTTTTATAAATCCAGATAATTTGAAAGAATACCAAGATGGATTTATAAAAAAAGAAATAGTGAGTGGCGTTCCTGCAGAGGTCGGAACAGTTTCGAGAATGTATTATAAACAAGGAAAGAGAGAGATGATAATTAAGGAGACTGTAACTTCTAATAATTTACCGCATGAATTTAGTGGATACTATCATCACATACATATGGACAATACAATGACCAGTCGGTTCACTTCTTTGAGTGAGAATCAAACTCAATATATTGCTGAAATTGAATACACAGAAATGCGTGGTTTTATGATAAAAGCAATTGCATTTTTATTTCCAAGTATGTTTAGAAAGCAGGTGCAAAAGTGGTTGAATCAATTTAAAGAATTTGCAGAAAAACAATAAAGTATAATTATGAATTAGTTTTTTTGCTAAAATAAAACATCTAGTTTATGGCAGATATAAATTTGACTCCTGGCGTTTATATTGAAGAGAAAAACGCATTTCCTAATTCGGTGGTACCAGTAGAAACTTCAATACCTTGTTTTATAGGTTTTACAGAAATTGCCATTCGAAATGATAAATCTCTTTCAAAAAAACCTTTCAAGATTTCATCTTTCGATGAATATAAACTTTATTATGGAGAGCCACCTGTAATTATGTACAAGGTGGATATCAATCCTTCTGCCATTAATTCAATTACCATAACTCCTGACTTTTCTACTCAATTTTATCTTTATTATTCTTTAAAACTTTTTTTCGATAATGGAGGAAGTAATTGCTATATCTATTCGATTGGATCATATCAAAATGCTGAAATAGCAAATACATCTCAATCACCTAGTCCAAATCGATTGGAAAAAAGCATGGTAAAAGAAGCTTTGGAATCCTTGCGCAAAGAACCAGAGCCTACTTTAATTGTAATTCCAGATGGACATACTATGGAAGTGGCTTCCGACTATTATGGTTTGTTTCATTTAGTCCTACCTCATTGTAGAGAGATGATTAATCGTTTTGCAATTTTAGATATTCACGGTGGTGGGAAAAGAGAAAATCTAGTTAACTCTTCTACAATTGATGCTTTGCTAAAATCTTTTAATACTGGAATAGGAACGGATGATCTAGATTATGGTGCTGTCTATTGGCCTTGGTTACAAGCGTCTGTAGTGGAAACATCTGATTTAGATTTTAGAAATATCATCAACTTTGCAGATGTTAAAGAAAAAATTAAAGCAGAGGTAATTGCAAGTTTTCCTAAACAACAAGATGGATCTGATGATCCACATATAGATGAGATTATAAAATTAGTAAATCACCTAGGTCAAGATGATTCCGGAGCTCCTACAATTGATTCTGCAGTTATTTCAGGTCAACATAATATGTTGCTTCAAGTAAGTCCTCAGTATAAAGATATTATGACAAGTTTACGAGAGTCGGCTAATATTCTACCTCCTTGTGGAGCATTAGCTGGAGTGTACACTAGGGTTGATGCCTCTAGAGGTACTTTCAAATCTCCTGCTAATGTTAGCTTGAGTTCTGTGATTAAACCAATGGTGAATATTAGCCATGATGAGCAAGAAGAATTGAATGTGCCGCTCAACGGAAAAGCAATTAATGCGATTCGGCCATTTCCTGGATCAGGTGTTTTGGTTTGGGGTGCTCGAACGATGGATGGGAATAGTCAAGATTGGCGTTATATTTCTGTTAGACGTACCGTAAGTATGATTGAGTTGTCAATTAAAAATGGTGTAAAGTCTTATGTTTTTGAACCAAATGACTTAAATACATGGTCATCGGTTAAAGCGATGATTTCTAACTTTTTAACTAATATGTGGAAAAAAGGAGCCTTAGCAGGAGCTACTCCAGAAGATGCTTTTAGTGTGAATGTTGGCCTAGGAAGTACCATGACAGGTGTTGATATTTTAGATGGATACATTCGGGTTTCTGTAAAAATTGCTGTAGCTCGACCAGCAGAATTTATCGTGATAACCTTCGAACAAAAAATGCAAACTTCATAATAATGGAACTAAAATTAGAATAAAGAAATTATTATTATTTTTACGCCCTTCAATTAATTAAAGCTTAAACATTTATAGAATTTGGTATTTAATATTCAAAAACACGAAAGAGAGATATTTGACCTAATCCATTCTTGCGCAATGGAGTTGGGATATGAAACCTATGTGGTAGGTGGATATGTTAGAGATCGATTATTAGCTCGACCTTCCAAGGATATGGATATTGTATGTGTGGGAAGTGGAATTACTTTGGCTCAAAATATAGCAGGAAGATTACGACCAATTCCGAGAGTATCAGTTTATCCAAGGTTTGGAACAGCGATGCTCAAACATAAAGATATGGAAATCGAATTTGTGGGTGCTCGAAAAGAATCGTATCGACAAGATTCTCGAAAGCCAATTGTGGAAGATGGTTCATTGGAAGATGATCAACATCGAAGAGATTTTACTATTAATGCGTTGGCAGTAAGTTTGAACGAACATAATTTTGGAGCAATTGTCGATCCATTCAACGGGTTATTGCACTTGGAACAAAAAATTCTAAAGACACCTTTGGAGCCAGGAAAAACTTTTTCTGATGATCCATTGAGGATGATGCGTGCGATTAGATTTTCGACTCAATTAGGCTTTACCATCGAACCTGAAACTTTAAAGGGAATCAGTAAATACAAAAATCGTATCGGTATTGTCAGCCAAGAAAGAATTACAATCGAGTTAGAAAAAATTATGAAGACTCAGAAACCTTCTGTTGGTTTCAAATTGCTTTTTGACACAGGATTGTTGGAATTGATTTTTCCAGAAATGTATGCACTACATGGTGTAGAAATTAGAAATGGGAAAGGGCATAAAGATAACTTTTATCACACTTTAGAAGTGTTGGATAATTTGTGTAAAAATACTAAAAACATATGGTTGCGTTGGGCGGCAGTTTTTCATGATATCGCCAAACCTCCAACAAAGCGTTTTCATCCAGAAGCAGGTTGGACTTTCCATGGGCATGAAGCCCTAGGAGCAATTATGGTTCCTAGAATTTTTCGAAAATTAAAATTGCCGATGGATCATAAAATGAAGTATGTACAAAAATTAGTACGGCTTCATTTGCGACCAATTAGTTTGACTAAAGAAAACATTACAGACTCTGCTATTCGAAGATTGCTTTTTGAAGCAGGGGATGATATTGATGATCTGATGTTGCTCTGTGAAGCAGATATTACTAGTAAAAACCCTAGAAAAGTAGCTCGCTATTTGGAGAATTATGTCATGGTTCGTGAAAAATTAAAAGAGGTGGAAGCTAAGGATCATTTACGTAATTGGCAGCCACCGATTACAGGAGAGTTAATTATGAAAACTTTTGGGATTTCTCCTTCTCGCGAAGTTGGGACTATTAAAACTGCTATTCGGGAAGCCATCCTTGATGGAAATATTGAAAATAACTATGAAGCTGCCTTTGATTTTATGTTAGAAAAAGGCAGCGAATTAGGGTTGAATAAGGTTTAAAAACAAAACAAGTTTAATATTCAATTAAATAACTAATTGTACTTTTGCAAAAACAAATAAAAATGAGAAATTTAATACTTACACTTTTTGCCGTTTCTATGATTTTTTCTTGTGACAAAGATGTTGTGACATTTCAAGAACAATTGGAAATAGATATTCCAATTATTGAACAATATTTAAGTGATAATAATATTACTGCTCTAAGTGAAAGTGGAGTATATTATGTAATAGAGGAAGAAGGAACAGGAAGTGCTTATCCTAATACAAATTCTCTTATTTCCATGGCTTACTCTGGAAGTGTGATGAATGGAGACGGAACTATTTTTGATTCCAGAAGTTCTACTAATCCATTAAAAATTGAATTATATAAATTGATTTCTGGATGGCAAATAGGTGTTCCAAAATTTAAAAAAGGGGGAAAAGGAACATTATACATTCCATCTGGGTATGGATATGGAGTTCGGGGTTCAGGACCTAATATTCCTGGAAATTCAATTTTAATTTTTGATATAGAATTGTTGGATTTTACAAATTAACAAATATCTTTGTTTTGTAATTAAATTGACATATATCTTATTTAAAATATATAAAGATAAGGGTGTTGTTTTAAGGAACTTTAGGTAAATAATAGCTTGAAACTTATGAGAGAGTTATTTAAATATTGAATTAGAGAGCGTTTAATCTCAATATGGCTAAAATCTAAAGTAAAAAGGCTGACTAGTTTACTAGTCAGCCTTCCTATTTTTTATAACGATGAACGTTTGTTTAACTGTGTACGATTAATTAATTCACATCAGGTAAAAACGAAAAGTTCTTCGCGTAATACATCATCTGCTCCTTAAAGTTATCAGGATACGTTACTTTGATATTGGTAATTTTTCCATCAGCATCAGTTTCAGGAACTAACATTGGATTGATAAAACCTTTATATGGAGGTAATTTCAATTTTTCAGAACGCTCCAAAACCTCTTTGTGAATAGCAGCATCCACTTGCACACCATAGTTTTCCACTAAAGCTTTTCCTGCATCGTAATCACCTTCTGATTTTATTCGTTGAATTTCTTTTAGTAACTCGCCAAATAAAGTTCGAAGTTTGTCATAATCTGTGATATTGAAATATGTTTTTCCATCACGAACTACTTTCTCGATGACATTATCTTTTGCTCCTTTTTCAAAAACCCATTTTGAAATCAATTGACGATTTCTCATGTGAGATTCCTCGATTACTTTTCCTAGTTCAATTCTTCTTAATTGCTTCATCAATCCATTAGCGATATAACCATCGTACTCTGCTTTGGCAACCTCTAATGATTCCATCAAACCCATGTCAACCATTTTTTGATCCATGATAAAATACAAAGCAACAATATCGGCTCGAGCTTCTTCTAAGGTAGAAGCATAACTTTTTAAAGTTTCCTTTGGAGTACCAATGCCAGGATTGATTTTTCCAGAAGCATGGCCAATTACCTCATGAAGTGCCGTACTTAATTTATCACCAAGACCTCCGTGTTTTTTGATACGCTCTACTTCTTCTGCATCATGTGCAAATTCAGTTAACATTCCTGGGCCAGAAGCCTCATCAAAAGCTGAAATAATATTACCCAAACTTACAGACTTTGATCCATGAGCAGCTCGGATCCAATTGGCATTTGGTAAGTTAACTCCAATTGGTGTCGCAGGTGAGGCATCACCTGATTCCCCAGCCACAGAAACCACTTTATAACTAATTCCAACTACTTTTTTCTTTTTATGCTCCTCTGCAATGGTACTTTGGTCTTCGAACCATTGAGCATTTTCAGCCATCACTTTCATTTGCTTGGACGCTTCGAAATCTTTGATCTCTACAATACTTTCATAAGAACCTCGGTAACCGATTGGGTCATTATAAACTTCAATAAAACTATTGATATAATCAATATCACCATCTGTAGTTTCTACCCAAGCTACATTATATGCATCCCAAGTCTTAAGGTCACCCGTTTTATAGTATTCGATCAATAATTTAAGTGCTTTTGCTTGCCCTTCATTTTCTGCTACATTTGCAGCTTTCTCCAACCAACCAATAATTTCTTTGATTGCAGCACCGTACATTCCATCGAGGTGCCATACTTTTTCCATGACCTTACCATCTTCTCCTCGAACTATTTTAGAATTTAATCCATAAGAAAGCGGTTTATCAGATTTAACAGCTTTGGTTTTGTAGTAAGCTCTAACTTCTTCTTCTGTAATATCTGGGTCATAAAAATTAGTAGCAGATCCTTTCAATAAACCTTTGCTTTCGTCTAGGTTAACTTTTTTATTATCATAGTTTGGATCAAAAATCGCTTTCATTACTTCATCAGAAAAATTAACTCCAGTAGCTTTTGCCACTTCAGTAAAATATTCTTTTGAACATTTAGGTAACATCTTATCCATAGAATAATGGTGATGTATTCCATTGGCAAACCATACTCGTTTAGCATAAGTTTCTAGATCATAATAAGCTCTAGTTGATTTATCACCTTTGTAGTTTCCAACCATTTCCTCCAAACCTCTACGGATGGTCAAATTGTGTCGGTAATTTTGATCGTAAATAATATCACGACCAGCCAAACCAGCTTGAGTTAAGTAATAAACATATTCCTTTTGTTTTACAGTTAATTTGTCAAACTCAGGAACTTTATATCTTAAGATCCCTAAATCAGCAAATGTTTCCGTTTGCCAGACAAATCCCTTGTCATCCGAAACGGTTTTACTTTCAGGAATATCTGACTCCGCTGTTTTAGTAGGAGTGTCAGATTTGGGTGCAGGTTTTTCGCATGCTAAAAAGAACAGCATCGCGAACATAGCAAGAAATAATCTCATTCTATTTTTGTTTTTAATTAGATAAAAATGAAGTTGTTTAATAGACCTTTTTGAAGAAAGCGAATATAAAAAATAGCGGCTTAATTCAAAGCAGACTCTGAGAATGCCTTTTGATTTAAAAAGCAATATTTTTTGAGTTTCATAGTAGGATTTGGCTCAGGATTTATTGACTGTAAATTGAAATGGGACTATTTGAGGGGCAAATTTAAGGAAAAACTAATAACATTCTATTTTAATTGACCGATGGATGAACGAATTGAACCAATAGTTGAATGTATGATGAGAAATAATAATTTTTACTCTACATTTGAACTAAGAAAATTTATCAACACCCATTTTAGTAAAGTGTCCGAAAAGTAAGTGTTAGTAAAATTATTGTAGTCTTCAACCAAATAGAAAACAAAGATATCCTTAGTTAAGGATAGATATAATAACCCTTTAATTCATACCTTTCCCCTAGAGGCAACAATAGTTAACATACCCCCCCCTTTATTAACTACTACTTTCGGACACTAAATTTTAAGAAAAAACCAAGTGAAAAAAATCGTATCGAAAATTATTGATATGAATAAGTAGTTAATAATTCACGTCATTCTTTTAAGTTTGACGTGTTTTTTTTTGAGTATCGTATAAGAAGTTTAGGCGTAATCTATAGTCTCGTCATTTTTTCTAAAAAATCTTGTCTTCTTCGCCTAGCAACAGGTACTATTACTCCATCTGACATTTCAATGGTTCCTTCCTTATCATATCGAATGATGTGATCAAGACTGATCAAATGAGATTTATGAGGTGAGTAAAAGTGGTAGGCTTCCAATAGTTTACGAAATTCGCCAAGATTATAAGAACTGATAATTGTCTTGCTATCTTTAAGAATCAATTTCGTGCATCTTTGAACTCCTTCACATCTAATAATCGCACCAGTCTCTACAAATTCTAAACCTCTTGAAGTTGGAATACCAATTCGATTTTTTTGACTGAGTGGATTACTTAAATTTTGGATAAGTTGTTTATTTCGAAGATTTTCTTCCTTTTGACTTATTCTAAAAGCTGCTTGGTTAACAGCTGTTAAAAGTTCCATTTCACGAATTGGTTTTAGAATATAGCCAATCGCACAAAACTTAATAGCTTCTAATGCATAATCTTCATGACTAGTAACAAAAATAATTTCGAAATTTAGGTGAGGTAATTTTTTAAGCAAATCAAACCCACTTCCACCAGGCATTTCTATATCCAAAAAAACTAAATCGGGTTGATGGGTGGCAATAGCATGAAAACCTGCATCAAGAGAGTTGGCAGTATCTAAAATATTGACTTGAGGGCAATACTCTTGTAATAAGCTTTTCAAAATTTGAATAGCTTTTTGCTCATCATCAATTAAAATGGCATTCATTAGTTTAGTTATTTAGATTTCTAAGAATTTTGGGATTCTCGATAATCATTTTTTGGGGTTACAATACTTGATGATATGACAGAATAAACCTGCATATATTTTTGCTGAAATTTACTGTTTTTTTAAGGGAATATCACATTAATGGTCGTTTTTTTTGAATAAACGGTATGGTTGATTTAACAATCGGTTATAGTGTGATTGACTTAAATAATTCTCATTGGAATTATTCCAATCCTGTCAAAAAAATTCTTAATTTGTTTTATATCGATAAATACTTCATTATCTAAATCCAGAAATGAAAACAAAAAGCCTCCTTTTATTTCTATTTCTCCTTTTTTCATTCCTTTCTTCCCAAGGTCAGGCTTTACCTATTGAATCTAAATATTATTCTCAAATTGATGGTTTGCCCAATCGAACAATCTATGACGTTTATACTGATTCCAGAGGAATCATGTGGGTAAGTACCGCTAGTGGGATTAGTTTGTTTGATGGATTTAAATTTTTCAATTTCTCCAACGTGATTTTCACTAATGTTGCAAAAAAAATAAACATTCACGGTTCCGGAAAAATAACTGAAGATGCTCGTCAAAACTTAATCATTCAACCAAATGATTTTAAGGATTCTTTAGAAGTCCTAAATTTTTCAACCCTAGAAACTTATGGTATTTCACTAAGACAATCTAACCAATTGGAAGGAGTTTTAATGGATGTATTTACCGTTCCAATGGGTGATGTTTTTTTGTTACGTAGATCTGCTACTCATCTTTTAATTTATAAATGGAAAGATAAACAAGAGTTTGAATTGGTCAAGAAGATAAATTCTTTCTTCTCAGGTGTAGAAAAAAATGATCAATTAATAGTTCAACCGAATGGTGAATTTTGGGTGTTTGATTTCTATCAGCAAAAAATAATAAACCTAACCAAAAGTGAGCAAAAGGAGTTTCCTGTTTTTGAAAACTCAAATTCTCAAGAACGTCAATACTTAGATTTTTTTCATCTAAATAAGAATGGAAGACTTTGGTTTTCCTCTATTCTAAGTAAAGAGTTTTTTTTTATTGAAAAGCCTAAAGAAAAAATTGAGCACTTTGATTTTATTCCTCTTTTTAATCTCAATCGGGTTTGGGAAGATGAATTAGGGAATATGATCGTAAGTGAAAACCAAGGGTTTTATTCTCAAAGATTGGTTTTGGTATCGGTTGATAATTTGGTATCGGTTGATAATGATTTTAATAATCTTGAAAAAATTCGAGGAATTGAATCTAAGATTACGAGTATACGAGGAAAAGATTTCACTAAAAATTTCAACCTCGCAAGTCATAATGGATTTTATCAATTTACCATTGGTTATGATGATAAAAATATTCGAAACTATTTGGATCAAGAATTAACAGGAGGACGATTTGGAAATGTGATGCGTGGTTTTGCAAGTGATCAAAATGGAAAAATTTACGCAGCAGAAGAAGGAAGTTTTTGGTATGAATTAGACACCAAAAATGACTCACTTAACAAACTTATTGTCAAAGACAATTTAGGAAAAGAAGTAGAGAAAATGTCTTGCGGAGGAAATTTAATTTTTGAAAATGGTTTTCTTTGGGGAGTTAGTTGTGATCAATCTTCGAAAGGAAGAATACATCGATATCACCCTCAGTCAAAAACTTGGAGCATGTGGACTTTACCTAAAGATAAAGTCATCGCAAGGACTATTTTAGAAAAATCAAAAGATGAATTTTGGGTATTCACATTGGATCAGAAGAGGCGAAATGGAGACATTTTTATATTCAATAAAACGACTGGAGAATTCACTCCTTTTGAAAACTGGACAGGAAAAGAGGATGCTCTCAATAGTACTGTAATTAACTTTTCGATCAAAGATAAAAATGGAATAGTCTGGTTGGCAACATCGACCGGGTTAGTTAAATTAGATGTGAAGCAAAACCAATTTCAAAAAATATACATTGATGAAAATTCTAAAACTCGAAAACATATTACCACTCTTTTGGAGGATTCTGAAGAGACACTATGGCTAGGAACACTTGGTGAAGGGGTTTATACCTTTGATAAAAAGTCAGAAACATTTTCTCAATTTGCTTTTGAAAATGAACATGATTTAGCTTCTGAAATATATAAGAATATCTTCCCAAATAATAATATTTCCGGAATTCTTAAAGCCAAAGAAAATGAATATATAGTAACTACATATTTTGGGTTGACTTACTTGAACTTGAAAGAAAAAACCGTTCGGAATTTTTCTCAAAGAGATGGGTTTTGCAATTATGAATACAATCGTTTGGCTCACCTTCAAGATGAAGAGGGTAATATTTACTTAGGAGGAATTAACGGTTTTGATGCTTTCAAAATAGAAGACTTGAAGGTGAGGAAAACTCAACCAGCACCTATAATTACTAGGTTTTTCACTTATAAAGAAGGCGCGGATAAGGTTCAAGACCAATTTGGGAATTTAGATTTCCCCAAAACTTTGGTAATAGGGCCAGAGGTGGTAGCTTTTGGATTTGACTTTATGCTACCTAACTATATTAATCCTGAGAACAATACTTTTCAAACCTATTTGGAAAAATGGGAACCTAGTTATAATCCGCCTACTAATAATTCTTCAGTACAGTTCTACCGATTACCTCCTGGTGAATATAAATTTCATATTAAAGGAATGGATGATCGTGGAAATTCAAGTGTGGAGGACTTGGTAATTCCTATTATTGTTAAACCTTATTTTTACCAAACCTGGGGGTTTTATATAATTGGTTTTTTATCCATTTCTGCGATAGTTGGATATTATATAAATCAAGAAGTACAGCGTCGTAAGAAAATCAAACAAGAAGAAACTGAACGAAAAGAGATTCAAAGAAAGTTTTTGGAACTAGAATTAAGAACACTTCGATTACAATTGAATCCTCATTTTATGTTTAATGCTTTAGGGGCAATCCAATATTATATCAAAAATAATGAATCAAGATTGGCGATTAATTATTTGGCGGATTTTGCTTGGTTGATGCGTTTGTTTTTAGAGTCTTCAAAGAATAAATATGTGTCTCTGGAAGATGAATTAGAGCTGCTAAAATTGTATATTACTTTGGAGCAAATGCGGTTTGATAATAAATTTGATGTCGTTTATGAGATAGATGAATCTCTAGATTTGGTGATGGTTGAAATTCCATCTTTACTACTTCAACCATTTGTAGAGAATGCAATCAACCATGGATTACGACATAAAAAAACACAAGGACTTTTGACAATCAAAATGACTTTGGACGAAGAAAATGATACATTTATTTGTGTTATCCAGGATGATGGAGTAGGGCGAAAAAGAGCAGCAGAGTTGAGTGCTCAATCTTTGAAAAAACACAAGTCGCGAGGTACACAAATTATTGAAGAGCGATTGGCTACATTTAAGGCTTCAGGGGAAATAGAATTAGATATCACAACGGAAGATGTAAATGATAAGTTAGAAGATTGTGGCACAAGAGTGACATTGACTATTCTGAATATTGAATAATTTAATTGATTATTAGTTTTGGAGATAGAGACAAGGCATGCCTTGTCTCTACGTATATAAAAAAACATATTTTTCAAAAACAAAAAAATGAAAAACTACCCAGCTTATAAAAAGACAGGATTCCTTCTTGGCCCTATTCTTTTTTTTATTATCCTTTTTTATCCCGAAGAGATTATAAACCCAATTGCACATCACGTCATTGCAGTTGCTGCATGGATGATTTGTTGGTGGGTGACTGAGGCTGTTTCGATTTCTGTAACTGCTTTAATTCCTTTAACGATATTTCCATTGGTGGACATTATGCCTATAGCCGATGTAGCAAAAAGTTATGCGCATCCAATTGTCTTTCTATTTTTTGGCGGATTCATAATTGCTTTGGCTTTGGAAAAAGTGAATTTGCATCGAAGGATAGCACTATCAATTTTAAAATTGACCGGTACAAATGCTGATGGCGTAGTATTAGGTTTTATGTTGGCGACTGCCTTGATGAGTATGTGGATTAGCAATACAGCAAGTACGGTAGTGATGCTACCAATAGCACTCTCTGTAATAAAGTTATTGATTAATGATGAAGATGGTTTTACGAAAAAGGATCAAAATTTTGCGTTGAGTATCATGTTGGGAATTGCTTTTTCTGCTAACATTGGAGGAATGGCAACTATTGTGGGAACACCTCCCAATATGGTGATGGTTGGGGTAATGAAAGATCAATATGATATTGATATTGGTTTTTTTAATTGGATGAAAATGGGCGTTCCATTTGCCATCACCTTACTATTTATAGCTTACTTTTTTATTGTAAAAGTTTTTTACCCAAATAATTTAGGTCAACTGAAGTCATCAGGAGATATCATTGATACTGAATTGAAAAAATTAGGAAAAGTAAGCCGATCGGAAAAGGTGGTACTAGTTATATTTTTGACAACTGCATTTTTATGGATGATTCGAAGCAAGCTACAAATATATTTCCCACAAATTACAGATACTGGAATTAGTATGTTAGGTGCCTTGGCATTATTCGTTTTTCCGCTTGATTTAAAAAATGGAAAATTCACATTAGACTGGAAAGATACAGCTAGCTTACCTTGGGGAATTTTAATATTATTTGGAGGAGGTTTAGCCTTGGCTGGTGGTTTAAAAACAGCAGGGTTGATAGACTTGATTGGAAATACTATTGCGCAGCAAGAGGGATTAAGTATTTTCTTAATCACAACTTTATTGATTTTTGTGATGTTATTCATGACAGAGTTGATGAGTAACGTGGCGTTGGTAAATATTTTTGTTCCTGTAGTTGCTGGAATTGCAATTGGATTAAAAGTACCCGTTTTGCAAGTAGTCATTCCAGTTACCTTAGCAGCAAGTTGCGCATTTATGTTACCAATGGCTACGCCGCCGAATGCAATTGTTTTTGCAAGTGGACATATAAAAGTTTTTGAAATGGCGAAAGTAGGGATTGTATTGAATATTATATCGATCATGCTTTTGGTAGGGATTACTTATTTGTTTATTCCATTGCTGTTTTCGTAGGACAGGGTTTCTAATCTGTTTATATTTTGACGCTTACTTTTTATGACCAATTATGACTTTTATGTTTTAAATTTTCCAATGGAAAATTATTGGGATAGAAAACATAACTGATCATAAAAAGTCAGCGTCAAAAAATAAACTAAATCAGCGCCTCTATAACTTTTTATTTCTAAAGGTAAGTGTATATTTGCGCCCTTAAAAAATGAATCAAATATGGATAAAAAATCACTAAAAGAAGATGCGTTAAAGTATCATGAAGAAGGACGTCCAGGGAAAATTGAAGTTATCCCAACTAAGGCAACCGCTAATCAAAGAGACTTGTCATTAGCGTACTCACCAGGTGTGGCAGAACCTTGTTTGGAAATTGAAAAAAATCCAAGTGATGTTTATAAATATACAGCCAAAGGTAATTTAGTAGCCGTGATCAGTAATGGAACAGCGGTGCTCGGACTTGGCGATATTGGTGCAGCAGCAGGGAAACCAGTTATGGAAGGAAAAGGGTTGCTATTTAAAATATATGCTGATATTGATTGTTTCGATTTGGAGTTGGACACCAAAGATGTGGATGAATTTGTGCGGACAGTTAAAATTCTAGAGCCAACATTCGGAGGAGTAAACCTTGAAGATATATCTGCACCCGCCTGTTTTGAAATTGAAGAGCGACTGAAAAAAGAATTGAATATTCCTGTGATGCACGATGATCAACATGGAACAGCAATCATTAGTGGTGCAGCCTTATTGAATGCTTTGGAGATCGTTGGAAAAGATATTTCGGAAGTAAAAATTGTGGTGAATGGGGCAGGAGCTTCAGCTATTTCATGTACTCGGATTTATGTTTCCCTGGGAGCCAAAAAGGAAAACATTTTCATGTATGATAGTAAAGGTTTAATTCATGGTGACAGAGATAATTTGAATGGAAAAAAACCAGAATTTATCAATAATAATATGCCAATGGATACTTCCTTGGCTGATATTTTAGATGGAGCAGATGTATTTATTGGATTGTCGAGAGGAAATATATTGAGTAAGGATATGGTGAAAAAAATGGCAAAAGATTGTGTCATTTTTGCCATGGCAAATCCCACTCCTGAAATCAGTTATGAAGATGCTACTTCTGCAAGGGAAGATTGCATCATGGCTACTGGTCGCTCTGATTATCCTAATCAGGTGAATAATGTTTTAGGGTTCCCATTTATTTTTAGAGGTGCATTAGATGTTAGAGCATCTGAAATAAATGAAGAAATGAAATTGGCAGCAGTTTACGCCTTGGCGGAATTGGCCAAAAAGCCAGTTCCTGATATCGTCAATCTTGCTTATGGAAATACTAATTTGAAATTTGGAAGAACCTACATTATTCCAAAACCAGTTGATCCTAGATTGATAACTGCAGTTGCTCCGGCAGTTGCCCGAGCAGCGATGGATTCTGGTGTAGCTCAAAATCCAATTACTGATTGGGATGCATATGAGATGGAATTAGAAAGTCGATTAGGTAATGATAATGCACTTTCTAAAGTTATCGAAACTAAAGCCAAACAAGATCTTAAAAAAGTGGTTTTTACTGATGCGGAAAACATTTCTGTACTCAAAGCGGCAAGAGTTGTGGTTGAGGAAAAAATTGCTCAACCTATTCTTTTAGGAAAAAAAGAAGTCATTCTAAAATTAATGGATGAATATGAAATTGAGTTGCCCAATGTAAAAATGATTGATCCTAAAAGACCAGAGGATAATCAAGAAGTGAAAACCTTTGAAGTCTATTCTCATTTGTTTTTTGAAAAAAGAAAACGAAAAGGAATTACTGCTAATGAGGCTAGAGAGAAAATGAGGAGGAATAATTATTATGGAACGATGATGGTAGAAACGGGAAATGCAGATGCGATGATTGGAGGTTTGACAAAAAGATATCCAAACACCGTTCGTCCTGCTTTACAAATAATTGGTCCAAAAGAAGGAGTTCCCAAAGTGGCGAGTGTTCATATTTTAATGACTAAAAATGGACCGTTATTTCTAGGAGATACTACGATTAATCACAACTTGAATGCTGAAGATATTGCAGCTATTACTGAATTGGTAGCAGCAGAAGTTCGTCGATATAATATTGAACCAAAAATCGCTTTAGTAACCTATTCAAATTTTGGATCGGTTCCCAATGGAGAGTCTGCAGTCTTAATGAGAAAGGCCACTCAAATCGTTCATCAAAAACATCCAGATTGGATTGTCGATGGAGAAATGCAAGCACACCTTGCTCTTGATCCAGAAAAACTAAGAAAGTTTTATCCATTTTCTAAATTGGCTGGACATCGAGCGAATACATTAATTTTTCCAAATCTTTCTTCTGCGAATATTGCTTATAATTTATTAAGTCAAGCATCTGACATGGCATTGGTGGGACCAGTTTTATTAGGTCTTAAAAAACCAATTCATATTTTGCAGATGGGTGCAAGTGTTCGACAAATTGTTGACATGGTTGGAATTGCCGCAATTCATGCGCAGGATGTATAGTTAGTTTAATAGTGATGAGTTAGAAGTGATAAGATTTGACTTTGAGGTTTGTGACTTATTACTTCTAACACATCACTTTTAAAAATTTAATAACGCTAACAAAATACATTCACAAAAATGAAAAACTTCTTTTCCGTATTTCTTTTTTCCTTGACTATTTTCTCTTGCCAAACTCAAACAGAAAATCCATTAGTCGCAAAATACAATGTTCAGTATGAGGCAACCAAGCGTCAGGTGATTGCCAACAAATCTGATATCAATGGTCTTATCCAACAACTTCCTCCAGCCTATCAAAGTGCCATTCAAAAAGGGATTATCGCTATTGAAAAATATGACCTTAATGAATTTTTGCAAAGTGAAAATATGAGTGAGGAAGGCCTTCTTTTACTTTTCCAAAGTATCGATCAATTTTTGAATAACATAAAAGCGACTCGAAATTTTAAAGCTAAGGCTGAGCAAAAAGAAATGTATAACCTTTTCAAAAGTAGACTGGAAGAAAACAAGAGGTATGTTGATAAATTTATCGCAGCTGGTGAAAAATCAAAAGATCCCAACCAATTAAGCAGCGCGCTTTTTTTGGAAAAAGTGATGCAATATGATATCCAGGAATTTGTCCAAAATACTTTTATTGGAAAAGAGGATTTTGAAAAAACATTTACAGAGGTTAATGAAAACTGGGATGAGTTTATTTCCAATTTGATTGTGATTGTAGGGGAGTCGGAATAATTTTGGGTGTTAGGAAAACTATAAGAAAGAAACCCGAATTTTCAAACTGAAAATTCGGGTTTCTTTTTTGTTTTTATTTAGGGGGAATTACTTCACCACAGAAAACTTAATCAAAGTCATTCCTTCATCGCTCGAAATTCTGTAGAAATAAATTTGAGAATTCAAGTCCTGAATATTGACCTCCATTTTTTGATTTCCTTTCATTCTATTTTCGCTAGAAATTACTTTGACAACTTTTCCAGATTCGTCAATAATTTCAATCGTTACTTTTCCATCTTGTTGAGTTTTAAATTCTAACGTTTGAACTTTACTAGCAGGATTTGGAAAAACAGAAGCTACATGTTGACCTTCACCAATGTCAAAACTTTCTACATCAAAAGATAAATCACTCGTGGGATCAAGGAGTAAAAACAATCGTTTGATTTCTTTGTCTAATTTAATTTCATCAATCCATAAAGCAACTGGCGGAACTGGATATTCTGAAGAAGCGATTACTGCACCTTTCTTTGCAGTTTCCTTAATCACATAAAGTAATTCTTCTTCGAGCGCATCAATTTCATTTTGGTATTTGTCTGCCAACTTATTTAATTGTTTAGAATTTTCATCTGTTGCGAAAAAACTAAACCCCCAAACATTGGAAATTAAATCAGCATTGTCCACCACTAAGTCTTTAGTGAAACCTATATATCGAAGCAATTCTGGGTCATCCACATTTTCAATTTCGGTTTCCATTTCTGCTAACCCTTCCTCTAAGACTTCATCAAATGAAACTTTTCGAAGTGCTCTTAACTCTTCAATAGCTCTTTTATCTTCATCTGAAATTTTTGCTTCCAGCTTATTTCTTAAAACCAACATTTTTGGCAAAGTAAAATCTTCAGCAATTGGTATAAGACCTTCAGCCACAGACAAACCTTTTTTGATTTCATTCAATGTTTTTTCTTCTTTCGCTTCTTTCTTTTCTTTATCTATTTGAACAACAATTGCATATTGTTCTTCTGTCAAGACCTGTTTATAAATTTCTTTAATCTTATCTTTTCTATCATTCCATTTTAAATTATTATCAAGCAAATTCGTTTTGTCATAAATAGCTAAGTTTTGCTCGCTGGTCAAAAAGACTCCGAGGTAATGGCTTTCAAATCGGTTTTTTTGACGAGCCAAATTATTACCTATTTGATCTGCTTTTTTCTCTAAAACGTATCCTTCAAATTGAGATGTTTGCTCAGCAGTTAAAACCGCTTTTTGTGCATTTTCTTTTTCGATCTGAAATGATTTTATTTGCTCCGTGATATTTTTATTACGTTCTTTATAATCTTGACCTTCGTAAGGAGTTGAATAAATTTCTTGGATTTTCGCTGAGTAATTTTTTTCAATTTCTTTTAATTGAGTTTTCTGTTCAGGAGATAATTCTAATTCATTTACATGAAGAGGATTATAATTATTCCAAGATGGAGGTTGAGCTTCCCAACTTTGAGCAAAAACCGCTTGTGAAAAGAGGATCAAAATAAAAGCTGAAAAGAGGGAACGGAAATAACGTGATGTTTTCATAATTCGATTTTTTTGTGAAAAAATATTTATTTAATATAATTAAAAGAAAAGATGTAATTGTTAAATAATCTTTTTTTCGAAAATCGAAACTGCAAAAGTTTACTAGGAAAAATGATTCTTCTCTACCTATTTCGGTTTTTATTCGATTAAAACATCTGATATTTAAGAAAAATAAAATTTACTATCTTGATGCTGTTTATAATTAAAAGAAGTTATTTATTGATATTTTTTTGAAAAAACTTAAAACCAAGATCATGAGAAAAATATTTCTTTTTCTATTAATGACATTGTTTTGTTGTTCTGTTTTTGCTCAAGAACCACACAAAAACACCAACAAACAAGCTGCCATTCAATCTGTCCAAAAACAATTTAAAGACCTTACTACTTTGAGCGATAAAATATGGTCGTACGAAGAAACTGCTTTTAACGAAGTCAAATCTTCTAAAGATTTAGCCGCTTATGCTACTTCAAAAGGTTTTAGAGTCGTACAAGGTATCGGTGGAATTCCAACTGCATTTACTGCCGAATATGGATCAGGGAAACCTGTGATTGGAATACTCGGAGAATTTGATGCCTTGCCAGGACTTTCACAAAAAACTGTTCCACACAAAGCACCTTTAAATGAAGGTGGCGCAGGTCATGGATGTGGACACAATTTATTTGGAGTTGCTTCCATGGGAGCAGCAACGGCGATTAAAGAATTAATCGAATCTGGAAAATTAAAAGGAACTATTCGATTTTATGGAACACCTGCAGAAGAGAAATTTTTTGGAAAATTATGGATGATTCGTTCAGGAGCATTTGATGATGTTGATGTAGTGATGGATTGGCATCCAAGTGGCGAAACTAAAGCCGCGGTGCAAAAAGGTTTGGCCTTAGTGGATTTTATGGTAGAATTTTATGGCCAAGCTGCACATGCTTCAGGCGATCCTTGGAATGGAAGAGATGCTTCTGATGGCTTGGAATTATATACTACTGGAATTAATTATTATCGAGAGCATGTGAAACCAACTGTTCGAATTCACTATGATATTCAAAATGCGGGAGAAGTTGTAAATGTTGTTCCTGACTATTCTAGAATTTGGACAAGAGTTCGAGATACGAGAAGAGATGGAATGGTTGAGGTTTGGAAACAAGTAGAAAAAATAGCAGAAGGTGCGGCGATGATGGCAAATGTGGAATATAAAATTACTTTGATTTCAGGAGTACATGAAATACTCGTAAATCGAACAGGCTCGGCTAAGTTGCAAAAGAATTTAGAATTTTTGGGCCCAATTACTTACTCAGAAGAGGAACAAGAATTTGCTAAAAGAATTCAAACTGCCACTAAAAAACCAGAGGTTGGGATCGAGTCAATTATTGCACCTATGGAAGAAACTTTGGAACACCCTAGAGGTGGTTCAACAGATGTAGGCGATGTAAGTTTTGTGGTGCCTGTAGTTCGTCTTCGTGCAACAACAGCACCTAAAGGAACACCTTGGCACTCTTGGGCTGTAGTGGCTTGTGGAGGAATGTCGATTGGTCACAAAGGAATGGAATATGCTGCAAAAGCCATGTCGATGACGATGGTTGATTTTTTCGAGGATGCTCAATTAAGAGAAGATATGAAAAAAGAGTTCGATGAAAAGAAAGGAGATTATATTTATAAGCCTATCATTCCAGATGGACCACCACCAATTAATTCAACCTATTAATTTTAATAAAAAAGTCTTTCCAAATTTTATTTATCTGGAAAGACTTTTTTTTAGAGTGAAGTGTCTCTTATTCTACAATGGCCACTTGAACATTTGAAGCCCTAAATTTACCACGAATTTTTCCGCCTTCCCCAGTTCCTTCAGTTACATCAACTTCAGTTGCTCGATCCATATAGCAAGTCGAATTTCCAATCGGCAAATTTGCCAATTGAGTTGTTCCTAAAACTAAATTATCAGCACCCTGATTGGTTTGAAGAAACAAGGCATCTTGTCCCCAAGTCCAACTTCCAATAAATAATCCAACACGTTGATCTGCCGAAAGTGCAGTCCCATCCCATTTCAAATCAAAGGCTTGAGATTTAGAAATCGTATCCAAATCAGCTGGGAATTGAATTTCTTCATAACTTGGAAGACTATTGTTAAAAATGTTGCCATCAGCATCAGTATAACTAAAGGTACCTGAGGTTATCTGTCCTGCATATTCTTTATAATGTCCATTGAAAAAGAAATTATAAGGTAACGTATCATTTTCAAAAAGAACAAAAGCTGGGTCTTCCAATTCTAAAATGGTACCTGTTGGTCCACCAAATTTGAATTTAGCAACCACCCAAGTTTTATCTGTATTACTATTGTAGAAAACTTCATAGTCAGTATAAATTTTATCTTGGTTAACATCTAAGGATGATTCTTTTTCGCATGAAGAAAAAGATCCAATTACCAATAGAAGCGCGAGGGTTTTGAGCATTGGTTTAAACATGATGATTAGTTTTTTTGGTTTAAAAAATATTTTTAAAATGTGATTTGCCCAGAAAACGAATCTTTTATTTGAATTGTTACTGCCAAAAGTCTTATCGTTTTTATAAAGTATGTTAAGGATTTTATAATTATAAAAGTCAATATTTTTTCCAATCTTTGGAAAATGAATATTTCTCGAAACAGAATTCACTATTTGATTTTTATTTTTTTGACTATTGGAATTGGATTGTTTTCAAGGTCGAGATTTATTCCAGATTTGATCTATCCCTACCTTGGAGATATGTTGTACTGCTTGATGTTTTATTTTATTATTGGATTTTTATTTCCAAAAATGAAGTCTGTGAATGCATTGTTATATTGTGTTACTCTTTGTTTTATAATTGAGATTAGCCAATTGATACAGGTTGATTGGTTGAATCAAATTCGGGAAACGACTTTGGGCAGATTGACCTTGGGAAGTGGATTTTTATGGAGCGATTTGGTAAGTTATTCAATAGGTGGCTGGGCTGGATTTGTATTTGAAAATTATTTAAATAAAAAATAGAAAAGCATGTTAGGATTAATTTTAATTTATTTTTTAGGGAAAGTCTTTTATGAATTAGCTGGAGAACATGGCAAACACCAATGGGGTTTTGCTATAGGTGGCGTCGCAACTTATTATTTGGGATCATTCATTGGAGGAATTTTGATTGTAATTGGTATGGAAATAATGACTCCTGGAAGTGTAGATGAAATGGATGATACCTTTTTAGGTATATTAGCCATTCCATTCGGATTATTAATTTATTGGATACTTTATCAATATTTAAAAAGATCTTGGGTAAGAGGGGCAATTATTGATAATCCGGATATTTTAGATGATGAAATGTTGTAGTCTATAGAAACAAGACATACATTATCTCTATCCTCAAAATAAATATGAAAAACTAAGCTTCAGACTTATATCCATTCAAAAAATCTTTTACTGACAGTCTTCATTTTTACATTTGCTCACAAATGTATTTTCGGGTAAAAGTCACTATGGATATATGATTATAATCATATCTAATTTTTTGAAAATGACTTTACTTGCTTGTGGTTACAAAATAGAAGTAATCATAAATAAGTGGAGTCTAGAAACCACTCCAAAAACAGGGCGTCACCGAAAAGCCAAACGAGTAGGGAATCAAATTTCAAAAAAATGAGAAACTTAAAAACAGCATTACTATTTATTTTTTTAGCCGTTTTTGCTTCAGAATCTTTAGCTCAAACTTTTGGAGTAAAAGCAGGATTAAATTTATCAACTCTTTTGGTAAAAGATGATGATGAAACATTATCTGATGATCTTGATATGAAACCAGGCTTTCATGTAGGGGTTACCGCAGAGCTTCCAATTAATGAAATGTTTTCATTTCAACCTGAGGTTCTGGTTACTACAAAAGGATATAAGATGAATGAGAAAGAAACCTTTTCAGGAGAGACTTATAAGTATGAGTATTCTTTGAATCCAATTTATATAGATATTCCCTTGCTTTTAAAAGCTAATTTTAATGTAGATGGAGCTAAAGTTTATGGAGCATTAGGGCCATATATAGGTTTCGGAGTCGGAGGTAAATATAAGTATGAAGAGACTTATATGGGAGATACAGATAGTGATGAAGAGGTTATTGAATGGGGAAATGACGAAGAGAAGGATGACTTGAAGCGATTAGATGCAGGTCTTTCTATCGGAGTTGGTGCAACTGTTAATCAAATTCAATTTGGAGTAGCTTATGATTTTGGCTTGGCTAATATTTCCTTATATACTGAAAATGGATTAAAGATGAATAATCGAGTTTTAAGAGTTTCTGTAGGTTATATTTTTGGAGGTGGTGATACTGATACTGATAAAGAGTAAACTATTCAATGATTCAACCTAAAGAAATCAAAAAAAAATGCGAATCAATATTTATTGATTCGCATTTTTTTTTGAATGTTCATCTTTCTTTAATTTTTATTGATGAATTTTCATCAAACAAATATCCCTCAAAAAAGTCCTTAATCGCCCTTCGTTTTAATAGGTACTTGTCAATTTTCTCTCGGATAAAAATCACTATGGATATATGATTTTTATCATATCTAATTTCTTGAAAATGATTGTACTTACCTATGGTTATAAAATATAAGTG
>CAZMBP010000089.1:0-32625 GCA_964564545.1 uncultured Saprospiraceae bacterium
TTTTAAAATAAAAATTACTCATGATTTTTATTTATTTAAAAATGTAAATGTTCTACACGATAAGTATTTAGGTATCGGATACCTTCAAGGTATCCGATACCTCACGATTTAAAGTAGCGTTTTAAATCTCGGTCTCTTCGGCGTGATATCACCCAAACGTTCTTTTTTATTTTCTTCAAAAGCACTATAATTCCCTTCAAAGAAAACTACTTCTCCGTCATCTTCATAAGATAAAATATGCGTCGCCAATCGATCAATAAACCATCTATCGTGAGAAATCAAAAGCACGCATCCAGCAAAGTTTTCAATACCTTCCTCCAATGCTCGAAGTGTATTCACATCAATATCATTCGTAGGCTCATCCAGTAAAATTACATTCCCACCTTCCTTCAAAGTAATTGCCAAATGTAATCTATTTCGCTCACCACCAGAAAGTGTACTTACTTTTTTCTGTTGGTCAGCTCCTGAGAAATTAAATCGACTAATGTATGCTCTAGCATTAATTTCTTTATTTCCAATCGTAATAAATTCACTTCCCTGACTTACCACTTCGTAGATAGTTTTTTCAGGAACTAAATCTTTATGTGTTTGATCGACGTAAGCTAATTTTACGGTTTCTCCAATCGTGATATTTCCTGAGTCAGGTTGCTCTTCACCCATAATCATTCTGAACAAAGTGGATTTACCAACACCATTTGGTCCGATGATTCCAACGATGGCATTTTTAGGAACTGAAAAACTTAGGTTTTCCATCAAGATTCTTTTGTCATAAGACTTAGTTACATTATCAACATTGATAACCACATCACCTAACCTTGGACCAGAAGGAATATACAATTCTAACTTCGCTTCTTTCTCTTTTACCTCTGCATTGCTCATCGTTTCATATGCATTCAAACGAGCTTTCCCTTTTGCCCGACGACCTTTCGGAGACATCTTCGACCATTCCAACTCTCGTTTTAAAATCTTTTGACGTTTTGATTCTTGCTTTTCCTCATTCGCTAATCGATTAGATTTTTGTTCCAACCAAGAACTATAATTTCCTTCCCATGGAATTCCTGATCCACGATCTAATTCCAAAATCCAACCAGCCACATTATCCAAAAAGTATCTATCGTGAGTCACCGCAATTACAGTCCCTGGGAATGATTTTAAGAATTGCTCCAACCAATGCACACTTTCCGCATCCAAGTGATTGGTAGGCTCATCGAGCAAAAGGATATCAGGTTTGCTCAATAATAATCGACACAGCGCTACCCGTCTTCGTTCTCCTCCAGACAAAACACTTACTTTAGCATCATCTGGTGGACAACGCAATGCATCCATCGCAACTTCCAAAGTGTGGTCAAGTTCCCATGCATTATAATGATCCATTTTATCCAAGAGTTCTCCTTGTTCTTCCACCAATTTCATCATGGCATCATCATCCATTGGTTCAGCCAATTTATTCGAAACTTCTTCGTAAGCATTCACAACATCGACTATGTGTTGAACACCTTCTTGCACGATTTCTTTAACTGTCTTTTCAGGATCAAGTTCTGGTTCTTGGGCTAGGTAACCGATTTTATATTCTTTATCAAAAGTTACTTTCCCTTGATAGTTGGTGTCGAGTCCTGCAATAATTTTTAACAAACTAGATTTACCCGCACCATTCAAACCTAAAACTCCAATCTTTGCTCCATAGTAAAATGAGAGCCAGATATTTTTTAAAACGGTTTTACTTGGTGGATAAACTTTGGTAACGCCTTCCATGGCGAAAATGACTTTCTTATCTGACATTTCTATTTCTTTTATTTATAAAAATTACTTTTCAAATTGTTCTTTTTTTGAAAGAACAAAACTAAAAGGTTTTGGGAGATTTTTGTAAAATAAAAAAAACTTAATTACCAGTTTTATCAAAAAATCCAATTATTTTCACATCTCGATAATAAATTTTACAGAAAATACATTCAATGAAAACGCTTCATTTTCCAATCTTATATTTTGAATTAGGTGACAATGCAGTCCTTGGGCTATTGGTGGGAACGAAACATCAAATGGTTGGGAAGGATTTGCGTTCAGTTAAAAGTTCGATCCTTGAACATTTACAAAAAAGATATAAAAAGAGTGCAGAGTATATTGAAATTGGATTAGAAGATCCGCGCTTCAAAATGGTAGAGGTAAAAGTTCGTCCGCGGGAGCAATTGACTCGTGGGACTTTCGTAAGCAATACAGATGTAAAAGTTCCTTTGGCGATAGTTTATGGTGAAGAACAAGAAGGGCAATATGTTTGTCACATGCCGATGTTGAATGAGCAATTTTTTTATTACGAACATAAGCAGTTAAAAACGCTGATCAATCATTTTGCTACGGATCATTTTAACCGAATGACTCCCGAACAAATTTATCGACACTTACAATATCCAGTTCCCAAGTTGGATATGTTTACGATGAAAGTGAAAGATGATGAAGAGATGGATTGGGATAGATTTAAGTTTGAATATGAATATACTGTGCTTCCGAAGTTGGCTGAAAAATATCCATACGCTAAAGCGGTTCGGAGAAATCAAAGTCGTTTCCCAGAAGCAGCTTGGGAGTTGGAACAAAAGGTAATTGACGTTTCCGACAATATTCTTAAAATGAGAACGAATGTTTTGGTGGTTGGAAAACATGGTGTGGGGAAAAGTGCAGTTCTCAAAGCGGCAATTCGGAAAATAACCTCCAAGGCAAAAAAAGAGAAATTTGATATTTCATTTTGGCGAATTAGAGCGCAAAGAATTACAGCAAGTTCAAAATATTTGGGAGAGTGGCAACAAGCTGTTGAAGATCTTTTAGATGAATTGAGTGAAGCAGATGGAATTCTTTGGGTGGAAGATGTTGTTCAATTATTGAGAACGGGTGGAGACTCACCTGAAGATAGTGTGGCGGCATTTATGATTAATTTTTTGAGGGAAAATGATTTTCAAATTATAGGTGAAGTTACTCATCAAGAATTGGAAAGTATTCGACGATTATTACCTGGGTTTTCAGAGTGTTTTCAAATTGTAACTATTGATGAGTTAAGCGAAAAACAAGTGTATAGTGTGATGAATCAGTTTGCTGATTTTTGCCAAAAAAACTTAAAAGTAAGAATTTCTACCAATGCGGTTTCTCTGGCTTATCGATTGTTGTTGCGATATTATCCTTATGAAAGTTTTCCAGGAAAAGCGATTCGATTTTTAGAGCAATGTGTCAATGATGCGAAATTGAGTGAGTATGATAAAATTGATTCGAAAGAAGTGATCAAAAATTTTACTCAACAAACGGGCTTGCCTGAACTCTTTTTGCGTGATGATTTATTATTGAAAAAAGAAGATCTAGAAAAATATTTTTCCTCAAAAATTATCGGGCAGCCTGATGCGATTCAAAACTTGACTGACGTGGTTACGGTTTTTAAAGCAGGATTAAATAATCCTAAAAAACCAATTCAGACGATGTTATTCGCAGGGCCAACTGGAGTTGGAAAAACACAAAGTGCCAAGGCGCTTGCGGAGTATTTTTTTGGAAAAGGACAAACTAAAAATCCCTTGGTTCGAATCGATATGAGTGAGTTCCAACATCCAGGGCAAATCATTCAATTGATTGGAGGAGGTAAAAATGTAGGAAAATTGGTCGAAGAAATTCGAGAAAAACCCTTTGCTGTTCTGTTGTTAGATGAGGTAGAAAAAGCCGCTCCTTCTATTTTTGATGCATTGTTGACTGTGTTAGATGAAGGAATTTTGGTTGATGCATTTGGGCGAGTAACGAACTTCCGAAATACGATTGTAATCATGACGACCAACCTTGGGGCAAGCAATCGAAAGAGTGTGACTTTTAAAGATATGACGAGTGCGGAGGATAAATATATGTCTGCTATTTCAGGATTTTTCCGTCCTGAATTTGTTAATCGAATTGATAGCATTGTGATGTTTAATGCTTTGAAGAAAGAAGATATTCGAAAAATTACCCTGCTCGAATTGGATGATGTGAAAAAACGTGAAGGTATTGTTAAGCGAAAAGTCAAACTTCATTTTTCTAAAAAATTAATTGATCATTTGCTGGAAATTGGTTTTGATGAAAGGTATGGTGCTCGTCCATTACAACGTGCGATTGAGCAGGAGGTGGTGACGCCTTTTGCGAATTGGTTTTTGGAAAATCCGAAGGTGGAGAATGTTGGGGTAGAATTGAGTTATGAGAATGGGGTGAAAGTTAAGGTTAAAAAGTAGAGATATGTTATTTTAAATAATGCATTTTATCAAGGTCAGCCTTCTTCCTTTTTTTTCTTGATAAAAAAAACGAAGCTAAAAAAATCAAGACTTTATATAAAATTAGAATATTTCTAAACTTGATTTTTTTGCGACTATTTTTGATCAAGCAAAAAAAGTTGGGAAGTGGGGATAAAAAAACGGATGAGAAAAATTACCACTCCCTCGACAACTGATCCACCACTTTCAACAAAGTAGGAATTCGAAATTCCCCATGCATATTTTTAATCAACTCCGCCGCTTTTTTCACTTCAATCCCTTCCGCTGTGATAAACAATGGATTTTTACTTTCCCCTCGTTCGATGGTTTTCATAAAAATATTTTCTCCATGAAATTTCCTTTTCGCCACTCCAATAATTGGAACTTTTTTATCTAATTTTTCAAATAGGAAAGCACCCAATCCAGGTTTCTTTTCACTATTCAACCACACGAAACCATCAATGATAATCGTATCGACTTGCTTTAAATCATATTGATTTAGACTTTCCATAATGCATGGAAGCTCTCGCAAGTAAAATTTGCCAGGTTCATAATCCGCAATATTTTCTAGAAGGATTTTTTTAGAATGGGTAGGAGAGGAGTCATCCCAATTTTGAAAGCTAATGCTCGCAGCATTAGCTTTTTTTTCATCATAGCCGACATCAATTACAATTTTCATAAATGGATCTTAAGTTATTTTGTTATTGAGCTATTAACCAAAAAACTTAATCAAAAAGTTCAATGTCCAAACTCTTTCCATTTCTTTTGTAAGTGATCCAATAAGTTGTTTTCAAAAATATATTTTCCCACATCATGTCCCCAAGTTTGATAAGTTAAAGCTGAAGGATGAACACCATCACTAAAGAAATCGCTTGATTGCATCGGTCGATCAAATTTGTGCATCCAACTCTCAAAAGTCAACTTATCTTCCAAGTAAAAAACATTGTCAAATTTTGTAGTAAGGTCTTTTAATTCGTCACCCAAAAGATTAACCATATTTCCGATGGTTCGTTTCATCATAGGAGTAAAAGCAGGAAATTCATGGATTGGAGGCATATTGATACATACCGTTTTTGCATTTGGAAAGGTGTTGTTAAGTCTTGTAAACAAGGTATCCATGGTCGCTCGCCACTTTCGAGGACTATTAAATTTAAAAGCATCATTAGCTCCCAATCCAATGACAATAATATCAGGTTGGAAATTACCAATTTGGGGAACCAACTCTCGCACCACTCGCTGGGCAGTATAACCACTTTTAGCGACTACTTTCCAATTTATTTTAGAATTATATTTTTGGAAAAGAGATTGAGCTAATGCTCCCGTTAGCCCATTTTTATGATGATCAACACCCACACCCGCAATCGAAGATTCGCCCAATGTGAGTAAATTAATTTGTTGATTGGACTGACCTTCAACACCTTCTGGACCGATAGCATCAGGCAAAACAGGCACAGTCGCTTTGATTCTTTTTCCTTGAAAATAAATTAAAGGAATAAGTGGTAAATTGTAAATGAAATTAAAGATGTATTTTAGTTGATTCATTATTTTCTAAATTAATTTTTTTGCAAAACACAAACTATTTTCAACTCCAATATAAGGATCAAATAAATCTATTCGTTCATAACCTGCTTTAAGATAAAGTGAAATTGCTGTAACGTTTTTGTCACCGGTTTCTAATTTCGAGCAAGTGTAATTTTTATCTTTTGCCCAATCTTCTAACTCTTGTAAGATCAATTTACTAAATCCTTTGCCCCGATGCTTGATTGGAACAAACATTCTTTTAATTTCGACATCGCCATTTTTATTCATCTCTCGAAATGCACCAATGGCAACTGGTTCATTATCTTGCAAAGCAACTAAGGCAAAAGTATCATCTTTTAAAATATTATGAGGACCGAAAAACTCCATTTGATTGCCGTACATTTCAACAAGCTCAGCATCAAGTTGTTCAACCAAAAACCTAAATTTAGGATGATGAATATTGGTTCGAAGCATTTGAATCATAAGGGAGATAATCTATTTTTTGTAGTTATTTCGATCAGATCATTCGCGTCATTTATTCTATAAAATGAAGTTCTAAGGTAGGAAAGAATTTTAAATAAATTAGATTTTTAGATATTTTGATTGTTATTCTTTGAAGCAAAACTAGGTATTCACAAAACTTAAATGATGAACCCCAGGCTGATAAGATTCCTTCAACGCATCGATGATCATATCATAATGAACCTTACTTTCTACAAAATCTATTTTTTCTACATCAATAATCAAAATCGGAATAGAGGTTTCCGTTCTGATAAATTCATAATAAACATCTTGCACTTTTTGCAAATATTCAGGAGAGATATCTTGCTCATAATCTCTTCCTCGTTTTTTGATGTTTTCCATAGCACCTTCTACTGAGCGATGCAAAAAAACTAAAATATCAGGTTTAGGAAAAGAGGCATTTAATACTTGAAATAATCTCTGAAACAACCGATATTCTTCTGCATTCAGATTATTTTTAGCAAATAATAAGGTTTTTACAAAAAAGTAATCAGAAACGATAAGGTCTTGAAAAAGATCCCGTTGTGTCAAATGTTGTTGTAATTGTTTATGTCGTTCTGTCATAAAAAACAACTCAACAGGGAAAGCATACCGTTCAGGGTTTTCATAAAAATTAGCTAGAAAAGGATTGTCAGCAAATTGTTCGAGTAGCAATTTACAATTGTACTCATCCTGTAATTTTTGGCAAAGAGTAGTTTTTCCAGCGCCAAGATTGCCTTCTATCGCAATGAATTTATATGGGAACGGGTTGCTCATTTCTATATTGGTATGTGTAATTATGTTTGTTTTAAGTATTGTAATTCAGTTGGTTGAGTTTTGCGTTTTTTTCTTACGCCCTTTCAGGGCTTGACGAAAGTTTGGGATTTTCCCTAGGGCGTTGCCCTAGGTTGGGGCAGAAGCCTTTCAGGCTTTCCAAAGATAAATCCTCAAAGAGGAATCTCTGAAGTTAAATTTCCTCAACAAAAGAATATATGAGGCCAAATCACTCTCAGGTAAATTTTAAATAAACAAACGAGTTAAGCCTGAAAGGCTTGCGCCTCAACCTAGGGCAACGCCCTAGGGAAAATCCCAAACTTTCGTCAAGCCCTGAAAGGGCGTAAGTAATTCCTTAAAATGAAATTACTCTTCCTCTTCATTGCGATCCTCCAAAATATAAACTTCCAGCGGATCTTTACAATCCAAATACAACTCTTCAATGGTTAGATTTAAGATTGGATGAGTAAAATAACCTGCAATTTCCATCAAAGGTACCAAAACGAACATTCGTTCATGGCAATGTGGATGAGGGATTTTTAATTTTTCACTTGAAAATTTTATATCTCCATAAAACAAAATGTCGATGTCGATAATTCGCTCATGCCATTTTTTATTTTCTTGGCGACCGATTTCTTTTTCAATCTTTTTGATATGAAAAAGTACCTCTTCCGGCACTAATTCAGTCTGAACCTCCAAAGCTTGATTAATAAAGTCAGGTTGATCTTTCATTCCCCAGGCTTCCGTTTCGTACAAGCGAGATTTATTGGTAATTTCTCCTACATGTCTTTCAATCAATTCACAAGCATTCGACAAATAAGTAATTCGGTCTCCCAGATTGCTTCCGGTATGAAGATAAATCGTTTGTTTTTTTGTCATACAAAACCCTTTCGAATAAACTCTAATTAGTTAATCTGTTTTAAAATTCAGAATCCCAAAGGTAAAATTTGAACCATGGATTATTAAATTTTTTGTAAAGAATATTTTGATATCCATGCTCTATAGCTTCTAATTCTGATGCTCAAACTTCAAAGAAGGCGATTCGCATTGCTTTTTGCCAAATGTTAAAGTTTTACGATTATTTGATAAAAAAGACCGATTGGTTTATTTTTGATGAAAATTAATAAACTACTCACAATGGAACTTACGAAAACAATCCACTCAAAAAACGAAATCATTGAATCGTTACAAGCGAGTTTTGATAATGTTACCGCTTGTATTCAATCTATACCCGATGATATTTTTTATGAAAAAAGAATTGGGAAATGGTCGATTGCTGAAAACTTAGATCATTTAATCCAATCAACTAAACCAATAGCTTCCGTCTTGAAAAAGAATAAACTCATGTTACTTGGGTTTGGAATTTCATTTAGTGGATCTGAAAAATTCGAAACTTTAAAATCGAATTACCATTTAAAATTAAGCCAAGGATTAGCTCCAGCGAATGGAGGTGGTTTTGTTTCCAAAAACGTTGAATCCATTTCGAAAGAAAAATTTTTAGAAAATTGGAATCTGATTGGAAGTAAGTTTCCAAGTCGAATTAATCAATGGTCTGAAAATAGTTTAGATCGATTTAAACTACCACATCCACTTTTAGGAAAATTGACTGTTCGAGAGATGTTGTTTTTTACCATTTTTCACAATGAACATCACTTGAGAACGATGAAGCAATTGAATAAAAGTTTTCAAAAAGTATAATTTTTCACCTTAAAAATTTTTGTCATGAAAGATGTTTTTTTGACTTCAATTAGGAAACAATTCGAGTATTATAAAATGCTAGGTGATCGCAGTTTTGCTCAACTAAATGATAAGGATTTGTTTTGGCAATATAATGAAGAAAGTAATTCTATTGCGATTATTGTAAAGCACATGTGGGGAAATATGTTGTCTCGATGGACAGATTTTTTAACAAGTGATGGAGAGAAGAAATGGCGACAAAGAGATGCTGAATTTGAGGCAGACATAAAAGATGTAAATGAATTGTTAGAAAAATGGGAAGCAGGTTGGGGATGTCTTTTTTCGGCATTAGATTCTGTTAATATTGACAATTTTGACCAAAAAGTTTTTATCAGAAATCAATCCCACACAATTGTGGAAGCAGTCAATCGACAATTGGCACATTATGCTTATCATGTAGGTCAAATCGTCTATATTGCTAGGATGATCAAGGGCGATGGTTGGAAAAGTCTTTCTATTCCCAAAGGGAAATCTAAAGAATTTAATGAAAAAAAATTCTCTCAACCTACTCGAACTGACCATTTTACTACCGAATTTTTAGACGGAAGCTTTTACGAAAAAAAAGAAGGTAATTAACTGTTAACGATGAACGATTAACGGTGAATACCCTGATGTGTTAACAGTTAACAGTTAACCGTTCATCGTTAACAGTTAAAAATTCTCCTCTGACCTTTTTGAAAAGACGAAAAGGATATTTAAGGAAGCGCAAAAAATCCTCTTCAAAAAATTAGATTTGTAAGAATTTATTTTTTGGAGAGGCAGAGGATATATTGTTTTATTTAATGAAAGGAAATCAAGGTGGCCATAAAACGTCTAACGTTCAACGTCAAACGAAAATTTATTTATGAAAAAATCAGAAAAGACCAGAAAGTTAATTGTCGAAAAATCAGCATCTCTTTTTAATCAAAAAGGGTTCGCTGGAACTTCAATTAAAGATATAATGGATGCCACCGGGCTAACCAAAGGAGGAATTTATGGCAACTTCAAAAAAGAAGGTGGAGATAAAAAAGGGGTGAAAGAAGAGATCGCCTTAGCTGCTTTTCAACACGCGGTTAAAGTAGTGAATGAGGAGGTTCGAAAAAGAACTTTTGTGATAGATAATTCTATCGATAAACTAAAAGCGGTAGTTTATTTTTACAAAGAAAGGGTGATGAATCCACCCATAGAAGGGGGCTGCCCTTTACTCAATACGTCGATTGATGCCGATGATACCAATCCGGTTTTGCAAAAGCGAGTAGTGAAGTCCATAGAATATTGGCAACAGAGAATAATCAAAACTGTAGAAAAAGGTAAGAAAGAGGGAGAGGTGAAAAAGGAAGTAAATTCTGAAGACTTTGCAACACTTTTTATCGGAACATTGGAGGGAGGTATTTTAATGTCTCGAATTTTTAAAGATAATCATCAATTTGATATTATGGCGGATCAACTCATTAAATTAATTGATGAATTAAAAAAATAATTTTAAGACCGTTTGGTTTAAAAAAAAGAAGATGACTACTACTTTAGATATAATTATACCAAAGAAACCAATGCCTAAACCGCGGAAACCAAAGCATCCTGCGTTACCGTTGAAATTGATGCAATTGGCTTTTGGGACTTTGGGCCGAATTTTTCCGAAATGGTTTGCAAGGTTAGCTTTTCATTTTTTTGCTAAACCTCTAAATCGAGCAAAACATAGAATCTCCGACTCTATCATAGAGAAAGCTAAAATCTCCGATATTTTGGTGGGAAAAAATATGCTTAAAACTTACGAATGGGGGAAAGGTGAAAAAACAATTTTACTCGTTCATGGATGGCAATCGAGAGGAACCGCTTTACGGTCATTTGTACCTAAATTAAATGAAGCAGGTTTTCGAGTAGTTGCATTTGATGCACCAGCACATGGAGATTCTAGTGGTAAACGAACAGATTTATTAGGGTATGGAGGTGCGATCAAAGCACTTTATAATAAGTTTGAAAATGTGAGTGGCGTAATTTGTCATTCCTTTGGAGGGGCTGCAGTTGCATATGCGATGTATAAATTAGATCCTTCGATGGAGTTAGAAAAATTTGTAATGATAGGAACGCCTTCCGCATTTTCTTATCCAGTCAATAATGGATTACGAACGATGAATGCTCCACCGATGGTTCGAAAATATTTTATCGAAAAATTAGAGGAAGTTGCAGGAATGGAATTAGAAAAAACTAATTTCGAATATTTGAATCCATTCTTAAAAATTGAAAAGGCATTGATTGTTCATGACAAACAAGATGAACAAGTTGCTTTTGCGGAGGCAGAAAATACAGTTAAGCATTGGAAAAATGCGGAGTTGCAAGTGACAGATGGGTTTGGACATTTTCATTTGATTAAAAGCCCAGAGGTGGTAGAAAGGGTAGTGGATTTTATAAAGTAGTTAACCGTAAAACGACTTTCTAAGTCGTTATTCAAAAGTGGTGTTAAACGACTCAGAGAGTCGTTCTTCATGAGATTTTCGTTTCTAATATAGTTGATCTGATTGCAATGATGAGAGAAAACAAACTCGAAAATTACTTTTATAGATTATTGAGTTTTAACCTACTTTTAAAAAATCAAATGAAAGTAGTTTTGTTTTTTCAAATTTTTGTGATCAGATTTTTTTGCCTTGATTAAAATAATATCCTAAAATTATTTTTTCCCTCAATATTTATTTAGCTTTGCAATAGAGTTGATTAAAACTCCTTATTTCCCATTTCTTTTACTAGATACTCAATTAAAACATTCTACACAAAGAGTACTCTAAGATGCTAAAACAATCAACAGTTTATAATTAAACTTATTGAATCTAATCTTATAGATTGCTATAGCTCCATTTACCGATTTCTTAATTATTTGAACAAAAACTATATTAATGAAACAGTTTTTTACCCTCTTCTGCCTATGCGTAACTATAGGCTTAACTGCTCAAGTTAACTTTAACGCTAACACCCAAGTTACACCTTATAGTGGTCTTTTTAGACCTGGTGTCAATCCAGCCTATTATCCAAATTGGAGTAGTGAGCAAGTCGCTGATGTGGCTGCCGGAAATCCACTTTATGGAATTCCAGGAGTTGGAGTCAAGACAATGCGAACTTCTATGACAGATGATTTTGTTACTCAATTTGGTTATGATTACTTGTTACCGACTTATGATTATTATGGAGATATTGGATTAACCGATTTGACCTTGATTGTAGGTTTTCCGCATTCAACTCACCAAGAACAAACCGAATATTGTCCAGGTATTCAATCTGAAATGTTTGCTGGTTTGTACGAACCAGTTTGGGATGGAGGTGCCAATGGTACACCTTATAATGATGATAATTTATTTGCTGCTTACATGTATGAAGTGGTAACTCGATATACTCCTTATGTGAAATTTTGGGAAATCTGGAACGAGCCGGGATTTGATTATACTGGAAATTGTGGATGGAGAGAGCCCGGCGACCCAGTTTGTAATTGGTGGGATCAGAATCCTGACCCATGTGATAATAAATTACGAGCTCCAATTGAGAGATATGTTCGAACACTCCGAATTGCATATGATGTTATTAAGACAGTTTCGGAAGATGATTATGTGGTTGTTGCAGGAGTTGGATTTGAAAGTTTCTTGGATGCGATTTTGAGAAATACCGATAATCCAGATGATGGAAGTGTGGCGACGGCTGAATATCCATTGGGAGGAGGTGCTTACTTTGACGTGATGGGATTTCACTCTTATCCACATTTTGATGGATCAACCATTTATTGGGATAATAATATTGGTGGATTGGCTTACGAACGTCATTCGGATCGGGCAGCTTATGGAATTCCATTTAAAAAACAAATTCGTCAAAGTGTTTTAGGTAATTATGGTTACGATGGAGTGACTTACCCCGTTAAAGAATCGATCATTACAGAAATAAATATTCCTCGTGACCCTGTCGGAGGTCAATGGATTGGTTCGGAAGAAGCTCAAAAAAATTACATTATCAAAGCTGTGGTCAATGCCATGAAATATGATGTGGCACAAATTCATGTTTTCCGATTGGGTGAACGTGAATATTTTGGAACTGCGAATAATGGTCTAACTGGAAATCCAGAATTTAACCTGATGGGATTATATCAACGAATGAATGACATTTTGCCTTATGAGCAAATTATTAATATCGAAGGAATGGCTTATAAAACTGCTTCCGATTGTTTGTTTGGGACTACTTTCGATCAAGCGAAAACGGATGAAATGAATTTGTCTTCCGATCTGGATGGAGGTGCGTTTTTAGATGCTAATGGAGAGTACGTTTATGTAGTTTGGGCAAAAACGACGGTTGATTTATCTGAGTCAGCAAGTGGTACTTATTCATTTCCAGCTAGTTTTGGTTTTACTGATGTTTGGAAAAAAGAATGGGATTTTTCTCAAAACTTTAATACTGGACAAATTAGTGCGAGCAATATTCCATTGACTGCTACGCCAATATTTTTGACAGAAAATGAATTTATCCCACCTCCAATTATCACTTTGAATTGCCCAGATGATTTGACTGTTTTTGCTGCTTCAGGAGAAAATGGGGCAATCGTAAATTACGATCAACCAGATGTTTCGACAACTTGTGGTTCAGGTTTGAATTTAAGTTTGACAGGAGGATTAGCAAGTGGAAGCATGTTTCCAATTGGAACATCAGAAGTAGAATATGAAGCAACTGATGATTGTGGGAATGTGGTGATTTGTAGTTTTTCAGTTACCGTTCAAGCTTCGTCAGGAGCTTGTCCTGATGAAGTAGCAGGTTTTACATTTTTAGGAGAATTTGAAGGACACAAATATTTTATTTCAAATGAAGTGGATCGACCAGCAGATGCTCAAATTGCAGCACAGACTGTAGGTGGCAATTTAGCGGTAGTTAACTCTGCCGAAGAAAATGATTTTATAAAATCTAATATTTCTGAGTTAGTTTATATTGGTCTAAATGATGCGACGACGGAAGGAACCTTAGAATGGGTAAATGGTGATCCATTGACTTATACTAACTATGATATTTGTGCATTTTGTTCTCCAAATTCGGAAGCTGATGATTATGTCGTGATGCATTCATGGAATGGTGGATGGAGTTTTTCTAATCAATTTAATCAACGATTGTATGTGGTAGAGTTTTCATGCGATGGAGATGTAAATCCTTCATCAGAAGTGTCTATAAATTGTCCAGATGATATCAATGCAGTTATCCCAGCAGGTGAAGCAACAGTTTCAGTTAATTATGATATGCCAACAGGATCAACAACCTGTCCAGATGGAGGCTTGGATATAAATATTTTAGGAACAGGTGGTCCAACTTTTGGAGGTGTTTCATTGACTGCTGGAGTTTATGAGGTTTCATGGACAGCAACTGATGCATGCGGAAATGAAGAGACCTGTACCTTTACGATAACTGTTGAACAAGAAACCACAAACGAACCTTGCCCAAATGAGATTGCTGGATATACTGCGTTAGGAGAATTTAATGGAAGTAAATATTACTTGTCCAATGATGTTTCAAGACCTGTTGATGCACAAGTAGCAGCAGAGATGGAAGGTGGATATTTAGCAGCAATTTCATCTCAAGAGGAAAATGATTTTATCCAACAAAACATTTCTGAAATGGTCTACATTGGATTGAATGATTATGACACGGAAGGAGAATTAGTTTGGACAAATGGCGAGGCATTTACTTATAATAATATTGACCCATGTGGATTTTGTAATGAAAATTCTGACGATCAAGATTTTGTAATCATTGCACCTTGGAATGGAACATGGAGTTTTTCTAACTTTTTTAATAATAGAAAATATGTGATGGAAATTCCTTGCGGCAACGGAGGAGGAGATGGATTACAAGTTTCTAATTGTAATCCTAATATTTTCTTAGAAGGCTTAGCCGTAAATGATTATTCAGCAACGACAAATTGGAGTATACCAACTGCCACTACAGATTGTCCTGACGGTGGATTAACGATTACTCAAGTTGCTGGCCCAACGATGCAGGGAAGTACTTTTTTCCCTGTAGGATCTGGAACTCCAATCGTTTATGAAATTACTGACGCCTGTGGAAATTCTGAATTCTGTATCACTTTTGTTTTTGTTGATCCAGAAGATCCTCAATATGATTGTCCAGCTGATATTACAGTAACGGCAACTTCTGCTTCAGGTGCAATTGTGGAATATGATGACCCAACATTGGTTTCTTATTGTACTACTAATTTGGAAGATTATGAATTACTTTTCGGTTTGCCAAGTGGAAGTGAATTCCCAATTGGTACAACAACGGTTTCGATTCGAAATTTCTTGACTGGGCCGGCTGCCTATTGTCAGTTTTATGAATCCTGTTCATTTACAGTTACTGTAGAATCTCAAACTGGAGATTGCCCAGACAATTTACCTGGCCATTCTTACCTCGGAGAATTTAACGGAAGCGCTTATTTTCTATCTGATGATGTAGCTCGAGCGGAAGATGCAGAAGTTATTGCGCAGAGTTTTGGCGGTCATTTAGTCACGATTGGTTCGCAAGCAGAAAATGATTTCTTGCAGCCATTTGTATCTGGTTTAGTTTACATCGGATTGAATGATGCAACGACAGAAGGCACCTTAGAATGGTTTAGTGGCGAAGCAGTTGGTTATACTAATTTTGATATATGCGGATTTTGTAATGAAAATTCCGAGGATCAAGATTATGCTGTAATTCATAGTTGGAATGGAGGATGGAGCTGGAGTAATTTCTGGAATCAACGACGATATATTGTAGAGGTGCCTTGTTCTTCAACAATTAATAATGGCGCAACTCAAGGTTTAGCGATTTATAACAATGCATATACAAGTGAAGAGTTGAAGAAACCAACACTTGATAATTTAGTTCCAAATCCAGCTTCTGAATTTATTTATGTAAAAATAAATTCTCAAAAAGAGGAAACTGTAAATGTTCAAATTTTTGATGCAAGAGGTACTTTGGTAAAAACTGAAGTGGTTAGTTTGTATCAAGGTTTAGTATTTACGGAATTAGATATTACTGATTTGCCTAGTGGATTGTATTTTGTAAAAATACCAGAAGGGCAGAAGAAACATTCGCAAATGAGATTTGTGAAACAAGCTAGATAAATTTTTTGCCACAGACTTCCTCTGACTAAACTGACTTTCCCATGGGTGTTTTGTCAGTTTAGTCTGTGAAAGTCTGTGGCTAATTTTTTAAAATAACATCATGAAAAATATTATCCTCCTTATTATATTATTGTTTTTTATAAAAACAAACACACGTGCTCAAGTTAGCTACTCTGCTAACGACCAAGTCACTCCCTACGATGGCATTTTTCGACCAGGAGTCAACCCTGGATATTATGGCGGAAATTGGAATGACTATTTTCTCACCGATATTGCAGGAGGAAATCCCGCAGCAGGAACAGAAGGAGCAGGCGTTCGAGCATTACGATCTTCATTGCCAGAGTTCATCACTTTAATTTATGACTACCCAACTTGGGAAGGCATCTATGATTATTACGAAGCGATGGGAATGAAAGACAATACTATTATTGTCGGTTTTGCGCATCCAGATCATGCTGATCCAACAGAGTATTGCCCGGGGATTCCAACAGACATGTTTGCTAATTTGTATGAACCAATTTTTGATGGAGGGCTGAATGGAACTCCGATCAATGAAAATAATTACTTCGCGAGATACATGTGGGACTTGCTGGAATCAGTTGGCGATCATGTGAAATTTTGGGAAATCTGGAACGAACCAGGATTTGATTATTCTGGTGCAAGTGGTTGGCTCGAACCTGGGCAACCGGGCAACTGGTGGGAGAACAATCCGGATCCTTGCGATTATAAATTACGTGCTCCCATTTTTCATTTTGTTCGAACGATGCGAATTGCTTATCAAGTAATTAAAACACACTCGCCAGATGATTATGTGGTTTTGTCAGGAGTAGGTTACGAAAGTTTTTTAGATGCAGTTTTAAGAAATACCGATAATCCAGATGATGGAAGTGTGACTTCCGATTATCCTTTGGGTGGTGGAGCATATTTTGATGTGATGGGATTTCACAGTTATCCTCACTTCGATGGAAGCATGAGATATTGGGATAATTCGATTGGTGGTTTTGCCTATGAAAGACATTCTGACAAAGGCATCGAAGGATTTTTAGAAAAGAAAGCAGTACGAGCTCAGCACCTTGCTGATTACGGATATGATGGTGTGACTTACCCTATAAAGGAATGGATGATAACGGAATACAATGTTCCGAGAGTTGCATTTCCTGATCCAAGTGATCCAAGTATCACACTTTTTGGAAGTGATGAAGGTGCTCGAAATTTTATTATGAAATCATATGTGGCAGCTTTGCAAGAAGGATTAATTCAAATTCATCCTTACCAAATTGCCGAAAGAGAAACCGCTGCCAATGCCGACGACTCATTCGATCATATGGGATTCTTTGAAAATTTAAATGTCATCGAGCATTTCGATCAAGTCATTCATGAGCAGGGGATAGGTTACAAAACAACAACTGCCATGCTCTTCAGAAAAGAGTATGACGCTGCGCAAACTTCATTGATGAATTTACCTTCAAGCATAAAAGGTGGTGCATTTAAAAATGCGATGGGCGAATACACTTACGTCCTTTGGGCAAGAACAACTATCGATAATAGTGAAGCAGCTAGTGCGAATTATACATTTCCCCAAAGTATGGAAGTGGGTAATTTAGAAAAAAGAATTTGGGATTTTGGAAATACTGGAACTGTCGAAACAATTGGTTCTCAAAACATTTCTCTCAATGGCTCACCTGCATTTTTTACGCCTACGGCAAATACGCCAGAAGGCGAAATCACGATGAATTGTCCAATTGATTCTGTCAATATTGTTTTCTCTGCAACACTTGCGGAAGGTGGTCAAACTTTTAGTTGGACTGCTCCAACAGCAACGACGACTTGTCCTTTGGGTGGTTTGACGATCACTCAAGTTTCGGGTTCTCCTAGTGGAAGTTTTTTCGAAATAGGAGGAGAGGCAATCGCATTCGAAGCAACTGATGCTTGCGGAAATGTAGTGGAGTGTGGTTTTACAATCGGAGTGAGAAGTTCAGGTGGAGGAATTGGAAATGAAGATACTGGATGCTTTGCGAGTCGAGAAGGATTTATTTTTATGGGAAATTATGCAGGACATAAATATTTTGTTTCCGAAGATCCGATGACTTATGCAGAAGGTTTAGCTTTGGCAGATGCGCAAGGTGGAAGTTTGGTTTCGATAAATTCAGAAGGAGAAAATAACTATCTCTCCTTTTGGAATAATGCGCAAGTTTTTATTGGATTAAATGATGTAGAGGAAGAAGGCGTAGAAGTTTGGGATAGCGGCGAACCAATCACTTACACTAATTATGAAGATTCATCTTGTACTTGGTGCGAACCCAATACTGAAGCAAATGACGCAGTAGAATTTCATCCCTGGAATGGAAAATGGAATTGGATTCCAGCATCTGAAGAGCGCAAGGTGATAATCGAAATTGCGTGTGCTGAAACTCTAGGTTGCGGTTGTCCAGAAACAAATGAACCAGTTTGTGGATCGGATGGAGAAACTTATTTGAATGCTTGTGAGGCAGAATGTGCAGGTGTTTTTAATTATGAATATGGAAGTTGTAATACTACTTCAACCGTAACTCATTTTTCTTGGTGTTCTCCACAATTATATGCTGATGCTCCAGATTTTAATGGTGCAGTAGTAACTTGGTTTGAACCTATAGTAATTAATACTTGTCCAACTGGTTATACTTTAGTTCAAACTGCAGGTCCACCAAATGGAAGTGTTATTCCTATTGGTACAACTGAAATTATTTATACTTTAACTGCTGGCATAGGATGTACTCCTGTTGGGCCATCAAATACTTGTTCTTTTTTAATTACAGTTTATGAACCATCCACATCAGGTTGTACCGCTCCAGATAATATATCTGGTTTTACAAGCTTAGGTCAATTTGGAGATAGTAAATATTATGTTTCTAACGATGTTGCAAAACCAACAGAAGCCCAAATGGAAGCAGAAACTCATGGTGGATATTTGACTGTAATTAGTTCGCAAGAAGAAAATGATTTTATCCAACAAAACATTTCCGAGATGACTTACATCGGTTTGAATGATTATGATTCAGAAGGAAATCTAGTTTGGGTGAACGGCGAAGATTTAGTTTATAATAATATAAACCCGTGTGGATTTTGCAATGAAAATTCAGCTGATCAAGACTTCGTGATCATGGCACCGTGGGATGGTGCATGGAGTTTTTCTAATTTTTATAATAGTAGAAAATACATCATGGAGATTCCTTGTGGTACAAGTCCTTCCTCTGAAATTACGCTTAATTGTCCTAGCGATATTAATGCAACCATTCCTGCTGGAGAAACCTTGGTTTCGGTCAATTATGATATGCCAACAGGTAGTACCACTTGTCCTGATGGAGGTTTGAATATTAATCTTACTGGAGGTCCAACATTTGGAGGTATTTCATTATCCGAAGGAATTTATGAAGTTATTTGGACAGCAACAGATGCTTGTGGAAATGAAGAAGTCTGTTCGTTTAAAATAACTGTTGAGCAAGAAGCCACAGGAGGAGGAGACTGTCCAGATGACATTGCTGGGTTTACTGTTTTAGGTGAATTTGGAGGAAGCAAATATTATATTTCCAATGACGTTTCTCGACCAACTGATGCACAGGCAGAAGCAGAAACTCATGGCGGATATTTAGCAACAATTAGTTCGCAAGAGGAAAATGATTTTATCCAACAAAACATTTCCGAGATGTCATACATCGGATTGAATGATTATGATTCGGAAGGAAATTTAGTTTGGTTCAATGGAGAAGCGCTGACTTATAACAATGTAAATCCGTGTGCTTTTTGTAAGGAAAATTCTGAAGAAATGGATTTCGTGATCATGGCACCTTGGGATGGCGCATGGAGTTTTTCTAATTTTTATAATAATAGAAAATACGTGATGGAGATTCCATGTGATGGCGATGCTGGTGGAGGATTACAAGTTTCTAATTGTCAACCTGATCTCTTTTTTAATGGGTTGGCTGTTGATAATTATACTGTAATGACAGAATGGAGTGTTCCTACTGCAACGACAGATTGCGCAGATGGAGGGGTGACGATTACTCAAGTTGCTGGTCCAGAATTAGGAACTGGTTTTGAATTTTATCCTACATCTGGTGGAATTCCAATTGTATATGAAATAACAGATGCTTGTGGAAATCAAGAATACTGTATTACTTTTGTTTTTGTTGATCCTGAAGATCCTCAGTATATGTGTCCTGAGGACATTACAGTTGAAGCTACATCTTCGACTGGTGCAATTGTGGAATATGATGACCCAACGTTGATTTCTTATTGTACTGCTAATTTGGAAAATTATGAAGTACTTTATGGTTTGCCAAGTGGAAGTGAATTTCCAATAGGGACTACAACCGTTCAACTTCGAAATGTAATGTTGGGTGCTGCTGCCTTCTGTCAATATTATGAATCCTGTACATTTACAGTAACAGTTGTTGATCCCAATGCACCAGACTGTCCTCCGTCAATTCCTAACTTTACTTCGCTCGGTGAATTTAATGGATCCGCATATTTCCTTTCGGATGATGTGTCTCGACCTACCGATGCGGAAGCGGTTGCTGTTTCAGTTGGAGGACATTTAGCGACAATAGATTCACAAGATGAAAATGATTTTCTCTATCCTCAAATTAATGAATTGGTTTACATTGGTTTGAATGATTATGATGTTGAAAATACGTTGGAGTGGTTTAGCGGAGAACCTGTCAATTTTACCAATTTTGATATTTGTGGATTTTGTAATGCTAATTCTGAAGAGATGGATTTTGTCGTAATGCATAGTTGGAATGGAGGATGGAGCTGGAGTAATTTTTATAATAATAGAAAATACATCATAGAAGTGCCTTGCTCTTCAACTTTGATTGATCCAAATATCGGAGAATCTTATGCTTCGCAAATTCCAAATGAGATTGGCAAACCAACCTTAGAAAGTTTGGTTCCTAACCCTGCGATGGATTTTATTTTTGTAAAAATAAATACACCGCAAGAAATGGATATCGAAATGATGATCTACGATGCACGTGGAGTTTTGGTAAAAACAGAACGTGCTAATTTACATCAAGGAGTAAATGCTCCGGAGATTGATATTGCAGATTTGCCAAGTGGATTTTATTCGATTTATATTCCGCAGGCTGAGACGAAATTTGCGACGCAGCGATTTGTGAAGGTGAGAAATTAATTTGATTATAATTTTTTATAAAATATAAATAGGGTAGGTTTCTTGGGAGTCTATCCTATTTTTTTATGTATGGTTCTCTATTAATTAACTTCAATGAATTGCTCTATGAAAAAAGGAATTTATGTTTTAGAAATTAGAAATGGGAACTTTACCTCAACTCACAAAGTTGTAAAGTTTTAATTTAAAAATAGAAAAAATGAAAACTAAAACAGTTCTCCTCGACCTCGGCGGTGTAGTCTTCAATTCCACCGGTCAGTCCAACGAAAAAATTGATTGGGCAATCATAACTAAATTGAATCATAAATATGGTTATCAATTAAATATTGGGAAAGATATTTTTGAATATTTTATGGCGGATTATAATAAATTGACTCAGCAAAAAATTAGCGGAGAATTATTTTTAAAATTAGTATTCGACACTTTAGAATTTAATCAGGAACTAATAGACATATTATCAGTTGATCATCGAATAATTATCGTTAGTGATAATTATAGAGAAAACATCGAATACATTTCACAACGCTATCATTTTTCCGAATGGGCAGATGAACAATATTATTCTTTTGATTTTCGAATGGAGAAGAGTAACCCTTCATTTTTTAAAGAATTATTGAAAAAAGTAAAAGTTAATATAGACCATCTTATTTATATTGACGACTCACCTCGTAAGTTGCAGAGTGCTAAGCAACATGGAGTCCAAGGAATTTTATTCAAAAATAATCAACAAATAAAAGCCGAAATAGGGTAGAAGTATTACTTCTGGCACTAAGTCTGTATTTAAATCATAGGGAAGATAATGACCTAAATTTTTATTTATTAAATAATAGATTTTAACTAATAATTTTATTCTATGAAAAATCAATTGATCCACTTTTTACTTCTTTTATTTATATTTTCAGCATGTGGAGACAATAGTTCCTCAAGCTCTTCTGCAGAGATGGCTGAAGCTGCCACAATTGATAGTCAACCAACCACTAAGGTGGAGAAGGTAGAAAAGGAACCCGTTAAACAAAAAGGTGATGTTGAAAATAATATTTTAGAAATTAGGAAAGAATTTGGAAGAATAGAAGATCTAATCAAGAATAAACAGGTTGTTAAAAAGGAAGTAGAGTACAGTTGTCCCGACGATCCACAAGGAGGAAATTTTATTTTTTACTTTAGTGAAGATAACTTAATTAAAGCTACTCATAGTTTATTTATGGGAGATCACTACGGTCAAGAGTCAAGTTATTACTTTAAGGATCGGGAACTAATTTTTGGATTTCATCAATCTAGTGTTTGGAATTTTGCAGGAACAGATGATGATGGAAATACCATGACTAAAGATGATATTAATGTACAACGAGATTATTTTTATAAAGGAGAAATTGTTAAACAGTTATTTAAAGATTATTCCTTAATTTCTGGAAAAGATGTCAAAAAAGAAAACGAAGTTCCTAATCAAACAACTGGCAAAGGAGTAGATAATATTTTAGCAGGAGAAAAAATATTGTCTATTTCTATCCAAGATGTCATTAATTGTGAAATGTTATTATAGAAAAGGAAATTTAAATCATTTTCTTTTTTTGTAAAAGTGACCAAAATTTTATTTTTGAAAATAGTCTATGATTTAGCTTTCACTTTGATAAAATAACTTAAGGCTGCGATAATTGCTCCTATCCCCAAACCATAATGCATAATCTCTTCTCCACCATCCCAAGTTACAGCTCTTCCAACAAATGAAATACTGACTACTGTGATGGAGGCTTTAACCAACAATCCTTTCAATTGATCAAACTTATCTATAGTTAACCAGTCAGGAAGATTTTCAATGGGGCCAATAAATAACTCATATACTCCAATTCCTAATATCTGAATTACAATTCCTAAAAAAACTAAATCTAAACCTTTGAGCACTTCGACTATTATTTTTTCTGCTCCTTTGGTATGATAGACAATACTTTTGGCAGCCAATAAAATTTCATATCCACCAAAAATCAAAACGATAGTTCCTACTACACAAAATAGAATAGAAGTGAAAAAATTAGATCCTTTTAACAACCAATGAAATAAATTTCCCATAAGTTTTTATTTGCAACAAATATATAATTTCTAAATTTAAAATAGAAGTTGTTTAAAGTCATCCTGCATTCTTTTATTTTAAAATCTTTATTTTTGGAAATGAAAAAAATATTTAATTCCATAATTATATTGTTATTTACTCAAGTTTGTTTTGCCCAACTTACTCTCCGAATAATCGAATTACCATCCAATACGCCTACTAATGCATATATTTATGTAGCAGGAAATTTTCAAGGTTGGGATCCTGGTTCAGACAATTATAAATTAACTGATGTTGGAAATGGGATTTTCGAAATAGAAATTACACCCTCCGTGGGAGCCTTAGAATTCAAATTTACTAGAGGTAATTGGGGATCAGTAGAAGGGAATGCTTCAGGAGGAGCAATCCCAAATCGAACGTATAATTATACAGGAGCAGCAGCTACTTTAGATTTGACGATTTTAAGTTGGGAAGATTTATCAGGTTCAAGTGGAACAAGTACAGCTACTTCCAATGTTCAAATTTTGGATGAAAATTTCTTTATGCCACAACTTAATCGAAGTCGTCGGATTTGGATTTATTTGCCTCCAGATTATGATTCTTCACAAAAAGATTATCCAGTTCTCTACATGCATGATGGCCAAAATGTATTTGATGCATCTACCAGTTTTTCAGGAGAGTGGGAGGTCGATGAATCCCTCAATCAATTATTTAATGAAGGTGATTATGGTGTAATTGTAGTAGCCATTGACAATGGAGCGAATCTTCGAGTCGATGAATATTCTCCATGGAATAATCCTAATTACGGAGGTGGAGAAGGAGATGAATATATAGAATTTATAGTCAATACTTTGAAACCACATATTGATTCCAATTATCGAACATTAGCGAGCAGAGAATATACTGGACTGATGGGAAGTTCGCTAGGTGCTTTAATCTCATTATATGGAGGGATCGAATACCAAGATGTTTTTAGTAAGGTTGGATTATTTTCACCATCGTATTGGTTTGCTGATGAATGTTTTGATCATGTGGAAAATATTGGCAAACAAGAAACGATGAAATTCTATTCTATCATAGGTGCATTGGAAGGGCCCACTCATGTAAATAATATGAATCAAATGAAAACCACTTTAATGGATGCTGGATTTACTTCTGAGGAATTAAATCAAATGGTACATAATGATGGACAACATAGCGAGTGGTATTGGGCAAGAGAATTCCCTGCAGCCTATGAATGGTTGTTTGGTGATTTGGATTTGACTGCTTCCAATGAATCTTTACAAAACTCGATTAATATTTTTCCCAATCCAGTATCTAAAAATCTCTTTATAAAGGGAATTGAAAAAATCGAAAATCAAACTGTTGAAATTTTTTATTCATCAGGACAATTGCGGAGTCGAGAAAAATTAATTTCGAATCAACTTGATTTACAACAATTACCACTTGGATTTTATTTTATTAGAATATCAGATGAAAGTGGAGTTATATTTTTAGAAAAAATAACTCGAATAGAGTAAAGCCTAACACTCTAAAAAAAAGGTTCTAAATAATTAATCTAATGATGAATTTTTCAAATCAAAATTATCGACGCTGGTTTATTCAAGGTACAGTAGGTATTTTACTTTTTGGAAGTGGAATATGTATGTTGGTAGAAGCGGGTTTTTATAAGCATTCAGAGCCTGCCATTTGGAAATGGGTGTTGGCAGGTACATCAAGTTTAATCGTATTAATGAGTGGACTAGTTTTGATGGTCGATAGCATTCGTTATCGGATGGCTTATGATCAAGAAAAAAATAAAGCGTGAGTTATCTACGCTTTATTTTTTATTAAAAATTGAAAACAGTCTCTAAGGCACCTTATAATTTCCTTCCGATGCTTCCTTAGGGTCTTCTTTTAAAATTGCATAAGTTTGAATTCCTATCAATAAGGATCCTGCGACGGTAGCACCCATTATAAATAAAGCATTTGGAATTAATGCACACAGTAATAATAATACTGCTAAAACTGCTAGTATTGAAGCAGAAGCAACTTTTAAATTCATGATTTTATTTTTATAGGTTTTAAAATGATTTTACTGATAATAAACAGCTTAAAACTCAATGTGTTTAAAAAAACGCTTCAAATATATATTTACAGAAATGGTTCGCTCCAAATTTTTTATTCCACAATTAATATCTAAGTTTGCTCCAAAATATGAAAATATGAAGCATCAAAAATTTCTTTATTTACTACTCTTGATTAATATTTCAAATATTGCATTTAGCAAATCACCTACAAAATTTAAAAAAGCCAAGGTGTATTTTACTAATGGAGAAATGAAAAAAGGGAAGGTGAAAATTCCTTATGGAAAAATTTCGACATTTAAATTTATCGAAGAAGGAACAAAAAAGAAAAGAAAGTTGGATGCTCGAGATATAGAAAAGGTAGATATCTGGGGAACCATTTATAGGTTTATAAAAGTGAGAGGAACCAAAAAACCGATTTTGTTATTGGAACAAATTCCACAGCAAAAAGTAGGTTTATATTATTACGAATATAAAAGAATGAGCACCGGTCCTAATGATTTGGGATCAACTGACAAAAAGTACTCTTACCTAAAAATGGATGTTGACAGAGAAGCCTTTTCAGTAAGAAGCGTAATTAGAAAAGGGAAAAAAAAGGGATTAAGTATTTATCTAAGTGATTGTCTTGAAGTTGTTCAAAAATTAGAAGAAGGTTACTTCGATCCAAAAGGAAAACGGTTTTCCATGAATTGGTCGATGAGTAACTCTTCCTTTGTTTCAAATGTAGTGTTCTATTATAATGATCATTGTGAGTAAGCTTAGTGTTTACCAAACAATTTTTCTTCAAAAAATATAAAATATGAAAAACAAAAAATTATTATGGCTACTGGTCATCCCCGCTTTTTTCGCTTTGAAATATTTGTGGAATTATGAAAACCATTGGATCGAAGGACATTATACTTCAACTAAAATTCGTCCAGCCTATTTTCGTAATTTACAAATCCATTCCTATCTCGATAACAAGACTGCTGCACCACTTTTTTCAGATGCTTCATTTGTAGATTTTTTTAGAAATGGAACTTATGTGATGTATTGGCACAATTTCGAATATGGATCTTATGACTTGACAGACAGTACTGTGGTCATGACGAATCAAGATGATGTCACTTGGGAATTAAAATATGAAAGAGATGATTCAACCGGAGTAAGGTCATTTTCTTATCCAAAAAAAGAGGAAGGTTATGGTGCTCCTTTAGAAATGAATTATAGAAAAAATAGTAATAGTAGTAGTTATCCATTCACGCTGGAGAATAATAAGTGGCGAATTAAAGCAGAGAAAGATCTATCAAAAAATGAAATTATTGATCGTCTGCAAAATATGATTGGTTACTACATTAAATGTGTCAAATGGAGTAATGAAGAAAAATTCAAATTCAAATTTTATAGTACTCCCAGTCCACTTAGAGCGTCGGGATATTTTTTTATTGCAAGGTCAAAAGAAAAATCAGAGAAATGGTGTGAGTTTTTTTCTAACCCAGATGACTGCGATGAGTCGTTGCAAATCATTAGACAATTTCTAAGAGAAAACAAATTAGATTGGCATACTTCGATCAATGGTTATTTGAGAATCATTGCGGCTTTGGAACATTTGGAGGAAGGAGTAGGTCAGTATCGAGAGTAGTTTTTTTACCAAAAATAAAATGGTGACAAAAGTCAGTATTATCAAATGATGAAAATCAATTAAATATTTTTTATCCTGAGGTAATTTGAGCTTAATAAATAATAACAAACTAAAATTCAATTTAAAAATCTTTAAAATAAATAATTATGGAAGCAGGATGGATTAAAGTATTTACAGCTGATGAAGAATATCAAGCAGAGGTAATCAAAAGTTTATTGACTAATAACGGATTACTGCCGGTATTATTAGATAAAAAAGATGATGAGTTTCGACTAGGAGTCGCAGAAGTATATGTAGCTCCAGAAGAAGCTGAAAAGGCAAAAGCCGTTATAGCAGAAAATCAAAAAGAGGGATAATGCTTTCTTTTGAAACTGTTTAAGATGATCATCAGATGTTTTTAAGCAACTGAAGTTGTTTTACCATAAATAGTCCATTACTTAATTTATTAGTAATGGACTATTTTTTTATTATATCAATATGCAATAAAATATACAGGTTGATTATATAAACAGATGCATCTCAATAAATAAAATTTTATCTTTACGCTTTACGTTCTAATTCGGTCAAACTAAAAAAATTAAAAAAAGAATTATGAAATATTTACTACTTAGCGCCTGCCTGTTATTTGTTTCCTTTACTGCTCAATCTCAATTTAAGGTTGATGCAAATGGATTAACCATAATTGTTACCGATGGAACAGAGAAAGGGAAGAATAGTGAACTACTTGGCAAGAAAAGCGATATCCCTTCTTCATATGATTATGTAGGAGGTGGAAGAAAGGACGGAAAAACAAAATCACCCAAAGGACAATTGGTTTTTACTGATCCAATTCGATCATTAGGAATGACTGATTGTATTCAAGCAGCCGCTTTTTTAGAACGACCTAAATATGGGAAAATGGGTTTTATGTTGATCTTTTCGCTCAATGATTCGATTGGAGGAAGACAAGCAATTCTTGAGCAGAATGGTAAAACATATAAAGGTGTTTATCGCCTAATCAAACAAAAAACTACTTCTGATGAAGCTGTTCCTAAGGGAATGACTACTTATAAAGTGGAAGGTACATTTTTACTATTAGGTATATCTTAGATGATATGATTCCAAATTGATAATAGGGACTTTATTTTTTGAATAAAGTCCCTATTCTTATTTTAGAATCCAAGTTATCGCTAGAACACAAAACGAAAGCTAAAACACCATAAACTATAATATCCACTTCTATATTTTTCCACCTTTCTATTTTCATTTCATTAAAAGCTTAACAAGTAAAGCCAAAATTTTAGGCTGTCGATTTGATTTATAAGTCTATAAATCAGAAAATCGCGTATTAAGAAAAATACCTCAGTAGGAATGAAAATTTAATTTATTTAATTAATTTAGATACCATTATAAAAACCGTTTTCAACATATTTAAATAATTTATGAGGAAGATCTTCTTTCTACAAATTTTAATAAGTTAAAAACCTTAAAAAACTAATCGATGAATTACAACTCTAACCCTATTTCATTTTTCCCAAAAGCATTCAATCAAAAAAAAGAAACCCCAAACTCTTATCTATTTATTTTATTTTTTGTGTTTCTTTTGTTTTTGATTTTTCCTAATCAAGAATTAACTGCACAAATTCCTGCTAAATGTGTTGGTAGTACTTCCGTTCAAAAATATACAGGTAGCATGCGTCCAAATGATTTTTTGTCGGAAGGTCAAAACTTAACTTCGGCCAATGGCAAATTTCAATTACGAGTTACCGAGCAAGGGGAGTTAGTTATTGAACAAATTCTTCAAAGTCAGACTTGTGGAATTTGTAATGAAAAAGTTACCATGAGAGCTGGAAAAGAAATTTGGAAAGCACCTGCGGGTGGTCGTCTTAATAATCCTCCTAGAGTAAGTATGTTTACGATGAATCCAGATTGTAACCTTTGTTTTAATAGTAAATTAAACAAAGGATGGTGCGCTACAAATGGATTGGATGAAAATCGAGTTTTTTTATGGAAATGTGATAAATTAATCTTGACTAATGATGGGAGACTAGTTTTAATTGATAAAGATCGACGAGAGATGTGGTCTCCTCAAAGAAATACTGTTACTACTCCAACTGCAGTAAATAATCCAACTAGTAATCCTGGAAATAATCCAACCAATAACCCACCTTCAAATGAGGTATTGCAAGTCTCCAATTCTGACTTGATAGCTAATCTAGTTAATGTCCAACATAATATTGTTAACGTCAATGGAAAAGGAGGAGCGAACCAAGATAAATCCAATTTGAATATGGGAGCGTATGTTTGTCTTAATCTTTCAGATGGAACTACAGCTAAAGCAATGGTTGTTGGTCAGGGATTACATTATGGCCCCAAGCAAGATTCGTATGCTATAGATATTATAGAAGGACCTAGGACAGGACAAAGATATTATTTGAAGCCTTACCAAATTGATAAGGTGGGAGAGTGTGCTCAAGCTTATATTCCAACTCCTTCACAAGATGTTCCAGTTGATCTCAATCTTGAATTGTTGGAACAAAAAATAGTGAATGAAATTAATATTATTAGAGCTAATCCAAGTGCTTATGCTGATGAATTAGCTAAACTTAAGTATACTAAATTTGGCCCTAATAATAACTCCTTCCATGCCATTGCTATTGGAAATGATTTGATGATGAGATGTTATGACAATAACCAAAATTGTCAAAATGAAAATTTACAAAAATTACAAACAGCGATTAACTATCTCCGTTCAATTCCTGCTTCATTAACCACATTAAAAACTAATAGTAATTTAGCAAAGGCCTCTTCCATTTTAGCATCAGATATAGGAAATTTTAAAGGTCATACAGATAGTCAAGGAAGATCTGCCACTTGTCGAGCAGAGTTAGCAGGGTATCCTTCTGTGATGCTGGGTGAATGCTTGGATAGCGGATACAGAACTGCTTCAGCATTTGTTATTTCTCTTTTGAATAGTCCTCCACATCGAAATATTATCATGAATAAATCTACTAATGAAATAGGAGTAGATGTTCATCGACATGGAACAGGAAGAAATGCTTACCTACGAGATGTGATTATGGTGGGCAATAGTAACTATCCTGATCAACCTGGGAGTTGTAATAAATAAGAAAGTAGTTTTAAAAAAAAAATATAGATAAAGTCCTTCTAGCTTGTATTGGCTGGAAGGACTTTTTAAAATTCTGTGTCAACAAAATATACTACGTGACACAGAATTTTGGATAAATATTATTTTCCCCAAGCCAGAAATAAGATTTAATAGATCAATTGGTAAAAAGAAGAAAAAGAAATAGTTTTACTCTTGAAAATTTTATAATTAAAATAATGAAATCAAAAAAAGACCTTTCCTTTGATGATCTTGCTAATCGAATGCAACACCTAGTTACACTAAAAAAATATGATTATGCCCTCAAAGAATTAGAAGAAATGAGGAAGCACAATCCAGAGTCAACTGATGTATTAATGTTCTTTCCTTATGTCAATTTTTATCAAGGAAAATATGACCTAGCAATAGAACAAGCAGAGAATGTCCTAGCCAAAAATATTGGCTATTCAACCCTCTACTATGTTTTAGCACAGTCTTATCTTAAAAAATCTAACTATAAAAAAGTTGGAGAAATAACTGAGTTTGGATTAAGTCGGTATCCGAATGATGTACCGCTAATCAGTTGCAAAGTGAGATATTTGGCATTAATGAAAAAAGAAAAAGAGGCGTTGAAAATGGCTGATCTTGCTTTGAGCTATGAACCAAAAAATACTCAGATTTTAAATATGAAAGCTAGATTACTTCAAGGTCTTCAACAGGAAGGAGGGCAAGAAATACTAGATATTTCGATCGCTAACGATCCAATGAATGCAAGTTCCTATGCTGCAAAAGGACAGTTGCATTTCGATAAGAGAGAATATGAAAAGGCAAAGGAATATTTCCTAGAAGCACTTAAAATAAATCCAGAAAATAAAGTTGCTCGAGAGCATCTTAATTCTATTTTGTGCATTACTTATTTTCCCAATCATTTTAAGGTACTCAATTTTTATAATCGGAATTTGCCTCGGATTTTTTCATTTTTTGTTTTATGGATAATTGTTAGTTTAGGTTTTACGGCTTACTCTAAATTTACTGATGGATCTGGTTCATGGTTTTTACCCATTTCCATTTTCTTTGCCTGGGGAGTTGTTATGTATTTCAATCATATTTTTCAATATGATGCTTCTTACCATTTATCTAAGCATGAAAAAACAAAACAGTATTTTCCAGAAGAAGTGTCGAGGAAACCAGTATTTACAACTATAGTAAAATTTGTGATAGCGATCATCTTTTTAGGAATTACCATTTATTTTCAACTCTAAAAATCATCTAAGCGATAACCCAAGATTAATGCTGATGACATATGGTTTTTGTTTTCTTTCTAATAAATAGTACTCATAATCTTCGAATCTAATTCCAATTAGATTATACATTTTAAAACCAACTTCAGCAAACCATTCTAATTTTTTATTGAGAAAAAAGGATTTCCCTAAAGTAAGATTTGCTCCTAAAGAAGTATTTAATACTACTCTTCTACCATAGCGATTCCAGTCTTGATCTTTCGATTTTACAGAATTAGCATCAGTATATTTATAGGTAAAACTTTCGTTAAATGGAACATCGATAGAAAGTCCTCCACGAAAGTAAAAGTCTTTTTTGATTAAATATTTGAGGTTAAAAACCAACGACAAATAATGCAATCGATGAACTGTAATTACATCTATTGGTGGTGTTCCAATAGTTGAACAATAATCCCAATTGGTATCACAGATCCAATCTGTTGTGAATCCATTTTTATTATATTGAATACCAAGAAATGAATTTAATTTAGAACTTTGAGCAAAAGAATAATACAAACCAATTGCGTTGACAAAAGCAATTTCACCCTCTTCATTGGTATCATTAAAATAAATATGATTGCTAATCCCATTCTCAATTAGGATTGAAAAACTTGATTTGCCTTTTTCAGATTGAGCAGTTAAGTTGGATTGGAAAACAAAAAAAAATGTCAAGAATGGTAATATTGATTTCATTAAAATGGAATTTAAACAAATGAAGTTGTTAGCAAAAATAGACAAGTAGGGGTAGATTTATATAAAAAAAACCGAATAGCATCATCCACACTATTCGGTTTTTTCCAAAAAAATAAATATCCAATTTTATCGAATAATATCCACCGGCATTTTATATTTTGGATCTTCCACCACATTTACATCAATGATAGCATCTGCATTTTTGAGTAATTCTCTACAATCTTTGCTCAAATGTTGAAGGTGTACGATTTTACCAACTTTATGGTATCGTTCAGTAATTTTATTCACCGCTTCGATAGCTGACATATCAACAATTCGACTTTCTGCGAAATCAATAATCACTTCGTCAGGGTCATTGAGTACGTCAAATTTTTCACTAAAAACAGATACTGATCCAAAAAATAATGGACCATAAATTTCGTAATGCTTAATGCCATTTTCATCGATTCTTTTTCTTGCACGAATTCTTTTGGCATTATCCCAAGCAAAAACTAAAGCTGCGATAATCACTCCGACGATAACTGCCAATGCCAAATTATGTAAAACCGCAGTTACTAAAGTTACCAGCACCATCACAAAAATATCAGACTTAGGCATCTTCGTAAAGGTCTTCAAACTTGCCCACTCAAATGTTCCAATAGCTACCATAAACATTAAACCAACCAATGCAGCCATTGGTAATTTTTCAATTAAATCAGAGCCAAACATAATAAACACAAGTAGCATTACTGCTGCTGTAATTCCAGATAGTCTTGCTCTCGCTCCAGAAGAAGTATTAATCAAACTTTGTCCAATCAT
>CAZMBP010000090.1:0-28378 GCA_964564545.1 uncultured Saprospiraceae bacterium
AAATTACGATTGAACATTTAATGAACAATCAATCTGGCTTACCTCGTGAAGCTGCTGACCTCACTCAAAATGAAGCTGACTTAACCAACGAGCAAGTAATTGATTTGGCAAAAAAACAAAAATTGGAATTCGAACCTGGAACAGATGGCCGGTATTCGAACGTTGGTTTTCAGGTTTTATATTATGTGATTGGTCAAATTGCTAATACTTCATTTTCCCAAAATCTTCACCATATATTTTTTGATCGACTACAAATGGATGAATCGGGCGGACACTTTTATGCTGATACTAGTAACCTAACCAAGTATGCTTATGGTCATGAATTGGATGATGATGGAAATATTGTTGCCATAAAAAAATTCCAACCAGATGCATTTAAGATGGGAAAAATATATTCATCAGTCGATGACCTGATGACATTTTTAAATTATTTAGACAACGAACCTTTTCTTTCTAATCTTAAAAATAAGGACGGAATCATTGGACATGCCGGCGGAACAGATGGAAAACGAGCTTATATTCATTCCAATCCTGAATTAAAATATAAGTTTGTTTTTTTAACAAATTATGATGCAATTCCATTTCAAAAAATCATGGAAGATGTGCAAAACATTTTGGAAGGAAAACCTTACGTAATTCCTAAAGAAGTAAATCGAATCGCTATCACACTTCCTGAGGAAACACTAAAAAAATATGTCGGTAAATATGACTTTGAAGAAATAGAACATATGATTTTGGAGGTAAAATTGGAGGAAGGAACTTTAGTAGTTTATCAAGATGGTAAAAATAATGGACCACTTTATCCAGAAACTGAAACCGTTTTTTTCTCTGATAAAAAATCAGAAGAGTCATTTGAATTTCGAAAAAACGAAGATGATTCCTACAATGCTTACATGGATTTTTTAGGAGCGAAATGGGAAGGAGTGAAACAATAAGAAATTGACACTCAACAAAAACAACAATATATTTACATTAAATTTTAGAAAAAAGAGTTTAGTTCCTTCGTTATATTTGAGCCTAAAAATAATTAATTTTCAACATAGTAAAATGAAATACAGATTTTTTCCCATAACACTATTTACATTAATTTTTATTTTCATCTCCTCTCCTATTTTTTCTCACAGAAAAATAAATTACACCTTCGTAGATGTTAGCAAGACTGATGTCAAATGGTGGAATAATTTAGAGGAACAATGGCAATTAGTTTTTAATCGAAAAGTAGGTATCGGTACTGAGGTGACGCAAGCGAAATTAGATCAGTTATTTTCTGAAACAGAAATTGGAATCATTGGAAAAAATATCACTCATCTTAAACCTATCACTCGTTTTAAAAATCTTGAAATATTTAATTGTTCTGGAAATTTAATATCAGATTTATCACCTTTAGCTAAGCTTCCAAAATTAAAAAAAATCGTTGCCACACGAAATCAAATCAAGTCAATTAAACCGCTCAAAAAACTTAAAAACTTAGAACATCTAGAAATTGGATTTAATAATATTAGCTCTCTTTCTCCTTTGTCCAAAAACACAACGCTTAAAGTTCTACTAGCTCAAAACAACCAAATTGAGTCATTAAAAGGTTTGGTTAATAACGAATTATTGGAAAGAGTAACTTTACAAAATAATAAATTGACTTCCATTGAGCCATTAAAAAATAGCAAAAACATAAAATCACTTTTTCTTAATAACAATGCAATTACAGACATTTCAATTTTGAAGAATTGTATAAATTTGAAAGAATTGTATTTATCTTTTACAAAAATAGAATCAATCTCAGCGCTTGAAAATTTAGAAAAAATTGAAATACTGTCAGTCCTAGGCACTCCTCTTCCTTCACTTACGGGAATTGAAAAAATGTCAAAACTTCGAGATTTATATTGTCAAGAATCGAAGGTTCAAAATTTTGAACCACTTCGAAATTTAGCGAGCATTCAAAAAATAGTATTTCATAAAACTCCAATTTCTAGTTTGGAACCATTAAATGAAAAGAAGAAATTGTATCTATTATTTAGTGACACCAAGATCCCTGAAGAGGAAATTAAAGAATTTAAAGAGGCACATCCTGAGAGTACTTTTTTGCATGAATTATAAAATGTCAAAATCTGCGATGGAACGCGGATGGGGCGGATCGAACGGATTCACACGGATTTTATCCCAGCATATTGTAATTGTCAAATCCGCTAAAATCCGCCCCATCCGCGTTCCATTCTTTCTCCTCTAAGAAATTAAAAAAAAACGAATCCTGAGAATACTTATTTACCCTAATTTTAAAAACGTGCGAAAATCAGTAACCGTAAACGAAGCAATTTCAAGAGGTCAAAAAACAGTAAATTATCCTGTTTTTGGCATCATGATTCTATGCTTAATATTTTCAGTTTACCTTTTCTCAACAAGTATCCCAATAATAATTTCGATTCTTTTTTTAATCTGTTCAATTACCGTTTTTCCATGGATATACTGGAGTTTTGCAATTGTCTATTGGCGAATTTGGGCATTTTCAAATGTGAGAAATGTTCATAAATTAAAACGGAAAGCAATTGAAGGAAAATTGATTTGGCCAGATGATAGCTATTTTAATAAAACTGAAATTAGAAGTGAAAAGCAACAAAGAATTTTAGAAAGACTTAAACTCAAATTTAACCTTCCTGACATCCACGAAACTATTCATGATGATAAAACACTTCCAAGAGAGCTCATAATTTACAATTCAAGAACATTGAAGTATTTGCAAATTATTGGCTCATCTTTAGTTATCTTATTCGGCTTGTATCTTATACTAACGGACGAGTTTGGTTCTGGTATACTTATATTTGGAGGAGGAGTTTATTTCTTTAATGATACAAATAAAATATCTTTAGTTGAACCTCAAATAATTTTTAGTGATAAAGGATTTAAGGTTGGTAATTATAAGTTCACTTCATGGTCTAAAATTTCATACATAAGATTAGAATTAAGAGGAAGTGGGAAACATGCTAAATGGCATTTAGTTTATAAAAAGAAAAGAGGAATGGAATATAGCAATAAATCTATACTTCAGAATTTAGACTTTTCCAACAAAGAACTAGAAGATTTTATCAAAATATACCAACAGCGAAATCGACAAAAAAATAGAAGGAACTAAGGTTTATTGCATCAATCAATGATCTATCTCAAAAAATATAATTTTCCAAAATCAAAAGATAATTCCCATAAATTGCATATTAGTCATTAAAAAAGCCCACCTTTGCACTTTATTTGGTAAATCACATTTTGGACTAGTTTCGCAGGTACCCTTGGAATAATAGAAATGAGTCTGAAATTTAAATTAAATTTTAATGGACTCATTTATTGAAACAGGCCTCAAGCCTGAGATTATCGCTGCGATTACGGATATGGGATTTGAAAAACCTACTCCGATCCAAGTCAAAGCCATTCCTCAACTTCTTACTTCAGACCGAGACATCATTGCTTTAGCTCAAACTGGAACTGGTAAAACAGCAGCTTTCGGATTGCCTACAGTTCACTTAACTGAAGTAGCTGATCGAAGTACACAAACTATTATTCTTTGCCCAACTCGTGAGCTTTGTCTACAAATTGCAAAAGACCTCAATAAGTTTGCTGCAAAAATTAAAGGCTTAAGTGTCTTAGCAGTTTACGGTGGAACGAGTATCGATACTCAGATTAGAGCCTTGAAAAAAGGGGCTCAAATTGTAGTTGGTACTCCTGGAAGAACCAAAGACTTAATCAATCGAAGAAGATTGAATTTGGAAAATGTGGAACGAGTAGTTTTGGATGAAGCAGATGAAATGTTGACGATGGGATTCAAAGATGATTTGGATGCTATCTTGGAAGCGACTCCAGATGATAAAACAACTTTACTTTTTTCAGCAACTATGTCGAGAGAGGTTTTGCGAATTTCTGAAAACTACATGGAAAACCCTGTAGAAATCAAAGTTGCAAAAATGAATTTGGCTGCAAAAAATGTAACCCACATTTATCACATGGTTCAAGCGAGAGATCGTTATGAAGTGATCAAAAGAATTGCGGATATGAATCCAAATATTTATGCGATCATCTTTTGTCGTACTCGTAGAGAAACTATGGAAGTGGCGAATAAGCTAATGTACGATGGTTATAATGCAGATGTATTGAATGGAGATTTGTCCCAAAATCAACGGGATGAAGTGATGCAAAAATTTAGAAAAAAGCAATTACAAATTTTAGTGGCTACGGATGTAGCAGCTCGTGGATTGGATGTTGATGAATTAACGCACGTAATAAATTATAATTTACCAGACGATCCTGAAGTATATGTTCACCGAAGTGGTCGAACTGGTCGAGCTGGAAAAAGTGGTATTTCAATTGCAGTTGTTCACTCTCGTGAAAGAAATAAATTGAGAGATATTGAGCGAAAAGCAGGAATTCAATTTGCTAAAGAATTAGTTCCAAACGGAATGGATATTTGCAAAACTCAGTTGATGACTTTAATCGACAAAGTGGAAAAAATTGAGGTTGATGAAAGAATGATAGAACAATTTCTTCCTGCCATCTTTGAAAAATTAGAACATTTGGATCGAGAGGAATTGATTAAGCATTTTGTTTCTACAGAGTTTAATCGATTTTTGACTTACTATAAAAATGCTCGTGATATTAATATTCCAGATCGAGGTGATCGAAGAAATGAAAGAAGAAGTCGAGACGAAAGAAGACGAACTCCTTACACTCGATTATTTATTAATGTCGGTGCAAGTAACCGATTAGATCCAGGTCGATTGATTGGATTAATTAATCAAGGTTTGGATTCTGGAAATGCTGGAATTGGAAAAATTGAAATCTTACGTAATTTTTCATTTTTCGAAATTGAAGAAGGCATTGAAAATGATTTGATCGATGCCTTGAAAGGAAGAAACTTTGAAGGTGTTCCATTGTCAGTTGAAATTTCTCAAGAGAAAAGATCTTCTGGTGGAGGCCGAGGTTACGGAAGAGGTGGTGGACATCGAAAAGGTGGAGGTGGTAGAAAACGTGGCGGAGATGATCGTCGTGGTGGAGGTGACCGTCGTGGCGGTGGAGATAGAAGAGGTAGCGGTCATGGCGACAGCAAAAGAAGACGTAGACGAAAAGTATAATTACTTTTTAAGAATAGAACGGAGTTGAGACAAGAGTTTCAACTCCTTTTTTTTTTGTTAAGGATATTTTTTATCATTGAAAAACACAAAAAACATGGACGACATTTTAGATGACATTCGAGATCATGAAGACAATGACAAATTTAAAGATTGGCGTATTTACCTTGGAGAACAGGCCAATTACTATATTCCGAAATGGGAAAAAATCCAATCTGGTCAAATAATTACATTTAATATTTATGCTTTCTTCTTCGGGATATTTTGGATGCTATATCGAAAAATGTATCGAACAGCTTTGGTTATTGGTGCAATTATGTTTGTCCAAATTATAGCAGAAGAAAGTCTGAGAGTTAATATGAATATGACTGAAGAGGATTTCCAACCAATTACTTGGACTTTCAATATTTTGTTTAGCACTTGTTTTGCTCTTTTTAGTAATTTGTTATTTTTTAATGAAGCTCAGAGAAGAATTTCGGAGGTAAAAAATTCAACGGTTGCTAATTATGATATAGAATTAATGGAAAAAGGAGGCACCTCATTAATTAGTATCCTGGTTGGAATAATATTTTATGTTGCAGTTTTTTTCTTAGTATTGTTGATAATAGACCCAAACCTTTCTAATAATTTGTAAAAATTAAAAGCAAATCGAAATGTCTCAAATATTTGACTATATCTTTCTAAAGGGTAAAAAAATAAAAGAAATAAAAATTGAATCATTAACTACCGCCTTAGAAATTGGGAAACATGAATTTGTGGGGGAAACTGATTTGTGTGAAACTGGTATTGTCCGAGATTTATTTATTGGAGAGCTGAATAATGGAACAATTATTTTTGGGAATGGAATAACCTTTAAGATGATTCACGAAAGTGGAACTCGAGATAATTTTCTTAAAGAATTTCCTGACTGCGAAATTTTCTCAAAATCTTATGATGATAGAGTAATGGTTTTTGGTTTCGTCTTGGGAATAAACGGAGAATTTGTTTGCGCAAAAGAAGGAGGAGATGGAATTTTTTCTGAAGGTTCATCTACTTTACTAGAAGAAGAACTACGGACAAACAACCAGGAATTTGACGAACACATAATTACCTATAAATTAATGGAAAAGTTTGAAGAACAATACCTAGGAAAATCAATAGATAAATTTGATTGTAAAGAGATAAAATTATTGAAATACCAAACGAATTAAAAAAGAAAAGAGAAAGAAGGCAAACCTAATACCCCTCAGAAAATAGTTTTAAATAATCAGCTTCTCCAGCAATATTCCCAAACGAACTCCAAGAGTTCCCTACCTATATTTTTTTCAGTTACCTTTTTTTTATTCACCATATCTCCATTAAAGTAGAACGAACAATATAGAATAAACTCAAATAACTACTCCCAAAAGACAAAAATGGATCTGGTCGATTTTAAACAAAAATTGAAAAATGATGTTTGATTGTTGTTTCAATAAAAAAATTATAAATGCAACCACAAGAAAAAATACAAATTGAACTAGAAGGTGATAATCATGTTATGACCAGCATAGAGACGCCAATGCTTCCTAATGCTTTTGATAAAAGTGATGAGGAGAAAATAGAAATTATACAAGATTGTTTTGCAGTCATTATGGAAACTTTAGGACTCGATCTAAAAGATGATAGCCTAAAAGGTACCCCATATCGTGTAGCAAAAATGTATGTAAAAGAAATCTTTGCAGGTTTGGATCCTAAAAACAAACCTAAAGTTTCTGTTTTTGATAATAAATACGACTACAATAAAATGCTGATTGAGAAAAACATCACACTAAGATCTTCGTGTGAACATCATTTTCTCCCAATTTCAGGCGTAGCTCATGTAGGGTATATTTCATCAGGGAAAGTAATTGGCTTATCCAAAATAAATCGAATTGTAGATTATTTCGGAAGACGTCCACAAGTTCAAGAAAGAATGACAGTTCAAATTTATGAGGAACTTAAAAATGAACTTGAGACAGAAAGTGTAATTGTGGTCATTGATGCTGAGCACCTTTGTGTTTCCGCCCGAGGAATTAAAGATAATGCTAGCTCTACTGTGACTATGGAATACGGTGGGAAATTTAATGAACCAACCTACCGAGATGAATTCCTCAGATTAATCGAAAAGCACTAAAAAATGAATAGAATTGAAAGAACATCCAAAACTTAAAATTCTGGATGTTCTTTCTAAATCATTCTCCTTTCTGCACTTCAGTAAAATGTTTCAGATAGTCTGCCTCGGCAGCAATATATCCAAATGAGCTCCAAGACTTTCCTTTCAAGATTTTTTCATAATCCAATTTCGCTTGCTCGCCATCTCCATTATAAAAATGCCAATTTGCTATTCCATATTTAACAGCATCACCTGCAGGAGTTCCATCGTCCGGCATTAACTTATCCATTGTAATCATTTTTTTATAAAATTTGCATAATGAATAATAACTATGATTTTCAATTATTTCCATTTTATCGCGAATCGGATCCAGTTGTTTTTTCGCCAAATCGTGATTTCCCAAACGACTTTGAATCATAAACAACCAATGTGTACTCGAGACTATATTGTCATCATTCGATCCTACATTCCTACAATTTTGATAGGCAGAAAACGCCTTTTCAAAATCATGTTTTAGATAATAAGCCAATCCCAGATGATACCAAATATTTCCATGTAAAGTACTGATGGGGATGTTCAATTCATTCGGCAAACCATCTTGCTCTATTTTGTTTTCTTTACCTTCAATGAGCTTTGCTGCTTTCTCATAATCAGCAATCGCCTCATCAAATTTCCGAATAGAAATATATCTGTGCCCTCGATGTCGATACAATCTTGGTTCGTTGGGGAAGAGTTTTAATCCATCAGAATAAATTTTTATCGCATCATCATATTTCCCTAAATAAGCAGTTCGGCGCCCATACCAAATGATATTTTCCAAGTCTTTAGCGTTTTTAGAAAAGTCCTGTTTTGCTTTTTCATAAAGTTTCAACATCTTTTCGGAAGGAGGTGCAACTGTAAGTTTTTTACCTAAAGGAGAAGTAAAAACTTTGGTGGGAGTTGTTTTAACTTCTTTTTTGGGTTCTGTCTTTTCGGTTTTCTCATCAGCTTTAGCTTGAGGCTTTTTTTCATTTTGACAAGAAAAAGTAAAAAGGGAAATCAGAAAAAAAATGGAAATAGATTTTGGTAAATTCATTGTTATAATTATTTGATTTATTTTTTAAGACTAAGAAAATTCAACTACGATTTTAAAAATAATCATTGTAAATTTATCAAAAACAAAACAATCATTATGAAAAACCAGAAATTCCTTCTCTTTACATTACTATTTTTATTTAGCCAAACTATTTTTTCCCAAGTACAAAAAGCACCAGATCGATTTCGTGGCGATGGTCCACACTCTCAACTCATCATTAGAGGCATCACTTTGATCAATGGAAATGGAGCACCTCCACGAGGGCCAATCGATATCGTTGTTGAAAATAACATCATCAAAAGTATCAATGTAGTTGGATATCCTGGAGTAGAAATTGATGACTCCAAACGTCCTCAACTGAAAGAAGGTGGAAAAGAACTGAACTGTGAAGGCATGTATTTATTACCAGGTTTTGTTGACATGCACGGACATATTGGTGGGAAATCTCAGGGTGCTGATGCCGAGTATGTTTTTAAATTATGGATGGGACATGGTATTACGACAATTCGAGACCCTGCAGCAGGTAATGGTTTGGATTGGGTTTTGGAACACAAAAAACGAAGTATAAAAAATGAGATCACCGCTCCTAGAATTTTAGCCTATACCGTTTTGGGACAGGGAAATGACGAACCCATCAGCACAGCTGAAGGAGCTCGAGAGTGGGCTCGAAAAAATAAAGCCAATGGCGCTGATGGAATTAAATTCTTTGGTGCAGCTCCTGAAATCATGGCAGCAGCATTGGATGAAAATAAAAAATTAGGATTACGATCTGCTTGTCACCATGCTCAAATGGATGTCGCTCGATGGAACGTTTTAAAGTCCGCTCGCGCTGGTTTGACGACTATGGAACATTGGTATGGATTACCGGAAGCTCTTTTTGTAGATAGAACTGTTCAACATTATCCGCTTGATTATAATTACCAAAACGAACAACATCGATTCAAAGAAGCAGGTCGGTTGTGGACGCAAGCTGCACCACCCCACTCTGAACATTGGAATAAGGTGATGAATGAATTGATTGAATTGGATTTTACGATTGATCCAACTTTTAATATTTACGAAGCGAGTCGAGATCTGCAACGAACTCGCCGATTAGAATGGCACGAAGAATTTACGATGCCTTCGCTTTGGAGATTTTATATGCCTAGTAAAATTTCTCATGGTTCGTATTGGCATTTTTGGGGAACGGAGGAAGAAGTTGCTTGGAAAAAAAATTACGAGCTGTGGATGACATTTATCAATGAATATAAAAACCGTGGTGGTCGTGTAACGGCTGGTTCTGACTCAGGATTTATTTATCAACTTTATGGTTTCGCTTACATTCGAGAATTGGAATTGTTGCGGGAAGCTGGTTTTCATCCTTTGGAAGTAATTCGCTCTGCTACATTAAATGGTGCAGAAGCACTTGGAATGGATGATAAAATTGGATCAGTTGAAGTTGGAAAATTAGCAGACTTTGTCATCGTGGAAGAGAATCCTTTGCAAAATTTAAAAGTACTTTATGGAACTGGTGCAATCAAATTGACAGAGAACAATGAAGTCGTTCGAGTTGGTGGTGTAAAATACACTATTAAAGATGGAGTTATTTTCGATGCAAAACTATTGTTAGAAGATGTGAAAAAAATGGTCAAAGCAGCGAAGACGGATGAGGATTTTGAAATCGTTCAACCTGGAATGGAGAAGAAGAATAATTAAACCTTTGTTATTCCGTTAACCGTGTCATGGTCTTGAGCCGTGACACGATTAATATCCAATGACCTATTCTTTTTTTTAAGAACAAAATAATTTCAAAAATATGACTAAAACCAAATACTATCTTTTCTTGGCAACAATCGCTTTTTTGATTTCCTCATGCACCGCTACTCAAAAGGTGCCAACAAAAACACCATTACTCAATAATCAAACTTTTAAGTTGACTGAAATCTCTACTGATGCAACATACGGGGTAACGGAAGAAAATCCTATAATGGTTGGAGGAGTTACTACAAGCGAAGGACCACTTAATGAAAGAAGATTTTTAAATGCACTTGCTGGCCCAAATGGTGAAGACGTTTCCTACAAAAGATTAAGGAGCTGCTGTCCTTTCAAAACCAAAAATGGATTTCAAGGTGGAGGACTTTTAGACGAGTATGAAGTAACCTATAAAGGATTGGAAAAACCAATTTCAATTTATATAAATATGTATGACTCTGACAAGTTAAAAGCTCCTGTTGGTTTTACCATTTCTGAATAATCTAGAAGTTGTAGAATGTATCGCTGACCTGCGCTAAAAGTATTGCGAATATTGAACTTCATAAATAACAAAGCAGCTGCTAAAATTAGCAGCTGCTCCTCAGTAGAAATTTTATAGGTTTTTGGAATAATAAAATCGCCCTTAAAAATTACCTACCATGTCTGGTCAAAAAAGTAAAAACTAAATTGACTCTATATAAAAACAACACCCTTTACTGATTATGGGCAACAGCTAAAATCAATTCATCTGTTGCCCTAAAATAGATACCAACTCCTCATTTTTCGATTCCACGTATCTACTTTTTTAGTCAAAAAGCCCCTTAATTCTTTTTGACTTTAATAAAACATAACACCCTATTTTTTCTTTTTTGAAATGTGTAACTGAGGATTGAAAAATCAACAGTCACACATTGGTAATATCAGTATCCCTTCCTTCAATTTTATCATTGAAATCAAAATATTATTGAATACAACAATATTTATTATATTTCAGAATAACCCATTGATATCTTAAGATTCTGGGAACGTCGTTGTTGTTTTGTGTTAATTTGCCTTTTTCCAAGAAAAATTATTCAAGAAAAAATACTATGGATTTAAGTAGTAGTTGAAGTAGTTTTGAATAATTATTTTTTTTTCGAATGTTTTGGAGCATTTACTAAAATTCAAAACTAAAACAAGGTATGTATCATATATTTACCTAAGTAATTTAATTTTTAAAAAAATGTTTAAAATTTTAACAAAAAAAAATTATTAAATATATAAAATCAAGATTATCAGCTACTTATACAATTAAAACTTCTAAAAATATTGATATCTTTTTCAGAGCTAATTATAAAATCTGGTTTTTTAGAATCAAAAACTTTCCAAAAATAAATTTCAAATAACCATTTACTTTTCTAATTTTCCTTTCATATAATATTGAAAGTGTGGAGGTATTCTATCCAATACTTCATTAAAAAATAACTTTTTTGATTAAACTTGTTGTTTTTAAAACCAAATTAACTACATTTGTTTATCCTTTTATTCAAAACAAGCTACCCATGTTTCAACTTACCATCAAAGAAGAAGTCTTCGGAACAGGAAAAATTAACGAAATTCCAATCCAATTTTCCTCAGAACGCATCACCTTAAGCGATCTGATTCAACAGAAAGTAACGGCTAGAATCAAAGAAGTTAATCAAGAAATAAGGACGAAAAGTATTTCTCCTTTCTATAAAACCACTCAAGAACAAGTCTTAAATCAAGATGCTATTCTAAAACGATTTGCTAAGTTAAATGATGGAACTATTGATGCTGAAAAAGCATGCTATGAAGCTTTATCTGGTTTTCAAAAAAATGTTTTTTTCGTAATTCTTGATGGCAAACAAAGAGAAGATTTGCAAGAGGAATTAATCTTGACTAAAAATTCAGAAGTTAGATTTATTCAATTGATGCCTTTAGTTGGTGGGTAATCCTTCTTCTTTTTTTGAAAAATCATAATTAGCGAAAAACCATAACAATACATTTACAATGCTATCTCCTCAATCAATTATAAGTTTACTGAAGAAAAATGAATTGCCTGAATATGCGGCAGAAAAAAAATCTTTTCTATCCGCCATTTTCTCCAAAAAGGATTGGTACAAAACGATGGAACTAGGTAATCGAGTTTTTAATACCAATATGGGCGACTATTCTTCTCAACAAATGGCCAAACTTTTAACTCAATTAGTCCATTCTGAGAAATCTATTTTTAGCTTAACAAGTGTAGAATTTTTAGCATTCAAAGACACCTACAAATATTTAATTACGAATCATCACTATTTAAAATTGGCACTTGAAAGATATCTTGCTGCGGAACGAATAACTGGTCCTGATTATAAATACATCAGATATTTAATATTCTTAGCAGTTCTTCCCGAGCAGGATTATAATGTAAAAATCCCCAATCACGTTGCAAAAAAATTCCCAAAAGAATATCAAGCAGAAATCTGTCTTGTATTTCTTTTAGGAAAATTAAAAGCTGGTAAAATTAAAAGAGCTTTTAGAGATTTGAATTTTTTTCCAAGAGTAGTTTTGAAAGAGGAAGGTTATTTCAAAACACATTATAATGAGTTTTTAAAAATATTATTTACCGAAAGTAATTTAGGTTATACACCTGCTACAGAGCAAGCTTTTGTTTTTTATCAGCAAGCGGTAACAGAGGCCGAAGAAAAAAATCGATCACTTGAGTGGCAGGAATTTAAAGACTTAGCAACTGATCAATTTTCTTTTTTCCAAAATGCATTAGCACTTGAAGATGATGTGCTAATTGAATTTTGTAAAATCGTTTTGATTGGTGAACATCCTCAATTATTCAATAAACTTACTTACAAAAGACAAAGCAAATACATGGATTTGTTACTCAAAAAAATAGAATGGAAAGAAGATCAAATCATTGATTTCATTATTTTTTGTATCAAACCGAATGATACAATCAAACTTCCAAAAGGTTTAGTGAAAGCCGCAAAAACATTGTTAGAAAATGGTTCCATCAAAACGTTGGAAGCACTTTGGGCATATTATCCTAAAACCAAAGGAAAGCATATCGAAGACAAAAATATTTTAAAACTGCTGCAAGATTTTGCTGCACTAAGAGAAACTCAAAAAAAGGAGACCGCTACTTTTGACCAACTCATTTTAAGTGGTTTTGAACCCATCCGACCTGGATACAACCAAAACGTTTACAAAGGAATGAGCCCTGAACAGGTTCGTCCATTTTTCAGATTATTGCAAGAAGTGGCTGATGTTGATATTGTCAAATTTTATCAGGATCGAGAAAAGATGAAATTCGTCCGCTTTCAAATTAAAGGGGAACAATATGATTTGCCAACAACAAATGGTTTGGGGATAAGTATCATCAATCCAATCAATACTTTATTATTTGAAAATGAGATTCCTTACCAATTTGTTTTAATTAATAGATCAGGCGCTCCAGGTTCTTATAGTGGACATAATATGCTCTGGTCGAACCAAAGAGTAACCTTAGTAAATGAAAAAACTTACACTCAGCATAGAGAAAGTATTTTAGGCCCGTCGGAAATAAAATTTGCAAATTCTGATCAACCTACGAATGCTTTTGTAAAACGAATTGAGGAAATAAAACCTGTTACCTTAAAAACTGATTTGGATCAAATTGACTTAAAAAAGGATCCAAAATTTAGAGTCATTCGGGGAGAATTAGATAAACTTTCAAACCTTCCTGTTTGGACTAAATTGCTTATTCAATCTTTGCGTTTCCCCTTAGATCGGAAGCCTTCTAAAACTTGGCAAAAACTAGCAACTGAAATCGTCGAAGAACTTGGAGAAGAAGATTTCCAGAGTGGACATGTTATGATATTAGAAAAACTAATCGTCGGAGATGAGTGGTTTCAGGATACCGAAAAAGTTTGTGCATTGAGAGGCCTAACTTGGTTAAGTAGAATGTATCCAGGCAATGGTCAATTATACATGGTACAAAAAATCGCTAACCGAGCATATAAAAAAGTCCCAGGTGGTCCATTGAATGCAAAGCTCGGAAATATTGCTTTGGAAACGTTAGCTGCAATTGGAAATTTAGATGCATTTGGTATCATCAATAATATTGAAGCCAAAGCAAAATACTCTGTTTACAAACGTGCCATTGCTGCTCGAAAAAAGAAATTCACGAAACTGCTTGAACAATTTTCTCCTGAAGAATTAGCAGATCGATCGGTACCTTCACATGATTTAGTGAATGGTAAAAAGACCATCGAAATCGGTGATGTAAAAGCATTGTTACAACTAGATGGATTTAAGGTAAATATCACTTGGGAAACAGCTTCAGGTAAAGTCCAAAAAACAGTTCCAGCCCACTTAAAAACAGACTTCGCAGCGGAGATAAAAAGTGTAAAAGCAGAAGGAAAAAGTATTGTAGAAACAATCAATAGTCAAGCAAGAAAATTTGAAAAATCGTGGATCCAACAACGAACTTGGTCTCTGGACAATTGGAAAGAGTTCATCTTAAATCATGGACTACTTAATATAATTTGTAAGAAATTAATTTGGATCATGGAAGACAATGAAGTCAATACTTCTTTTATGACCCAAGACACTCAACCAATTGATTACCAAGGAAATACAATTGATTTCACAGAGAATTCTTCCATCCGCCTTTGGCATCCTTCGTTAGTTTCTGTTGAAGAAACCTTGGCTTGGAGAAACCGAATTTTTGACCAACAAATCAAACAACCTTTTAAGCAAGCCTTTAGAGAAGTCTACTTGCTTACCCCTGCGGAGGAAGTTACAAATGATCATTCTAATCGATTCGCAGGACATCACCTTCGAGGAAATACATTGTACAGTTTAGGAAAAAATAGAGAGTGGAAAATGACCTACGAAGAAGCACCTACTTTTGATATTCCTAGCGCGGAATTAGTAGCCATTCTCAATATTCGTGGAGGGGTTTTATATTCGGATTGTGATACTTTAGATTTGCAATTCAGGAGACGAGATCCAAACAGAAAAGGGCAAGGATTCTATTTGCGAGATCAAGTGCCTTTGGCAGAAGTTCCACCAGTAATTCTTTCGGAAGTAATGCGTGATGTTGATCTATTTGTTGCTGTAGCGGGATTAGGAGTAGATCCATATTTCGATCAAAACCAAACAGGTGAATTGATGAATTATTGGAGAGATGCTTCTTTTGGAAGAAAATCTCAAACCGCTATGTCTGAGATTAGAAAAGACTTATTGGAGCGACTTATACCGATGACTAAAATTGCCAAGAAATGTTCTTTTGAGGACAACTTTTTAAAAGTAGTGGGCACCTTTAGAACTTACAAAATTAATCTCGGGAGTGGTAATATTTTGATGGAACCCAATGACCAATATTTATGCATCGTACCTGCTCCCAATAGTAGGTTAGAAAAGAAAATCTGGTTACCATTTGAAGGCGGAGACAAAACATTGATGGTCATTTTGAGTAAGGCTTTTTTACTGGCCGATGATGAAAAAATTACGGACCAGAGTATTCTATATCAAATTAATAGGAAGTAATTCCTCAACAAAAAATGTAAGCATGACAAAGGTGTTTCTCTCTTGGAGGGAAAACACCTTTTTTTTATAATTCTTGTCTTAAAAAAAGAATGGTTTCTTCTGGACTTTGGATTTTTGTTTTCAAAAAATTTAACTCTAACCCCAATTTTTTCAATTCCAATTCAACCATTTTTTGAACTTCAATACACTCTTTTTCACTTTTGCAAAAGATCAAAATATCATCCACATACCTTGCGTAGTGAACAACTTCATTGGAATTAAAAATAGCAGCATCAACTGACTTCAAATAAATTGATGCTAACAAATAATTTAGCTCTGCGCCGATGGCTAATCCTATGGCTTCATCACTTGTAGCATTTAAAAATTGTTTTAAAATTAGAAAGACTGGTTCTTCCAATTCTAATCTTAAATCCTCCAATAAAATATCATGTTTTATATTTTTAAAAAAAGATTTTACATCTGCTTGAATAATCCAGGCCGGTGGATTTTCATTTTTCCATAATTTGCATTGTTCGAGGAGCACTTCCATTTTGGAAATTTGGTAGGCAATATTTGGAATAAAAAACTGTTGAAGATCATTTTCTATTTTCTCCAAAATTACAAAATGCACAAGCCAATCTGGAGTGGACATTTTGATAGAAGAAATTGGTTTCCCTTGCCACTCCATATAATTTTCAACGGAACTAAAACTCCAGCCGTTTTGATTGATTTCAGTTAAAAGCTCTTTTAATTTTTCTTCCAAATCTTCCTCCAACCATTTTCGATCTGGTAAAAAAGGATGCCCCTTTCCAATCTTTGGAATAGCCTTTTTTAAATCGTTAAGAGTAAATGTTGAATTCAATGTTGAAGTATAATTATGAAAAATTAAGAATAGGGAAGGTATCACTTTTTTCAAAAAAAAAATATAACCATTTTTCTCTACCGTACACTTTTTTAATTAGTAGGTGAATTTGAATATTAACGGGGAATTTTCTCTCCCACTCAGGGCTGGTTTTTATAAAAAAAGGGTTTGTAAAAAGGAGTTGGGAGTGGATTAGCACTTTTGATTTTATAATACTGGCGAAAATCCACCCCCCCCCCCGCCAGCGGGGGAGAAAATTCTGCAAATTTTCTAAGATTTGCATATTAAAAAAAAGTGTACGGTAGAGAAAACCATTTTTATATTTAAAAATGATTTTAAGCAATTGATCAAAAATATCTATAAGTAATTTTGGTTCAACTGCTTATAATGATTAAGTAAAACGGTAATACTAAATTCAGTATTTATAGATTTTATATGACTCGTTTTTTGTGGTAACTAAAAAAAATCCGTTAGGCAATTTTGAAAGATTTAATTGGATTTTTCCTTCACTAATTTCTCCAATCGCTACTTTATCAGTTACAATTTGACCAAGAGAATTAATAATACTAAATTCTTCCAAATCTGATGATCCCCCTTCAATCGTAATTAAACCATTCGTTGGATTGGGATATACTTTTATCGATGAGAAAGTATTTTCCAAAGTAATTGATTTAATAGAAGAGTATTCAAACTCCCCATCAAAATCAGTTTGCTTCAATCGATAATAAGACAAACCAATAAAAGGATTTTCATCCTGGAATTCATAATTAAGTTCAGAAGAACTCGTCCCTGATCCATTTATTTTCCCAACAACTTCCCAGTTTCTAGCATCCTTTGATTTCTCAATTGTAAAAAAATCATTATTAGTTTCAGTAGCAGTTCTCCAATTTATTTTGACTTGTTGTTTCTCATTTTCAATTATATCAAAAGAAACTAATTCAATTGGCAACGGAGGTGTAATCGACCAAGCGCATCCAGGATCAATAACAGGATACGGTGTCACATTATTATTTACCCAGTTTGTAATATTATTTATCGCACTTCTTACTGTTGCAATGCTTCCAGTAGTTACTGAACAATCGTATTGCCAGTTATCAGATTCTGCACCTCCAATATTTAACCAAATAGCATTAGTTCCATTTTCTAAGTCATCAGGTAAAGCAGAGGTTTGATTGTTACTTACTCCTCCACTCCAATTTTCATTTGTAGTGCCTGCCGCTCCATCAATATGAAATCCTCCTAAAAAAGTAGGTGATGCAGCAGAGCCTTGATAAGCAAAAATTTGATCTCCAATACTACTAAAAACCGGAGTAGCACCTGAAACGGATCCAACGGAAGTTGATAACCCAGGGCCATTTGTTGTAATTGTAACTGTTTGTCCCAAGTTCAAAATACTACCCGAAGTCCATGTCCATCCATTAACATCTCCTGAGTTACAGATAAAAGATGCCGTACCGTCCACCCATCCACAATCCGTAAAATTAATCGTAGTACTTGCATCTATAGTCTTCAATAAAATAAAAGCATAATCATCCGATCCATCTGAATTAGTTCCTATAAACGCAATGTCTCCTTGAGTCAAAGTAGTATTAGAAAATAAAAAAGTGGAAAATAATAAAAAGATTGGGGTCAATATTTTTTTCATATTTGCTATTCAGTTTATTTTAAATAAACCAAAATTAGCTTATTGACAAGTGTTCAAACGAGCTAGCTTCTTAACTAGAAGCATATCCACATGAATGGGCTATTCTACCTTCTAAAGTGGTTTTTGATTAATAAAAACTTGTAAGCGTTCGATAAATTCAGACTTTCTTTGTCGCGCAACCGGGTACTCTGAACCATCTTTCATTTCCACATTTCCTCCCCTACCCTTAATATATTTTTTTATAAATTGAAGATGAATAAGATGAGATTTATGAATCCTTACAAAAGCTGATTTAGGCAAAAGAAGTTCATATTCTTTGAGTGGTTTGCTTGAAAGAATATGTTCTTTATTCATTAATAAAATATGTGTGTAAACTGAATCTGCTCGACAACTTACAATTTCATTAATCGGAACAATGTGCCATCCTTCCTCAGTTGGAACGATAATCTTTTGAATATTCGATGCCGAAATATTTTGCAACAAAACTTGATGTTGTTTCTCTGATTGATGCAAAGAATGTTTTTCAATTTTATTTATCGTCTTTTGGAATTCGAGAAGAGAAATTGGTTTGAGTAAAAAATCTAAAGCCGAAGCTTTGATCGCTTGTAAGGCAAATTTTTCGTAACCTGTAATGATAACTAATTGAAAATCAATTTTTGGTAGCGATTTTAATAATTCAAATCCTGTAAAATCTGGCATTTGAACATCTAAAAAAACAACATCAGGTTGATATCTTTGAATTGCACTTAATCCATCCGTTGCATTTAAACACTTGGCTACAATTTCCATTTTTGGACAACATTGGTTGATATAAGATTTTATCGTTTGGTGAGATGCAATTTCATCATCAATAATTATTGTAGATATTTTTTGTGCTTTCATTTTAATCTGCTTCTACTAAATATTTAATACTCACTTTTGTTCCCAAAGCATTTCCTTCTTGATTTTTCAAATCTTCAATATTCCATTGGATTGTTTGATCTTGTTTTTGATTAATCGCTTCTATTCGTTGTTGCAAAAGTTTTATTCCTTTTGAATTATGGTCTTCTTTTTCTCTATAATTTCGACCTACTCCATCATCTTCAACTTCCATTATTAACCATTCTCCCTCTTTTTTAAATCGCAAATAAATATGTCCTCTTTCCTTTTTCGGCATAATTCCATGCCATACAGAATTCTCAACAATAGTTTGCAAAATCAAATTAGGTATCAAAATATCCGACTCATCTACATCTCTATTTTTTATAATTTCAAAATCAAAATGATGATTTGTTCGTAATTGCTCAATACTTAAATATCGATTTAAAAAATTAATTTCATCTTCTAAAAGTATATTATCACTCTCCATATTTTCAAGCATTTCTCTCATAAGTTGTGCAAATTGACTCAGGTAATCTTGAGCCTTTTCAGTATCCTTAACAATTAAAAAATTTTGAATGGAAGACAAAGCATTAAAAACAAAATGAGGTTTAAACTGATTTCGTAGCGATTGAAGTTCCAACCAATTTTTTTGAATGGTCAAAAGGTCTTGCTGTTTTCGAGCATATTGGATTCGATTGCGTTGAAATAAAAAAAACAAAATACCAATCACACTAATTGCCAATGTAAAAACCAAAAGTCTTTCCTTTTTAAATTGTTCAACTATCTTTTCTTTCTCTAAAATTTTAATCTTTTGTTGGTTTTGAATTTCTTCTTGAGATAAAACTAATTCTTGAATTTGAGCAGCTTTTTTTTCATTAAACAAACTGTCTTTTACTAAAATATACTCCTGCTGATAGCTAAGTGCTTTTTGAGGGTTATTTATTTTTTCATAAGCTATTACTAAATGTTCAAGAGCATCACTTTTTGATTTCCTTAAACCTAATTGACTAGCTTCATCCAATCCTTTTTCTAAATAAAAAATACTTTTTGAATAATTTGATAAATCATAGTAAAGCATGCCCATTTTTATCCAAACTCTTGTCATATTCTGTTTATCCGGAGCATGTGGTTCAGCTTGCAGAGCATCTTCATAATAATTCAAAGCTGTTGTATAATCCTTTTTACCAAAATATATAGAACCAATATTATAAAGTAATATTCCTTGGCCAGTATATCCTTCAAGTTGCTGGCTGATGTTAAAAGATTGTTTATAATAAATTAAGGCGGAATCAAGACTTGAACGGTGAGAATATAAGGCGCCTAAATTATTAAGAATATTTGCATGTAGTTTTGAAGGAGAATCTTGATCTAGAAAGGTAAGCGCTTTGTTATAAGCACCTTCAGATTTCTCATCATTATTTAATAAACTAAAAATAGTACCTATACTATTCCAATTTTCAGCTAGACGCTTAGGTGTTCCAAAATGTTCATTAATTTTTAATGCTTTAAAATAATATTCTAATGCAACTTCATAATCTCCTTTTCTTTTGTAAACAATGCCAATATTTCTATAAGTATTAGCCTTCATTTGGTTGGGATCATCAATCAGTTCAATTGCTCTCTGGTAAGTAGTTATAGATTTGTTGTAGTCCATTTTTCGCATATAAATAATTGCCATATTATTTAATGCCCTACTAATTCCATCTATATAATTTATTGATCGAGCAATATTTAATGCCTGCTCTTGATACTTTAAAGCTTCATCATAATACCCTTGCCTCTCTTGGCTAGATCCCAATAAACGGAAAGAGTTAGAAGTTTCTTTTTGGTTCTGATTTTTTTGATAAAAACTCAATACATCAACAAGTAAAGAATCTACCAATTTATATTTTCCTAATTCATAGGATGACTTTGCTTTTTGAAATAGACAATCAATCCGACCAGATTCAAATTGAATTTTAGTACCTAGTTCAATTCCTTCTTGTGCATATTGACTTGCTTTTTCTGTATTAATTTGAGTATAACCAGTTGCTAACTGGCTTAAAATAATTACTCGATTGGAGTCTGTCGCAGTTTTTAATACTTGCTCTAAACTATCCACATTCGATTGACTCCATGCAAACGAATTCAGGTAAAAAAGGAAAAACAAAACAAGTATAATTATTCTCATAATATTTTTAGTACATAATTTTGGACAGCAAATTACAAATATAAGTTCATGTTTATCAGGTTATAAAATAAAAAAACAGAGTGCCATATCTAATTGGTACTCCGTTCCTGGAATATAATTAACTTCAATAGATTCAATAATCTTCTTCTACTAGTCTCTTCGAAATCCACCAATAATTTCCAGCCGGATCTACCACACCTCCTTGGCGATCTCCATAATCCATATCGGAAGGAGGAAAAACTTCAGTCGCACCATGTTCAATTGCATTCTTTTGCAAAGCATCTGGATCATTTGTGTATAAATAAAAAGAGGTTCTCATTCCAACAAAATCACCTACTGCTTGGCTAATCATAAAACAAGAATCACCAATTTTCAAAATAGCGTTTCTTATTATCCCAGTTTCTTCATCAACTGTTCGATCAAGTTCTTCCGCATAAAATGCCTTTTGCAAAAAGTCAATAAAAGCTTTGGGATCTTCTGTAAAAAGATAGGAACTAACTGTTCCAAAACCTTGAGGGCGAAATGTTTTATAAATTGGATTCATCATTTTTATTTTTTAATAACAATATATTTACAACAATAATATTCTTCTAAAATTAAAAAGATAATTGGGAATTCTTATCTCTTTCCTATCTTAATTTTAAATAATTGGAATGAACTATTGCTTTCAGAAGTAACAGTCTTATTTTTCTCAACTTTAAACTTTTCATTGTTATCTTTAGTCAAATAAAAACATCACTTATAAATAACTATGGTTAACTTAGAAAAAATAAATCTTCTCTACAAAATTGGTAAAGGTCTTCGCCTCCAAGATATACAACACCTTTTCCATTTAGCAACTCAAAAGAAACTTCAACCAACTGAATTTCTTATTCAAGAAGGTAGTCAACGAAGAGAAATATTTTTTATAAAAAAAGGATTGATTCGTTCTTTTACCATTAATGATAAAGGGGAAGAAATCACGATGGGATTATTTTGGGAAAATCGTTTTGTAGCCAGCGCAGAAATTATATTAAATAATGAACCATCTCGATATTTTTTTCAAGCATTAGAAGAAACGGAAGTATTGCAAATAGATTATGATTTGGCTCAAAAAATAATTGAAGATAACCCCAAGCTTGAAAAGTCTCGAAAGTTTTTTTTACAAAAAATGCTAAAGGATGCTTTGGAAAGAATTGAATCTTTTGTGCTTTATTCTCCTGAAGAACGCTATATAAAATTCGTAGAATCCAAACCTGATATCGTCAATCGCGTGCCTAATAAATATATTGCTAATGTTTTGGGAATGACGCCAGTTTCGTTGAGTCGAATCCGAAAAAGAATTGCTTCAAAAAAAAATCACTAATTATCTTTTGTTAATCTCACCTACCCTTCCTTGCCTTTATATTTGTTTCAATAACACTATTTATTGAATCACAAAAAATTAGAATCATGGAACAAATTATTAAAATCGCATTCCCATTTGTATTTAATCTTGCAAAGTATTTTATCCTCGCAGGAATCCCGTTTTTGATTTTTTATAAATTGTACACCAATCAATTTTTAAAAAATAAAATTCAAGAAAGAGCTGCCAAACGAAAGGATTTTATTCGAGAAGTGCTACACTCCTTGCAAGCCACGGTTATCATTGTTTTGGTTGCCTTAGTTTTTCTCCAAACACCTTTGAGAGATTACACTCAAATTTATGAGAACATTGCAGACTACCCTATGTGGTGGATACCAGTAAGTTTAATACTTTCTCTAGTCATTCATGATACATATTTCTATTGGATGCATCGAACCTTGCATCATCCTAAATTATACAGGCATACTCATTTGGTTCATCACCAATCTACGAATCCTTCTCCTTGGGCTTCCTTTTCATTTCATGCTTTTGAAAGTGTGGCCGAAGGATTGATTGTGCCGATTATTTTATTTACACTTCCGATGCACAAACTTACTTTGTTGATGTTTGCTTTACTATCAACTATCATTAATGTTTATGGTCATTTAGGATTTGAAATTGCACCAAAATGGTTTCGTCAAACTTGGATATTTGAAGTATTGAATACCTCGGTTCATCATAATCTTCACCATGAAAAATTCAAAGGAAACTTTGGTTTATATTTTAGAATCTGGGATAGATTGATGGGAACAGAACATCCTGACTATGTAAAAAAATATGACGAAATTCAGGAAAGAAGATTTGGAAAAAATACTTCATCTTTTACCAACAAATGGATTGCTCCAATTATCATTTTATTAGTATTATTTTCCTTCTCAGCCATGAGTCAATCAACCATTGAAGGGAAATGGAAAGATGTAGAAACAGGTGGAACCATTTTAATTTTTCAAAAAGAAGGAAAATATTTTGGTCAATTAATCGGAACTGACTCTCCTGAAAATGATAAAAAAATACAAGACAAAACAGTATTTATTTTAAAAGATTTTGAAATGAGAAATGAAAAGGAATTTTGTTGCGGAACAGTTTTTCAGCCAAAATCTAAAAGGACTGTTTCAGGTAAAATCAAATTAATCGATCCTACTACTTTGAACGTAACAGGTGGAAAAGGATTTATTTCTCGGACTAAAGAATTTGTTAGACTTTAGTTTATTCAAAAGACACAGATCACATAGTTTTATAAAAATAATCAGAAAACTATGTGATCTTAAATTTTACAAAAACTCATCTTCCTCCTCCATCATCTTATTTATTTTTGGTTGCAAAATCCAAACGCCAATCGGAAAAAACCATAACAGAAAAAACTCTCCAGCAAAATCTGAAAACCTAACTTCCTTTTGCAACTCCACAGCTTTGAAAGTCTTCGCAGCAAAATACAAAACATAAAAAATGCAAAACATTGAAAAGAAGTGGATTAGAATAATTCCTCCTACACCAAAGGTAGTTGCAGACAATACAAAAATGTGAGGCATTTCCTGTAAAAAAGTAATCATTATTATTGAAATAAAGGATATATATATATATATTAATGGAATAAAGAAAAATACTTTAAATTTTCTAACATTCATTTTGACACCATTGGGTATTTTATCTTGTAACCCTATCCCTATCGACCAACACCAACCAAACCATACGCACATAATAAGTACAGCGATAATTTGGGCAAACATCATTATATTGGAAAACTCCTCTAAGTTTAATTCACCTTGTTTGTTCAATTCAACGATTGCTGAAAACATCATAATGAATTGGAAAATAAAAGGAAGTCCAAACACTATTAAAAATATTTGCCAATGTTTAGCAGTTAAAAACTTTTCAATCATCATTATATTTTTCGTATTTTAAAATGAATAAACTTACGAAAAATTAAAGAACCTAATTCTGAATTCATTGTTTATCTTTTATGAAAAAGCATTATTTATTTTTTGCATCCTTCCTCTTTATATTTTTGGCCTGCCAAAAAAAATACGACTTGCCTCCTATCGTAGAAAATTCTGAATGGAAGTCAAAAGTTATTTCACCTTACCCTCAAACAAGCGGTGGAGATCCTGATAGTGGTTTTTACTTTTTAACAAATGGAGCTTATTTAGGATCAGGTATCCCGTATGATCTTTTGAAAAAACGGGTGGAACGTAACCCTAAAAAATTTGCAAAAAGATCTGGATTGACCTCAGAATATGGTTACGCTATTTTTGAAACGATCCAAGGAATTGAAGTGATGAATGGAACTTGCTTTAGCTGCCATGCTGGAAAAATAAATGGAGAGGTGATTTTAGGATTAGGAAATTCACTTAATGATAGTCAAACAAATTTTACAACACCTGCCAAAATATTAAACTGGAGGGTTCGAAAAAAATATAAAAATGATTCGACAACTATTGCCGCCTTTGATGATTTTGGAAATTATTTTAAACTCATGGCTCCTTATGTCCATACTGAAAATCCAGGAGTCAATCCAGCTGCTCGAATTGCAGAAGCTTGCATGCGCTATCGTGACCCTGTTGATTTGAGTTATACTCCTGATCCGCAATACGATGTTCGTGAATATAATTTGGCAAGTGATATTCCTGCGCTGTGGCATATGCAAAAGAAAAATGCATTGTATTACACGGCAGTTGGTCGAGGTGATTTTACGAAGTTATTATTCCAAGCTTCTGTCTTAGGAATCAAAGATAGCACCGCAGCTAGAGTTGCTCAAGAGAAATTTGTTCATATTATTGCTTGGATAAATTCTATTGAAGCTCCTAAGTATCCGGGTAAGATTGATTTAGAATTAGCAGCACAAGGCAAGAAGGTTTTCCAAAAAAAATGTCAAGGTTGTCATGGTACTTATGATCCTCCAGAAACTTATCCCAATAAAGTTGTGTCCATTGATAAGATCGGAACTGACCCACTTTATGCAAGCTATGCATCAGACAGTAAAATTGTAGAGTGGTATAATAAAAGCTGGTTTGCCACCTCCAAACCTAAGTCTTGGTTCGAACCAGAACGTGGGTATATTGCCCCACCTTTGGATGGAATTTGGGCAACTGCTCCGTACTTTCATAATGGTTCAGTCCCTACAATTTATGAAGTTTTAAAAAGTAATTCCCGACCAACAAAATGGAAGCGCTCGAAAAACTCTAAAAAATATGATTGGGAAAAAGTAGGTTGGAAGTATAAAAATAAAATTCGAGGCAAAGGAGAAATGACTTACGACACCACGCTTCCTGGTTATGGAAATCAAGGGCATACTTTCGCAGATTCCTTATCGGAGAATTATCGGTGGGCCTTGGTGGAATATTTAAAAACTTTGTAAGACTAAATTTTATTTCCAACCAATGTTCAACAATCCACTTGTCTTATCTAGACAAGTGGATTGTTATTTTCACCTAAATTCTTATTCATAAATATTCATAAGTTAGTTCGATTTATTACCTTTGAATGCTATCTAAACTTAACTTTACTTAAAACAAAAAATATGAAAAACGTCACTCCACTTTTACTCTCACTACTTTTTATTTTTTTCAATACTCTTAGTGCTCAATATGTAGCTCCAATCAGAATTTCAAATAATACTGAAGTTTTTGATCGACCATCTCAGTTGCTAACTGGAGATTTGGATAATGATGGAGACATTGATTTGGTTTCGAATGATCCAGGGAATGGGAATTTGGTTTGGTTTGAAAATTTGGACGGGAATGGTAAGATGGATGATCCAAAGATCATCAACAGTCTTAATCATTTGGGAGTCAACCTTATTCATTTACATGACGTAGATGGAAATGGAACTATTGATGTTTTAGGAGTTGACAATGAACAGGTTTTTTGGTGCAAAAATACGATCACAAATACTGCTACATTTTCTGAAGAAATTTATTTGCCCAACCAAGGTTTTGATAGCGTATATGAATTTCATATCAAAGATATGGATGGTGATAACATCTTTGACATAGTTATGATTGGTCACCCAATGGAAATTGGATGGATGAGAGGAATAGATAACGCAGGGAATTTTGAACCTTACACTAGTTTATCCTATGATGGTAGATACCATGTAAACATATCTGATTTTGATGGGGATGGTGATTTGGATATGGCAACTCCACATTATGAGAATGGAGATTGGAGTTTAGTCTGGGTAAGCAATACTGATGGAAATGCCAACTTTAGTTCACCCAATACTATCGATGCCTCAATAGTCAATCCCGAAGATTTACAAATTGCTGATTTGGACGGTGATGGAGACGATGATATTCTTCTTGGAATATGGACAGCTACCTATCTTGGTTATCATTATTACTGGTATGAAAATCAATTAAACCAAGGAGGAAGTTGGATTCAAAATACCATTTCGGATACTACAAAATTGGCACCTCCAATTATTTATGACATTGATACCGATGGAGACTTGGACTTAGTTACCAGCTATGGTGGTAATGGTGGATTTATTGTTTTTGAAAATTCGAATGGAGCAGGAGATTTTATTCAGCATGATCCTATGAATATCTATGGAGGAAAAAGTATGAATAATGTAGATATTAATAATGATGGAATTCAAGATATAGTTAGTGTTTATACAACTTCAACTGTCAATCACGAGCTAGGATTAATTTATATCGGTAGAGATGATCAAACCTTCGAGAATCCAATTGATTATATTGGAGATGCAGACAATACTGCTTACAATGGAGTTTTGGAAGCTAAAGATATGAATGGTGATGGAATTAAAGATCTTATTGCAAGTCATGATAATGTGAAGCGACTAGATTGGCAATCCTTTGATAACTCTGAATTGAAATTTACTAATCCTCGGATCATTGGACAAGGACAAAGTATTGGGATTGATTTTGCAGACTTTGATGGAGACGGTGACGAGGACATTGTTACACTTAATGATGATTCCTATGGTGATAATGTTATTCTTTTCGAAAACATTGATGGTGAAATTAATTTTGGAGCTGCTAAGGTTTTAGACGAAGGAGATTATGCACATAGAAATATACAAGCAGGTGATTTAGATAATGATGGTGATATAGATATTTTTTTTAATAAACCTGGAGGAGGATTTGGAGGAGGAATTTTTTGGTTCGAGAATTTAGATGGACAAGCTAATTTTTCTCCAAGACAAGAATTGGCGAGTGTATATTTTAATCATGTACAATTAGAAGATATGGATCATGACGGTGATCTTGATATTTTAGGACATGACAGTAATCCAGATGGCATCCATTGGTTTGAAAATAATGGTGGAGTATTTTCCTCTCATGAATTAATTTCAGATGACGAAGATATAAAGGCATTTTTATTTGAAGATGTCGATGGAGATGGATGGGAAGATATCTTATTTACAGATGATGAAAATTTAGTTTCTTTAAGAAAAAATACTGGCGCTGCACTTAGCTTTGATGATCCAATAGCTTTATCTGGCCTTAATCCTGGCCCATCAAGTCTTCCTCAACTATTTCTTCGAGATGGAGATTTGGATGGTGACAATGACTTATATATGTATTCCAATACTTGGCCTAATTTCGTACTCTATTATTTTGAAAATATTGGAGGGCAAGATGTTTTTGCAAGTGCACAACTCATTTACACTTTTCCAAATAATCCTTCAAAAATATCAATAGATGATTATGATGGAGATTTGGATATGGATATTGTTGTCCATGATGGATTTAACCGAAGATTGGAATTTATTGAAAATTATTTTGACAAACCATCTATCTCAGGTAGAGTATTTTATGATGAAAATGAGAATGGTAATTATGACAACAATGAAAATTTAATATATCCACTTTCTATCATGCTAGAACCTGATGCATTGGCCACCTTCTCATCCTTCTTGGGAGACTTTCATTTTGCAGTAGTTAACGGTATTTATGATGTTACTT
>CAZMBP010000091.1:0-4878 GCA_964564545.1 uncultured Saprospiraceae bacterium
AGGAGTATTGATTTCAATTTTATTCAAATAACTTTTTTAAAATTTTTAAACATGAAAAAGAACATTTTTTTAATCGTATTCGCTTTAGTCAGTTTCGCTTTTTCTGTAAATGCGCAAAGTTGTTGTAGTTCAAAAGCTAAGGACAAAACTACTTGTAGTAAGAAAACTGCAACTACTGAGAAGACTGCTACAAGTGAAGAAGTGAAAGCAGTTTTCGTTTCCAATGTTCAAACTGAAGCAGATGAAACTGAAAAGTTTACTGTTTATGGAAATTGTGGAATGTGCGAAAAAACTATCGAAAATTCCTTGAAGGATGTAAAAGGAATTAGTCAAGGAGATTGGGATAGAGAAACAGATGTCATGACTGTAACTTTTAATCCTGAAGAAATTACCCTAGATGCAATCAAACAAAAAATTGCTGATGTCGGGTATGATAGTGATACTCATCGTGCAAAAGATGAGGTGTATAATAGTTTGCCTGGTTGTTGCCAGTACGAGCGACCTGGTGAATAATTGGAGTAATCATAGGTTTTGGACAGCGGAACAATTTCGCTGTCCAGCTTTTTAAAAACTTAAATTTAAAAACATGAAAAATTTAAAATTCGTTTTCTTATTCACAACTATTTTATTCACCGCTGCTCTTATTTTTTCTTGTGGGAATAGTGCATCTAAATCTACCAATACTGAACAGCAAGGCGAAGGAAAAGAATATAATTCTGCTTATGTCTGCCCGATGCATTGTAAAGATAGTGGAAGCGATGCAGCTGGGAAATGCCCTGTTTGCGGAATGGACTATGTGAAAAATGAAAATCATAAACCAGAAAATCATGAAGGACATAATCATTAATTAGTCTGTAAATGTATTGTTTTAAAAAATTAGATTACATAGATTTTTGGGAAATACATGGGGCGAAGGGAGCTAAACCTTGTGTATTTCTTAAAAAAATAAATGCTTTTGAACGAACATAACCAAAATAAAAGTAGCATTGATAAATTATTTGAACGCTCAAATATTAGCAAAATCTATCGTAAAGGACAATATATTTATCAAGAAGGTGAAGTACCTAGAGGCATTTTCAGAATCCAGATTGGCAGAGTAAAATTATGGAAACAGGGCTCTGGATTTTATCGAAGCTTAATTCTGTATTTTGTATTTCAAACTGAAATATTTGGTGTGATTGATTTTTTTAAAGGAGGAAAAGAAAGAAGATGTTCAGCAATAGCAATGGACGAAGAAGTTGTCATTCAATTTATTCCAATTTCAGAATTTAATAGAGTCATGTTCGGAGATGCTAATTTTATAAAACAGATGTTTGAATTGGTAGTTGATTGGGAACAAATCATTTATGAAAAGTATGTAGAACTTCAGTCTAACAATATTGATATAAGAGTTTATAAAGTGCTCCAATATTTAGCTAAAAGGAAAGGAACTCTTACAGTAAAAGGAATAGTATTAAAGACTATTACTCATCAAGATATCTCTGATTATGTTGGGATTTCGAGACAAAGTGTAACATATGCATTTAAGAATTTAGAGAAGGCTGGGAAAATCGAATATAATCGAAAGCATATTTTAATAAAAAAATAAACAATGGATAGTTTAACTCAAGCAACTCTTGGTGCAGCCGTTGGCGAAGTAATTCTTGGTAAAAGAATTGGAAATAAAGCTGCCATCGTTGGAGCAATCATCGCAACTATTCCTGACTTGGATGTGCTGTTGATGCCCTTCTTCAATGATTTTCAGAACATCAGTATTCATAGAGGTTACAGCCATTCTATTTTGTTTTCATTAATAGGAGCATTTCTATTTGCTTACATTTTGAGTAAGATAAAATGGACGAAAGAAATCCGATTTCGTAAACTTTGGCGGTTTAGTTTTTTAGCTCTCTTTACTCATATTTTATTAGATGCTTTTACTTCTTATGGAACACAACTGTTTTTGCCTATAACAGATTGGAGAGTGAGTTTCGATAGCATTAGTATTATCGACCCAGTTTATACAATTCCACTTCTTGTAGGAGTATTGTTAAGTGTTTTTTATTTTAAGAAAAATGACCAAAAACGTGGCTTGCCAAATAATATTGGCTTGGTAGTAAGTTCGCTTTATTTACTCTTTACACTTGCTAATAAGCAAAATATCGAACAAGTTTTTCAGACCCAACTCGAAGAACAAAATATTTCTTCTTTCCGATTGCTAACTGTTCCTGTTGCAATTGGAAATACAACTTGGTATGGTGTAGCGAAAGACAAAACCCATTTGCACATTGGAAAATATTCTCATTTGGAAAAAAATAAAATTGAGTTTCATTCTTTTCCCATCAATGACCAATTATTGAGTGGCTTGGATGAAAAATTGATTGATAGAATGAAATGGTTTGCTCAAGGTTTTTATACCGTTGCGGAAAAGGATGGAAAAATTCGGATTTATAATATGCAATGTGATATGCAAGGGGTGAGGGAATTTGGAGGTTACAAAGCACCAACTGCATTTTATTATGAAATTACTCCAAAGGAAAATGGGGAATATGATTTGACTTCGGGAATGCATAATGCCACTAAATAGTATTTTTTTTTAACCAAAGACAAACAGTATGAAAGATTATAACAACTTAGTAGATGCACTTCAAGATTTAAGTGCAAGAGGTTTTACGAATGATTTCAACTTAAAACCTAATTGCCTAGAATGCAAAAAGTTAGAATTAGAATTACATCCCGAAGATTTTAAAATAACTGAAATGTACCGATTTGAAGGAGATAGTTCCCCTGATGACAATTCGGTTTTATATGCTATCGAATCCAAGGATGGTATCAAAGGAGTGCTAGTAGATGCTTATGGAACTTATGCGGAAGCGATGAGTCCAGAGATGGCAATGAAATTAAAACAGAAATATTAAAATGGCAAAAAAACTAAATCAAATTAGAGAAAATTCTTTTCTAAAAATATTATTTGGAGAAACGATGATTCCCATTTTTACGATTCTGGTGGTAGGTGTTTTATATATCGTTCTTATGTCGTTCATTGACCATCAGTCATTTCCAATCCCTATTGTCATTTTGATTTCAGCTTTGGTCAAAACTATTTTAATTTCATTTAATATATTAAAACGCCTTTCTAAGATTATAGAAATATGTTATTCCATGGAAAGGCTACTTTGGGTGTTTGGCTTGCTAATCGGGATAAGTATTTTATCATTTGCAACTGATTATACTTGTCTCTATCAATTTGAACATTCCGCTTTCAATGGAATGCCAGCAAATTCTGAAACCTATATTTATAATTTGTATCACTTCATATATTTTAGTGTCATAACTTTTTCAGCAGTAGGATATGGAGATATTGCACCAGTATCAGACGCAGCCAGATTTGTGGTGATGTTAGAAATATTTTTAAGTTTTTTTATAATCGTTTTTGCCCTCACTAATATCAAAAAAATTCACATTAAAGAATAGGCTCAATATCAAAATATGAAAGGTAAAAGTATCAGTTACTAATTAAAATACTTCATTGATAATGTCAGAACTTCACAAAATTTACACAAAATTATATAACAGAACTATTCATTAGCATCTCTATTTTTGTAAAAGCAACTAATTCAATCGATTTTATCTTTATAAAAAACAACATAATGAAACATACTTATCAAATTCAAGGTATGACCTGCAACGGTTGTAAAAACAATGTAGAAAATGTCCTAGAAAATAAAAAAGAAATTATCAAAGCGGTTGCCGATTTGAAGCAAAACGAGGTGGAAATAGAAATGACTTCGCACCTTACGGTAGAGCAACTTCAAGAAACTTTGGTAAAGGGGGGATTGCACTATACCATTTTGATGCTAGGTCATAACAATACACACACAAATCATCATTCACCTAAAAAAGTAGAAAACGGAAATGGTATTTTCTATTGCCCGATGCATTGCGAAGGAGAAAAAACTTATGACCAAGCTGGTGATTGTCCTGTCTGCGGAATGGACTTAGTGGAGCAACCCAAACTAGTTCAAGCAACGCAATATACCTGTCCGATGCACCCCGAAATCATTAAGGATGAAATGGGCAGTTGCCCCATCTGCGGAATGGATTTGGTGCCAATAGAGCCTACCGAAAATGAGGAAGATAAAACTTATCAGAAGTTGTTACGGAAAATGAAAATAGCGACTTTATTTACATTGCCTATTTTTATTATTGCAATGGGCGAAATGATTCCCGGAAATCCATTGGTAGATATTTTTTCACAACAAACTTGGAACTGGATTCAATTCGGATTATCATTTCCTGTCGTTTTTTATGCGTGTTGGATGTTCTTTGAACGGGCTTACAAATCAATCGTAACTTGGAATTTGAATATGTTTACTTTGATTGGGATAGGGGCAGGTGTGGCATGGATTTTTAGTATTGTCGCTTTGCTTTTTCCAGATGTTTTTCCTGAACAATTTAAAACAGAGAGCGGAACCGTCTTCGTTTATTTTGAAGCGGTCACCGTCATTTTGACCTTAGTTTTGCTGGGACAATTATTAGAAGCGAGAGCTCATAGTCAGACGAGTGGAGCAATCAAAGAGTTATTGAAATTGGCACCTACCGAAGCAACTTTAGTGACCTCAGAAGGTGATAAAGTTATTTCCATTCAAGCCATTAATAAAGGAGATTTACTACGAGTAAAACCTGGAGATAAAATTCCCGTAGATGGAAAAATTACCGAAGGTCATAGTAACGTGGACGAAAGTATGATAACGGGAGAACCCATTCCTGTAGATAAGAAAGTAGATGATGAAGTCAGTTCTGGAACTATCAACGGAACGAAATCATTTGTCATGCGAGCTGAAAAAGTAGGTTCCGAAACCTTACTTTCACAAATCATCCACATGGTGAATAATGCCAGTC